>JBEVIH010000103.1:0-52970 GCA_040510815.1 Xanthobacteraceae bacterium | reverse complement strand
CGATGACCGCGATCTTGCGTCCGTGCGACACGCTCATATGGTATTATCATACTCCGCATTGCCATCCGTGCAGCGAATAGGGAATAGCGGATGGCGAATGGCATGTCGCCATCGGCGCCGAGCCCAGGGAGCGTGATGACGATCGACAAGCGGGCCCCGCGGCTCGCCTATCTGGTGACTGAGGACTGGTATTTCCTGTCCCACCGGCTGCCGATGGCGCGCGCGGCCAAGGCCGCGGGCTACGAGGTTCACGTGTTCACCAATTTGACCGGCCACGCTGCCGCCATCGCCCGCGAGGGATTTGAGGTCCATCCGGTGCGCTGGCGGCGCGGCCGCATGAGCCCGTTCGGGCTTCTGGCGATGGTCCGCACCATCCGCCGGCTCTACCGCCGGCTCAACCCCGATCTGGCGCACCACGTGGCGCTCGAGCCGACCGTGGTCGGCTCACTCGCCGCGCGCGGCCTGCCGGTCATCTGCCTCAACGCGGTGACCGGCTGGGGCTTCGCCCTGACCTCGTCGAGGCCGCGGGCACGCCTGGCGCGCGCCGCGCTCGAATGGCTGCTCCCGCGCCTGCTCAAGCTCCGGCGCAGCGCCGTGCTGGTGCAGAACGCCGAGGACCGCGCGGCGCTCGCGGCGCTGGGCGTTCCCGGCGACCGCATCCACCTCATTGCCGGCTCCGGCGTCGACGTCGATGTCCTCACCGCGCTGCCGGAACCGCGGGGCCCGGTCACCGCCGCCTTCGTCGGCCGCCTGCTCGACAGCAAGGGGCTGCGCACGCTGATCGCCGCGCACGACTTGATGGCGCGCCGGGGACGCGCCATCCGCCTGCTCATTGCCGGCGACCCCGACCCGCCCAATCCGGACTCGATCCCGGTTGCCGAGCTCGCGGCCTGGAAGCAGCGTCCCGGCATCGAGCTGCTGGGCCACGTCGCCGACATCCGTGAGGTCTGGGCGGCCGCACATATCGCGGTGCTGCCGTCGCGGCGCGAGGGATTGCCCAAGAGCCTGCTCGAGGCCGCGGCCTGCGGGCGCCCGATCGTGGCCACCGACGTCCCCGGCTGCCGTGCCATCGCCCGCGCCGACGTCAATGCCTTGCTCTGCCCCCCGGATGACGCCGCCGCCCTGGCCGCTGCGATCGAGCGGCTGGCGCAGGACGCGGAGCTGCGCGCGCGCTTCGGCGCCGCCGGCCGGCGCCTCGCCGAGGACGAATTCTCCAGCCGGCGCATCGGCCGCGAGACCGTTGCGCTCTATGATCGGCTGCTTGGCCGGGGCAGTTCATGACGGTAGATTTCGCAGCCACGCCGTCGCCACTGACGCTGCGGACAACGGACCGACGATGACCGAACCGATCATTCCCCTCATCATGTGCGGAGGGGCGGGGACGCGCCTGTGGCCCGCCTCGCGCGAGGGGCGGCCCAAGCAATTCCTGCGCCTGTTCGGTCCGCGCTCGACGTTTCAGGAGACGATCCGACGCGTCGGCGATCGACAAGTTTTTGCGCGGCCGATGATCGTCACCAACCACCAGTACCGTTTTCTGGTCGCCGAGCAGCTCAGCGAGATCGGCGTCGAGGCCGATATCCTGCTCGAGCCGCATCGCCGCGATTCCGCGCCGGCGATCGTGGCGGGCGCCGTGCATGCGTTGCGGCGGGGAGGGGCGCCGATCGTGCTGGCGCTGGCCGCCGACCATGTCGTCAGCGATGTCGATGGCTTCGTCGCCGCCTGCCGTACCGCGCGTGCCGCCGCCGAGGAGGGATATATCGTGACGTTCGGCGTCACGCCGGACCGGCCCGCGACCGAGTACGGCTATATCCGTCGCGGCAAGACGGTGGTCGACGGCGTTTTCGCCGCCGAGAAATTCGTCGAGAAGCCCGATGAGGCCACGGCGCGTAGCTACCTCGCGGACGGATATCTGTGGAACTCCGGCAACCTGATGTTCCACGCCCGGACGTTGCTCGACGAATATCGCGGCCTCGATGCGGCGAGCGCCGCGGCGGTGACGGCGGCGGTCGAGAGCGCCGGCTCCGATCTCGGTTTCATCACGCTTGGGCCCGAGGACTTTGCGCGCGCGACCGCGAAATCGATCGACTATGCGGTGCTGGAGAAGACGACGCGTGCCGCCGTGGTGCCGGTCTCCTACGGCTGGTCGGACGTCGGCTCCTGGCAGGCGGTCTGGGACCTGGCGGACAAGGACGCCGCCGGCAACGCCGGCAAGGCGGTGTTCGTCGACTCGAAGAGCTCCTATGCCGCCTCCGACAAGGCGCTGGTGAGCCTGTTCGGGGTCGAGAACGTGGTGGTGGTGTCGAGCGAGGACGCCGTCCTGGTCGCCAACCGCCAAAGCGTCGACGGCATGCGCGCGCTGGTGCAGCGACTGAAGGAGGTCGCGCCCAAGATCACCGAGGATCACCTGCAGGTGCACCGGCCCTGGGGCTACTACCATTCGCTCGACAGCGGCCCCCGCTACCAGGTCAAGCGCATCATGGTGAAGCCGGGCGGCCGGCTGTCGCTGCAACTGCACCACCACCGCGCCGAGCACTGGGTCATCGTGCACGGCACCGCCCGGGTCACGATCGGCAACGAGATCAAGACGGTGCACGAGAACGAATCCGTCTACATTCCCATCGGCCTGCCGCACCGGCTGGAAAATCCCGGCAAGATCGACCTGGAGCTGATCGAGGTGCAGACCGGCAGCTATCTCGGCGAGGACGACATCGTGCGCATCGAAGACGATTATCGCCGGTCATGAAGGCTGCACGAACCCATGCGATTGCCGGCGCGAGGGAATCGCAGAATCATCGTGTGATCTTGCGGCCGACAAGGGATGGCTTACCGACATGCGGATAACCATGATCGGCACCGGCTATGTGGGGCTCGTGTCCGGCGCTTGTTTTTCCGACTTCGGCCACATCGTCACCTGCGTGGACAAGGACGCCGCCAAGATCGGGCGGCTCAAGAACGGCTCGATCCCGATCTTCGAGCCTGGCCTTCAGCCGATGGTCGAGCGCAACATCGCGGCCGGCCGGCTGTTCTTCGAGACCGAGCCGGGGCCGGCGATCCGCTCGGCGGACGCCGTGTTCGTCGCCGTCGGCACGCCCTCGCGGCGCGGCGACGGCTTTGCCGACCTCAGCTATGTCTACGATGCCGCACGCGAGATCGCGCGTGAGATGAACGGCTTCACCGTCGTCGTCACCAAATCGACGGTACCGGTCGGCACCAACGACGAGGTCGAGGCGATCATCCGAAAGACCCGGCCGGACGCCGATTTTGCGGTGGTGTCGAACCCGGAATTCCGGCGCGAGGGCGCCGCGATCGACGACTTCAAGCGTCCCGACCGCGTCGTGGTCGGTACCGATGACGCACGGGCGCGGCGCGTGATGGGCGAGGTCTACCGCCCCCTGTTCATCAACGAGACGCCGATCATGTTCACCGGTCGCCGCACGGCCGAGCTGATCAAGTATGCGTCGAACGCCTTTCTCGCCACCAAGATCACCTTCATCAACGAGATGGCCGACCTGTGCGAGCAGGTCGGTGCCAATGTGCAGGAGGTCGCGCGCGGGATGGGCCTCGACCGGCGCATCGGATCGAAATTCCTGCATGCGGGGCCGGGCTTCGGCGGCTCCTGCTTTCCCAAGGACACCGCCGCGCTGGTCGCCATCGGCCAGCGTCACAATTCGCCGGTGCGGATCGTCGATACCGTGATCGCCCTGAACGATGCCCGCAAGGCGGCGATGGCCGACAAGATCGTCGCCGCCTGCGGCGGCTCGGTGAAGGGCAAGACGGTGGCCGTGCTCGGGCTGACCTTCAAGCCGAATACCGACGACATGCGCGAGGCGCCGAGCCTGGTCATTGTGCCGGCGCTTGCGGCGCAAGGGGCGCAGATCAGGGCCTACGATCCCGCCGGCATGGCGGAGGCGCGCAAGCTGTTGCCGGACTTGCAGACCGCGGCCGATCCCTACGCCTGCGTCAACGGCGCCGACGCGCTGGTGATCCTGACCGAATGGGATCAATTCCGCGCGCTCGATCTCGACCGGGTGAAGGCCGCGATGCGCAGCCCCGCCGTGGTCGATCTGCGCAACATCTACAAGCCGGACGACATGGCCGCGCGGGGCTTTGCCTATGTCAGCGTGGGGCGCGAATCGGTCGGGAATACGGTCGCCAGCGCCGCCACCGCTCCGATGACGTGATAGAGGCTCGTCGCCCGCGCCGGCTCGATGACGAAGCGATCGTCGGCGGCCAACTGATCGAACCAGACGCCGTCGGTCGGCGTGGCGAGAAATCGCCGCAAACCGCGGATCGCGGCGGCGAGCCGCGCCGTGTCGTCGGGGCGGCGGTCCACCGTGTAGGCGCGCACCCGTTCGGCCTGTGCCCACAGCCGCGCCACCGGGTCGTGCACGCTGCCGTCGATCAGCACCGCGTTGATCGCGACGTCGCGGCGCGCGTCGATACCGTGAGCGTCGGCGAAGGCGATCAGTCTTCCCGCCGCGGCGGGCCGTTCTCGGCCGGCGAGCCTTGCCCAGCGATCGAGCAGGAACGCCCATTCGTAGTGATGGCCGGGCTCGGCGATGCGGCCTTCGACGCCTGGCGCCGGCGCCCAGTCGGCGGCGAAGAACTCGCGCAGCGCTCCGCTCGCCGGATCGATGAAGCGATCGAGGCAAAGCTCGGCGACGCCGTCCGCCATCGCCCGCCAGGCCGGATCGCCGTCGATCTCGGTCCACGCCAGCGCCGATTCGAGCAGGTGCATATGCGGGTTGGATCGCTGCGGCAGGCGCCCGTCGCGATCCTCCAGAAAGCCGCCGCCGTAGTGGGCATAGGATTGGACGAGCGTACCGCGCAGCTCGATTGCCAGCCGGCGCCAGCCGGACGCCTCGCCGAACGCCCGGTGCCCGCTGGCATAGGCCAGCAGCGCAAAGGCCTGATTGTAGAGATCGAAGGTCGGATCGCCGACCCTCCCGTCGAGCTCCACCACCGACACCACCGTCGAATTCGTCGAGACGAAGCGGTCGCGGAGATAGGCGAGCGCGTGCAGCGCCGCCTCGCGCCAGGGCCCGTTCCATCCGAGGCGGCCTGCCTCGCAATAGGCAAAAGCCTGGCGGGCGATGCTGCGCGCCCGGTGCGGCCGCGCCAGCGGTCTGCCGTCGAGCGCGATCGCCTCGTGGAAGCCGCCGCCGACGCGGTCGGCACCCACGTCCCACCACAGCGGCAACGCCACATCGAGCAGCCAGCGTCGCAGCGCCGCCGCCTCCTTCGACGCGTCGCTCATGCGGCTTGGCTCCGGAGGGCGAGGTCCGCGGCGGACGAGGGCATGCAAGGTCACTGCTAGGAGCGAAAAGGGGCGCTTGGCGTTTTCGGATGTATACTGCATGAACCGATATTGGCCGAGGGGCAACAGGCCTGCCGCGTCGGCGCTGGGGCTTGAGCCGATCAAAGCCTGAGAGAAAGGGTCCGTGTTGCCAGACACGATTCTCGTCACCGGAGCGGCCGGATTCATCGGAATGCATGTCGCCCGTCGCCTGTTGGCGGATGGGCACGCCGTCGTTGGCCTCGACAACCTCAATCCCTATTACGATCCGCGGCTGAAACAGGCCCGGCTGGCGGAGCTCCAGGCGTTTCCGAACTTCCGTTTCGAGAAGCTGGACCTTGCCGACCGCGCGGCGATGGCGGACTTGTTCGCGGCTCATCGTTTTCCACTGGTCGTGAATCTCGCCGCCCAGGCCGGCGTGCGCCACTCGTTGATCGATCCGCACGCCTATGCGGACGCCAACCTCAACGGCTTTCTCAACGTGCTGGAAGGTTGCCGACATTCCGGATGCCGGCATCTCCTCTACGCGTCGTCGTCGTCGGTCTACGGTGGCAATACCCGCGTGCCGTTCCGAACCTCCGACAATGTCGATCATCCGCTGAGCTTCTACGGCGCCACCAAGAAGGCCAACGAGCTGATGGCGCACGCCTACGCGCATCTGTTCGCGTTGCCGGCGACGGGCCTGCGGTTTTTCACGGTCTATGGCCCGTGGGGGCGGCCCGACATGGCGATGTGGCTGTTCGCCGACGCGATCATGGCGGGACGCCCGATCAAGCTGTTCAATCACGGCCGGATGCGGCGGGACTTCACCTATATCGACGACGTCGCCGAGGCGGTGGCGCGGCTCGTCACCCTGCCGCCGGCGCCGGATCCGGCGTGGTCGGGCGATGCGCCCGATCCGGCCACCAGCCAGGCGCCGTGGCGCATCTACAACATCGGCAACAGCCAGCCGGTCGAGGTGACCGAGGTCGTCCGGCTTATCGAGGAAGCGGTCGGCAAATCGGCGGTGCGGGAATTGCTGCCGATGCAGCCGGGCGACGTTCCGGAAACCTTCGCGGACGTGGCGGACCTGGAGCGCAGCGTCGGCTTCCGGCCCAAGACGCCGATTGCCGAGGGGGTTCGCCGCTTCGTCGAGTGGTTTCGCGGTTATCGCGCGCGCTAGGTTCCCGGAGAGACGATGCCGGATGTGACGTTGATTGGCTATCCATTCGGATCGACGGGGCGGGCTGAGCATGTGCGTGCGGTGTGGCGCGCGCTGACGGCGGCCAGAGTGCCGGCGAAGATTTATGATATCAGCGGCTATAGAAGCTCCGACGAGGGACTGGAGCGCGAGTTTCGGCCAGCCGTGATCGAGCAGCTGTCCGAGGGGCTGCGGATATACAGTCTCAACGGCGACGAGATAGCGTCCGCGCTCGAAACGATGGAAACGCGGCAGAGCGGCATTTTTCGTTGCGGGTACAACATCGTATTTCCCGCCTGGGAGTTGCCCTGCTATCCGCAGGTATGGGCGCGGGAGCTCGATCGTTTCGGGGAAGTCTGGACCGCATCCGCCTTCGCGGACCAGTGCATTCGGGCAGCGGTCAAAGTGCCGGTCTTCCATCTACCGAATGCGTGTGAGCCGCACATCGAAGAAATCCTGGGCAAAGCCCATTTCGGAATTCCCGAAAACCATTTCGCGATCCTCTGTTTTTTCGATCTCCGGTCCTATGTGTCCCGCAAGAATCCGTGGGCCGCGATCGACGCGTTCGGCCGGCTGACGAAGGCGCGCCCGTCGGCGCCCGTTCACCTCGTTATCAAGATCAACAATTCATCGCTGGATGTCAGCGTGCTCGAAAGGGTCCGTCGCGACACCGCCGATCTGGGCGATCGCGTCACCATCATCGACGCAACGATGAAGGACAATGAAATCAAAAATCTCATCCGTTGCTGCGATTGCCTGCTGTCGCTGCATCGATCGGAAGGCTTCGGGCGAGGACCGGCCGAAGCGATGTTTTTCGGCAGACCGGTCGTGGCGACGGGTTGGTCGGGCAACATGGAATACATGAACGCCGATGTGTCGTTTCCCGTCGGCTATCGGCTGATTCCGGTGAAAGAGGGCGAGTATCCGCAAGGCGCCGGCCAAGTCTGGGCGGAGCCCGATATCGATGCCGCCGCTGTGACGCTGGCGCGGCTGGTGGACGACCCGGCATACGCAAGGGCGGTCGGCGAACGAGCCCGCATCCACATGCGCAAGAGCTTCTCCGACATCGTGCTCGGGCAGCGCTACCGAGCCAGGCTCGAAGCGATCACGGCTCGCGCCGGCTCGAGCGAAGCGCTGTTTACCCGAAGCGCCGCACTTCGCAATGACGGCTTGGGCCGTGGGTTGCCGCCCGATATCCAATCAGGGTAGGGTAGTTAGTTACCATCGGCGCCGATCAGGTTGGTCGGGGGCCGCTGCTCCCGGGGTCACCGATCCACGTGTCCGATCGAGCATTATCCGAGTCAGGGCCGGCCGCCGTGCGCGGCCAATCCCGGGAGGACGTCGGTCCAGCATTGCCCGCCGGCGAAACGACGGGGCGGCCGGGAGACGCGAGCCGTTTTTCGAAAGCCCTCTCCGAACTTGGTCACGTTGCGCTAGCCCCCGCCGACGGTCTCACGGAAGCGCTGTCCGACCCGGCGCGCCGCCACCGCACCATGGCCTTCGTCGCCGTGCTCTATGCGCTGGCGTGGGCGCTTTACGCGGTGGTCTCCAAGTCGAGCCACGACCTCCACCCGGACATGGCGGAAACGGTGGTCTTGATGCGCGATTGGGCGCTCGGCTATCCCAAGCATCCGCCGGTCCTGATCTGGCTCGTGGCCTCGTGGTTCACGCTCTTTCCGCTCACCGAGTGGGCCTACTACCTGCTGGCCGGCGTCTCGCTCGGTCTCGGGCTTTACCTGTCGTTCGTGCTCGCCGGCGAATGGCTCGATGGCCACAAGCGCGCGTGGGTGCCGTTCCTGCTCGGCGTCATTCCGTTCTACAATTTCCTCGCGCTGCGGTTCGACCACAACGCAGCGCTGATTCCGCTCTGGGCGTTCACGACCTGGGCGTTCATGCGCTCGCTCGACACCCGTCACTGCGGATGGGGCGTGTTGACCGGTCTCGGCGCCGCGACGTGCCTGCTCACCAAATACTGGTCGGTGTTCCTGCTGCTGGCGCTGGCGCTCGCCGCCGTGTCCCACAAGAGCCGCGCGGCCTATTTCCGCTCGCCGGCGCCATGGGCGGCTGCATTGGTCGCGGTGCTCGCCTGCGTGCCTCACGTCGTCTGGCTCGTGCAGGATGATTTTTCTCCGTTTGTCATTGCGGCGGGCTTGCGCGCGGCCCAATCGCTCGCCGACTGGCTGCGCTCGATCGTGGAATACACGTTCGGCACTTTGGGCTACGCCGCATTCGCGGTCGCCCTCGTGGTTGCGGGGGTGCGTCCGTCGCGGGCCGCGATCCGCGACACCGTGTGGCCGGCCGATCCGCAACGGCGCACCGCCGCGATTCTGTTCTGGCTCCCGCTGTTGCTGCCTTTGCCGGTCGCCGCCATCACCGGCACGCGCCTTTTGTCGCTGTGGAACCTGCCCGCGCTCGGGATGTTGCCGGTCGTGTTGCTGATGTCTCCGCTGATCGTGGTGCCACGGCGGGCCGTCGTCTATACGGCGGCGATCGCGATGGCAATTGCCGCCGGTGCCCTCATTGCCGCGCCGCTGTTCGCCTGGTGGCAACTTGCCGGCGTCCCCCATCACGCCAACTATCCGCGCCTCTTGGCCGCGGAACTCGCGGCCGAATGGAAGTGGACGACGTCGCAACCGCTCAAATTCGTCGGCGGTCCGTTCGAGCTTGCCAATCCCGTGTCGTTTTATCTGCCCGAGCATCCGCTGACCTACTATCTGCTCGGCTTTCGACTGCCGACCCGCAAGCATTTCATGTGGTCTCTGGCACCATGGGCGGATCGGGCGAGCCTGGAGCGCGACGGGGTTGCGGTCGGTTGTCCGAGCAGTGATGACGACTGCCTCCGCTACATGAACAGCTACCTGGCGCTGGTGCCGCACACGCCGCCACGAGAGGTCGTGCTGCGCCGGCGCTGGCTCGGCTTCGAAGGGCCGCCCGCGCGCTTCACCATCGCGGTGGCGCCCCCGTCGGCCCGGCTGTGAGCCCGGAGGGCATGGCGAACGCCTGCGCGGGGAAACCGCCGCAGCGCTCAACCCGCTTGCCTCCTGCGGACGCTGGCAGTCGTGCCCGGTCCTGGGGTACAAGCTCTGCGTCGCGGCCCCGTAGCTCAGGGGATAGAGCAACAGCCTTCTAAGCTGAAGGTCGCAGGTTCGAATCCTGCCGGGGTCGCCATATCAAAAATCCGCATTTGCATCCTCAATGACTTAGCGGCGAAATTGGCAAACAGCCTCACGAGGGCTTGCCCCTTGTTGTTTCTGAGCATGGCGACACGAAATGTTATCGAAGGGGGCGGCGGGTAAGAGCTTGCGATTTGTCCGAAAACTTGGACAGGGTGCAGCCATCGGAGTGCTCCTCTGTGGAGCGCTGATAATCACGCTGGCGGGCTTAGGACCGTGGTTGGGGCTCGGGCGGGACGAGCGTTGAGTCTTCTATCTATGGCTTGGTGTCACGCGGTTTGAATTGGCAGCGACCGGGGCCGTTACATTCGCGCTCGGCCTCTATGCTACCGCCGTGGCGTTTAGCCGGCGCCCAAGCATCCTGATCTATCACACCATCGTGCCACTGTTGCTCCTCGAGGTCTGCGCTCGGACCTTCGATGGCCAGCCGATTTCCGCGCTGCGTAACTGGGTGGCCGAACGCAACCCCCAGTTCACGACCGGATCGATGTACGACTACGATCCCGTTCTGGGTTGGGTCATGAAATCAAATCTGAGGGTGAATCCGGACGACCAAGTCAACTCGCTGACAACCGGCCAGCACGGAATACGGCTTAACGGATCCGATACGAGCGCGCCGCCGACCGGGGAGATCCTCGCGGTCGGAGACAGTTATACGTTCGGAACCGATGTCGGGGATCGTCATTCTTGGCCCGCGCATCTCGAACACATGATTGGACGCCCCGTCGTCAACGCCGGCGTTCCCGGCTTTGGCACAGATCAGATCGTACTGCGCGCCGAGAGGCTTTTGCCCACGTTGAAGCCATCGGCGCTGATCGTCAGCTTCTTCGCGCACGATTTCGAGCGAGCCGGCATGGTGGTGTTCAGCGGCGCCAGTAAACCGTATTTCACAATGGAAAGCGGATCGCTCGTCCTCCATAACGTGCCGGTCCCGCCTTATTCCGGTCGATTGAGCGAGACGCCGCTGTGGCTGGTCCTGCCGAGCTACTCGTACTTCCTGCGGTTCGCAACAGACCGTCTCGGTTGGGTTGATTGGCAGCAAATCGTGATGCGCACTTCGGTCTGGGCAGATAACGATCCGGCCGCGGTATCGTGCGCCCTACTGCGGCGGCTTCAGACCGAGCTGGCGGTGAGCGGAACCAGGCTGCTTTTGGTCCTGCAATACTCTCTCACGCGCGCGGTGCTGAGGCCACCCAAGGCCATCATCGTCGCCGGTGTGCGCGCGAACTCGGCGTCGACGCCCTCGATCTGTGGGAGGACCTGAAGGGGCTGCGTGACCGCTCCTCCGAGCAGTTTGCCAGGCTTTGGGTGTCCGACGATGGCAAGACGTTCGGGCACATGTCATCACAGGGGAACCGGTTTGTCGCGGAACGCATAGCGGCAGGTCTAACAAAATGAGCGCGCGGTTTGCCACCGCGCCAAATGCTGTTTAAGCATCAATGGCGGCCATACTGATTTTTGCCCGCCCCAGCCTTTGATGCAGAGTAATGATGGCATGACTGCCGGGGTCGCCAATTGGTTTGACAAACGACGTGCGTCCGCGATGACGATACCGGGCCAAACCGTGACAGGGGCGGACGACGTTTGCCTGTTCGCGCACTTCGACCGTGACGACCGCGTCGATGATCACGTGTTTTGCTATTTGGAAGCGTTACAAACGGCCGGTTTCCGAATTGTCTTCGTGACGGCGTCGCAGATCAGTTCGTCCGACCGCCAACGCCTGGCTCCAGTATGCGACGACGTCATTGCGCGCGAGAACCGGGGGCTCGATTTCGGCTCCTGGTCCGAGGCGTATCGGCGGCATCGCGGCTCGATCAAGGGCAGGCTGCTGTTGACCAACGACAGCGTCTACGGCCCGATCGGCAACCTCGGGCTCACGTTGCAGCGGCTGCTGGCGGTGCCCGCCGACGTCTACGGTCTGATCGAGTGCAATCTGACGGCGCCCCACCTGCAGAGCTGGTTCCTGCTGCTCGAGAACCGCGTGGCGCAGGGCGACGTCTTCGCCGCCGTCATGTCGCAGCCTTTTGCGCAGATGACGAAGCCCGATATCGTCGTGGCCGGGGAGATCGAGCTGTCGCGGCGGCTCGTTGCCGCAGGATATCGCTTGCGCGCGCTGTCGAAGGCCGGCAGCGGCGGACCATTGTCACGGCTGTTTCCGATCCATCCGATGCATCCGCTCTGGCGCGAGATGATCCAGGGCGAGGGCGTGCCCTTTCTCAAGGTGGAGCTGCTGCGCGACAATCCGACGGCGGTGGCCGATCTCGTGGACGTGCCCGCCGTGGTTTCCAGCCACGCGCCCGATCTGGTTCCGATGATCGAACGGCATCAGGCACGAACGCGCCGCGCACACGTCGCGATCGAAGGATCGACCCTGAGGCGGCGCGGCTACCGGATACGCGCATGGTTTGCGCGGCACGAATACCGGTTGATGCGCTCCGGCCGCGTGACCGAATCCTATCTCGCCGCCGCCGCGTTTCTGCTGCTCGCGGTGCCCTACCGGCTGGTTCGCGGCCAACGTCCCGACGGCAGGCCTTGGCGCCGGCAGCGAGGGGCCGATGACAAATGCAATCCATGATTGTACGAGAGCCATGCCCGTCCACCCAGGTCCCCTCCGTCGCCGCAACCCGAAATCTTGTAACTGTTTGATTCAAAACGTGTCGAACGGCACAAAACGTTGCAATCGCCAGCCGCCTCCGAGCGTGCTAGGCAGGCGAGGGCTACCGGAAACGGCAGGGGGACTGGTCCAATCATGGTGCAATCCGCCAAGGTCGGTGCGGACGCTCCGCTACGCGTAGGTGTTGTGGGCGTCGGCGTCATGGGCAGCAACCATGCGCGCGTGTTCGCCGATCTTCCCGGTGTCCAGCTCGTCGGCGTAGCGGATCCCGACCGCAACCAGCGCGATTTCGTCTCTGGAATTCTCGGCTGCGCGACCTTCGGCGCCATGGAAGGACTGCTCGACCACGGCGTCGACGCCCTCACCATCGCGGCGCCGACCCATCTGCATCGGGAATTGGCGGTCGCCTGCATCGAGCGCGGCGTCCACGTGCTGGTGGAGAAGCCGATCGCATCGTCGGTGGAGGAGGGGCACGCCATCATCGCCGCCGCGCGCCGCGCCGGCGTTGCGCTAATGGTTGGCCATGTCGAGCGGTTCAACCCGACCGTCGAGGCGATCAAGGAGGCGATCCGCGACGAGGACATCCTCTCGATCGCCATCACCCGGGTCGGGCCGTTTCCGCCGCGCATGTCGAACGTCGGCGTGGTCATCGATCTCGCCGTGCACGATATCGACCTGATCCGCTGGTTCACCGAATCGGACATCGCCGAGGTGCAGCCGCAACTCTCCAGCGCGGTCGCCGAGCGCGAGGACATCGCGCTGTTGCAGTTCCGCACCGCCTCCGGCGTGCTCGCCCACATCAACACCAACTGGCTCACCCCGTTCAAGGCGCGCAACGTCACCATCGCGACGCGCAAGAAATACATCATGGGCGACCTGCTCACCCGCCAGGTCACCGAATGCTTCGGCTTCCAGCCGGACGGCAGCTATTCGATGCGCCACCTCTCGGTCGGTCATGCCGAACCGCTGCGCGCCGAGCTGCAGGCCTTCATCGGCGCGATCCGCGACAACAGGCAGCCGGCGGTGACCGGCGAAGAGGGGGTGGCGAGCCTCGAGATCGCGATCCGCTGCCTCGAGAGCCGGGCGCTGCCGACCGCGGCGCGCCGCCGCGTCGGTCCCCGGCGGCTGACCGGTTGATCCCGGCCGTCCGACAAGATCGACGGCAATGAACCGGCCGACCCGCCTCGACCCCGCGCCGATCCCGTTCATCGACGTCGCCGCGCAACGGCGCCGTCTGGGGCGGGCGATCGACGAGGCGGTGGCGCGCGTGCTTGGCCACTGCCAGTTCATCCTGGGGCCAGAAGTGCGCGCGTTCGAGGCCGACCTGGCCGCCTTCTGCGGCGCCCGCCATGCCATCGGCTGCGCCAGCGGCACCGATGCGCTGCTGATGGTGCTGATGGCGAAGGCGATCGGCCCCGGCGACGCGGTGATCTGCCCGGACTTCACCTTCACCGCCACCGCCGAGGTGGTGGCGCTGGTCGGCGCAACCCCGGTGTTCGCCGACGTCGAGGAGACGAGCTTCAACCTCTCGGCGGAGAGCCTCGCCCGCGCGGTCGCCACCGCCCGCCAGCTCGGACTGCGGCCGCGCGCGGTCATCCCGGTCGACCTGTTCGGCCAGCCGGCCGACCATGACGCGATCGCCGCGGTCGCCGACGCCGAGCACCTGTTCGTGCTCGACGACGCAGCGCAGGCCTTCGGCGCGACCTACAAGAACCGCCGGCTGGGTGCGCTGGCGCCGGTGACGGCGACCAGCTTCTTTCCCGCGAAGCCGCTGGGCTGCTACGGCGACGGCGGCGCCGTGCTGACCGACGACGACGAACTCGCCGACATCATGCGCAGCCTGCGCGTGCACGGGGAAGGCCGCGACAAGTATGATTGCGTGCGCATCGGCATCAACGGGCGGCTCGACACCATCCAGGCGGCGGTGCTGATCGAGAAGCTGAGGATTTTTCCCGAGGAGATCGCGGCCCGCGAGCGTATTGCCCGCCGGTACTCCGCGGAGCTCGCCGAGGTCGCCACCGTTCCGCGGCTGGCGCGCGGCTCGACCTCGGTCTGGGCGCAGTACACGATCCGGCTCGCTCCCGGGCGCCGCGACGCGCTCGCCGCCGCGCTCAAGACGCAGGGCATTCCCTCGGCGGTCTACTATCACACGCCGCTGCACCGGCAGGCGGCCTACCGGCATTTTCCCCTGGTCGACGGCGGCGCTCCAGTGAGCGAGCGGCTGGCCGAGGAGGTGATCAGCCTCCCGATGCACGCCTATCTGGACGAGGCGACGCAGGACCGGATCATCGAGGCGGTGCGCGGCGCGCTGGGCGCCTAGCGCATTTGCCCGGCGATTCTCCTCTCGTCATGACCGGCACAAGGCCGGGCATCGCGGCTACAATTCACCCGATTCTCGTGACATCGCTTTCGGACATGCGCGGGGCCGCGAAGTGATTGGACGCATCTTCACCGTCGGCGGCTTCACGCTGCTCTCGCGTCTCACCGGCTTCGCGCGTGACATCGTGCTGGCGGCGGTGCTCGGCGCCGGGCCGATCGCCGATGCCTTCTTCGTCGCTTTCCGGTTGCCCAATCATTTCCGCGCCATCTTCGCCGAGGGCGCCTTCAACGCCGCTTTCGTGCCGGCCTATGCGCGCATCCGCCAGCAGGGCGGCGCCGATCCGGCACGACTGTTCGCCGACCGCGTCTTCACGCTGCTGCTCATCGCCCAGCTGCTCTTTCTCATGGTCGTGTGGGCCTTCATGCCATGGGTGGTGAGCATCTTGGCGTGGGGCTTCCGCAGCGACCCCGCGCGCTTCGCGCTGGCCGTCGAGCTCACCCGCATCACCTTTCCCTATCTCCTGCTGATCTCGCTGGTGACGCTCTACAGCGGCATTCTCAACGCGCTCGGCCGCTTCGCTACGCCGGCGGCGGCGCCGATCCTGCTCAATCTCTCAATGGTCCTGACGCTCGCCCTGGTCGCGCTGTTCCCGACCGCGGGCCACGCCGCGGCCTGGGGCGTGCTCATTGCCGGAGCGCTCGAAGCCCTGCTGGTCGGCGGCGATGCGTGGCGACGCGGCGACTTGCCGCGCTTTCGCAGGCCGCGTCTCGACGAGGAGATGAAGCTGTTTCTCAAACGGCTCGGGCCGGCGATGCTCGGCGCCGGCGAGACCCAGATCGCGCTGTTTGCCGACACCATGATCGCGAGCTTTCTGGCCACCGGCGCCATCTCGGCGCTCTACTATGCCGATCGGCTCAACCAGCTTCCGGTCGGCGTGATCGGGATCGCGGTCGGCACCGTGCTGTTGCCCGAGATGGCGAACCGCATCGCGTCCGGCGACGAGCGCGGCGCCCGCCATGCGCAGAACCGCGCGGTCGAGCTCACACTGCTGCTGTCGATCCCCTGCGTGGTCGCCTTCCTGCTGGTGCCCGAGCTGATCATGCGCGCGCTGTTCGGCCGCGGCGCGTTCACGGCGGCGGACGCGCAGGCCGCAGCCGCCACGCTGGCGGCCTATGCGATCGGCCTGTTTCCGTTCGTGTTGTTGCGCAGCGTCACCGTCACCTTCCTCGCCCGCGGCGACACCACGACGCCGGTGATCGCGCTGTTCTTCGCGGTGACCGTCAACGTCGTGCTGAAAATTCTGCTGATGGACCGCTACGCCCAGGTAGGGCTCGCGTTCGCCACCTCGATCGGCGCCTGGGTCAATTTCACGCTGCTGATCGCCTTCGCCGCCCGCAAGGATCTGATCACGATCGACAGCCGCCTCAAGCAGTCCGCCGGCAAGCTGGCGCTGGCGGGGATCGCGCTCGCCGCCGCGCTCATTGTCGGCGAGCGGCCGGTTGCGGCCCTGTTCGCGGGCTGGCCGGCGCTGCGCGCGGAGGCGACGCTCGCGGTGCTCGCGGGCATCGGTGCCGTCGTCTATTTCGGGATCGTGCTGGGCCTGTTCGGGAAACAGTGGCTCGACGCTCTGAGGCGGCGCCCCGCTCCGGGCGCGCCGCCTCCTCCACCGCTGCCGCCCGATTGATCAGCCGCGGTGAGCGCGTTCGTCGGGCACGACGGACACCCGCCGCTGGTCGCCGTTGCGCAGCATCTCGATCTCGACCGTGCGCCCGATCTTGTCGCCGGCCAGGAGGCGAATGAGATCGTCGGCGCCGGTGACGGCGGTGCCGTCGAGCGCCAGGATGATGTCTCCCGCCGCGAGGCCGGCGCGCCCGGCCGGGCTGCCCGGCTCGACCGAGGCGATCATCACCGCGCTTTCCTGAGTGAGGCCGGTCGCATGCCGGCGCCGGCGCGACACCGCGAACTGCTGGGCGGCGATGCCGATATAGGCGCGCCGGACGCGGCCGTGCCGCACCAGCTCGCCGAGCACGAAATTCGCGGTGTTGGCGGCGACCGCAAAGCAGATGCCCTGCGCGCCCATGATCACGGCGGTGTTGATGCCGACCACCTCGCCGCGCGACGACACCAGCGGGCCGCCGGAATTGCCCGGATTGAGCGCGGCGTCGGTCTGGATGACGTCGTCGATCAGCCGCCCGGAGCGGGCGCGCAGCGAGCGGCCGAGCGCCGAGACCACGCCGGTCGTCACCGTCGATTCGAAGCCGAGCGGATTGCCGATCGCGATCACCAATTGGCCGCGCTTGAGCAGCTTGGAATTGCCCAAGGTCGCCGCCGGCAGCGTCACCGGGGCGTCGACGCGCACCAGCGCGAGATCGGTGTCGGGGTCGTCGCCGACCGCGCGCGCTGTCAGGCTGCGCCCGTCCACGGTGGTGACATTGACCCGCGCGGCGCCGCCGACCACGTGGCTGTTGGTAAGCACGAGCCCGTCAGGCGCGACCACCACGCCCGAGCCCGTGCCGCCATGGCGCTCGTTGCCGCTCTTCATCACGTCGAGCCGGACCACGGCGGGACCGACGCGCTCCACGACGTCGATGACGGCGCGCGAATAGGCGTCGAGCAGCGGCTGGTCCTCCGGCGGAACCGGCTGAGTGGCGGCAAGGTCGGGTCTGTCGAGCATGGAATGACACCTGGGTGACGCGCTCCCGTCGCGACGCCGACATAGGCGACCTTCGGCCGCCGTTCTTAGTGCTAAGAACGCCGATGCGAAGCATCGGCTATGCGGTCATCGCCTTGGTCGCGGCGGTGGACTTGGGGCTCGTTGACAGATATGGGGTGGCGCACGCCGTGAGGGAAGATGAGGGGCGCTGTTCACAAGCGCGCGACCGCCCACCGTAGGCCCGAGCCTTCCCCTATATTGCCGGCATCCGCCATGACCTTGCCCCCCGACCTCATGCCGACACCCGCACGAGCGCCGCTGCGAGCCTTGGCGGCTGCCGTGCTGTTGTCGGCGGCACCGATGCTGGTGGGCTGCAGCGAGGGTCCACAGCAGCCGGCCGCGCCGCCGCCACCGACCGTGACCTTCGCCAAGCCGGTCAAGCGCGTCATCGTCGACCAGGACGAATATGTCGGCCGCTTCGTCCCGGTCGACGTGGTGGAAATCCGGGCGCGGGTCTCGGGCTATCTCGACAAGGTGCATTTCCAGGACGGTCAAACGGTGAAGCAGGGTGACCTCCTGTTCACCATCGACAAGCGGCCGTTCCAGAACACGCTCGACCAGGCGCGCGCCAATCTCGAGCTCGCGCGCTCCAACTTCGCATTCACGGAGGCCGATCTTGCGCGCGGCAAGCAGCTGCTGCGCGACCGCACCATCAGCGAGCAGGTCTTCGATCAGCGCTCGCAGGCGTTCCGCAACGCCAAGGCGTCGGTGGACGCGAACGAGGCGGCGGTGCGGCAGGCCGAGCTCGATCTCGAGTTCACCGAGCTGCGGGCGCCGGTCGCCGGCCGGATCGGCGATCGCCACGTCACGCCGGGCAATCTCATTGCCGGCGGCACCGGGGGCACGACCAATACGTTGCTCGCCGTCATCGTCTCCACCGATCCGATCCGCCTGGAATTCACCTTCGATGAGGCGTCGCTGTTGCGCTACGAGCGGCTGACACGGGAAGGCCAGGACGTGACCGGCCGCGGCAATACCGCGGTGCGATTGAAGCTCATCGACGAGCAGGACTTTTCGCATCAAGGCCGGATGGACTTCGTCGACAACGTCATCGACCGCGCCACCGGTACGATCCGTGGGCGCGCCGAGTTCGCCAACGCGGACGGCCTGTTCACGCCCGGCATGTTCGCCCGCGTGCAGGTGCCAGGCTCCGCGCCATACGAGGCGCTGCTGGTGCCCGACAGCGCCATCGGGACCGAGCAGGCGCGCAAGTTCGTGCTCGTGGTAGGCCCCGACAACGTCGCGACGCTGCGGTACGTGACGCTCGGCGACCTGGTCGGCCAGTTGCGCGTCATCAAGTCGGGCCTCGCGCCCGACGATCGGATCATCGTCGCGGGCCTGATGCGGGCGCGACCGGGCGCCAAGGTGACGCCGCAGGAGCAAGGCGCGCCGCCGCAGGCGAGCGGTCAGCAGCCGAAGAGCAATTGAGAAGGGCCGCGGCCGGCGATGCGCATCTCGCATTTCTTCATCGATCGTCCGATCTTCGCCTCCGTGCTCTCGATCGTGTTCGTGATCCTGGGCGCGGTGGCCTATGCCCGCCTGCCGGTTGCGCAGTACCCCGAGATTGCGCCGCCGATCATCAACGTCACCGGCCAATATCCCGGCGCCAGCGCGGAGGTCGTCGCGGCGACGGTGGTCGCACCGATCGAGGAGCAGATCAACGGCGTCGAGAACATGCTCTACGTGTCCTCGAACTCGAGCGCGGACGGCCGCTTCACCATCGCGGTGACCTTCGATCTCGGCACCAATCTCGACATCGCGCAGGTGCAGGTGCAGAATCGCGTCGGCATCGCGCAGCCGCGGCTGCCGGCCGAGGTTCGTCAGGTCGGCGTCACCGTCAACAAGAGCTCGCCCGACCTGATGATGGTCGTGCACCTGTTCTCGCCGGACAAGACGCGCGACACGCTCTACATCTCGAACTATGCCACGCTGGAGATCAAGGACCAGCTCACCCGTGTCGACGGCGTCGGCTCGATCACCGTGTTCGGCAGCCGCGACTATGCGATGCGGATCTGGCTCGACCCGGATCGCCTGCAGTCGCTCGGGCTGACCGCGGGCGATGTCACGCTGGCGCTGCAGGGCCAGAACGTCCAGGTCGCGGGCGGCGTGCTCAATCAGCCGCCGATCGAGCAGCCCGGCGCGTTCCAGGTGGCGGTGAAGACGCTGGGCCGGCTCGCCTACCCGGAGGAGTTCGCCAATATCGTGGTCAAGCAGACGGCGACCGCCGTCGTGCGCCTCAAGGACGTGGCCAAGGCCGAGCTCGCGGCGCTCGACTACTCGTCGAACTCATACCTCAATCTCGAACCTGCGGTCGCGCTTGCGGTGTTCCAGCGTCCGGGGTCGAACGCGCTGTCGACCGCGCAGACGATCCGCGCCACGATGGACCAGTTGTCCAGGCGGTTCCCGCCCGGCGTCCAATACACCATCATCTACGACCCGACCCAGTTCATCCAGCAATCAGTCGACGAGGTGAAGACCACCATCGGCGAGGCCATTCTCCTGGTCGTGCTGGTGGTCGTCCTGTTCCTGCAGACCTGGCGCGCGGCCGTCATTCCGCTGGTCGCGATCCCGATCTCGCTCATCGGCACGTTCTTCTTCATGGCGCTGTTCGGCTTCACGCTCAACAATCTTTCGCTGTTCGGGCTGGTGCTGGCGGTTGGCATCGTGGTCGACGACGCCATCGTCGTGGTCGAGAACGTGGAGCGCAACATCGCCGCCGGGCTGCCGCCGCGCGAGGCCGCGATCAAGAGCATGGACGAGGTCGGCGCCGCCCTGGTCGCGATCGCGTTGGTGCTGTGCGCGGTATTCGTGCCGGCGGGCTTCATCACCGGCATATCGGGCCAGTTCTACCGGCAATTCGCGCTCACCATCGCCGGTGCGACCATCATCTCGCTGATCGTTTCGCTGACGCTGTCGCCCGCCTTGTGTGCGCTGCTGCTCAAGCCGCACGCGCAGCGCGCGCCGCGGCTGTGGGAGCGCCCGCTGCGCGGCTTCTTCGGCCTGTTCAACCGGAGCTTCGATGCGGTCGGGCGCGGCTATGCCTGGCTGTCGGCACGGGTCGTTCGCTTCGCTGTGCTCACGCTCGTCGTGTATGCCGGGATCATCGGGTTTGGCCTCAACGAGTTCCGCAAGACGCCGGTGGGGTTCATTCCGGCGCTCGATCGCGGCTTTCTGATCATCGTCACGCAGCTTCCGCCCGGCGCCTCGCTCGCCCGCACCGACGAGGTCAACCGGCGCGCGGTCGACATCGCGCTCAAGGTGCCGGGGGTTTCGTCGGCGGTCAATGTCGTCGGCTTTTCCGGCGCGACCTTCACCAATGCGCCCAATGCCGGCGCAGTGTTCGCCGTGCTGGAGCCGTTCAGCGAGCGCGCCAAGGACCCGCGCAAGTCGGCCGGCGCCATTACCGGCGAGCTGTTCAGGCGTCTCGGGGAGATCCAGGAGGCCATGATCTTCGTGGTGCCGCCGCCGCCGGTGCAGGGCATCGGCAATGCCGGCGGCTTTCGCATGATGATCGAGGACCGCGGCGGCCGCGCGCCGCAGGCGTTGCAGGAGGCGGTCGCCGCGATGATGGCGCGCGCCAGCCAGACGCCGGGATTGGCGCAGGTGTTCTCGCTGTTCGAGACCTCGACGCCGCAGCTCTATCTCGACATCGACCGCACCAAGGCACAGATGCTGGGCGTGAGCGCGCCCGACGTGTTCGCCGCGCTGCAGATCTATATCGGCTCGTCCTACGTCAACGACTTCAACCTGTTCGGTCGCACCTTCCGGGTCACCGCGCAGGCCGACGCGCCCTACCGGGTCGACCCCAAGGACGTGCTCAATATCCGGGTACGCAATGCGAGCGGCGGCACCGTGCCGCTCGCCTCGTTCACCACCGTACGCGACATCGCCGGGCCCTACCGGGTGCCGCGTTACAACCTCTATCCGGCGGCCGAGCTCGACGGGGCGGCCGCGCCCGGATACTCGCAGGGCCAGGCGATCGCGATCATGGAACGCCTCGCCAGCGAGGTACTGCCCGACGGCTTCGGCTATGAATGGACCACGCTCGCCTACCAGCAGCTGCGCGCCGGCAACACGGCCACTTTCGCCTTCGTGCTGGCGGTGGTCTTCGTCTTCCTGGTGCTGGCGGCACAGTTTGAGAGCCTCACCCTGCCGCTCGCCGTCATTTTGATCGTGCCGATGTGTCTGGTCGCCTCGATCGTCGGCGTCGTGCTGCGCGGGCAGGACAACAACATTCTCACCCAGGTCGGCTTCGTGGTGCTGATCGGGCTGGCGGCCAAGAACGCCATCCTGATCATCGAGTTCGCCAAGCAGCTGGAGGACCGCGGCCGCGACCGCTGGGCGGCGGCGGTCGAGGCGGCGCGGCTGCGGTTCCGCCCGATCCTGATGACGTCGTTCGCCTTCATCTTCGGCGTGATGCCGCTGGTTTGGGCGGTGGGGGCGGGCGCCGAGCTGCGGCAGACGCTCGGCACCGCGGTGTTTTCGGGGATGATCGGCGTCACCGCCTTCGGGCTGATCTTCACGCCGGCGTTCTACGTGGTCTGTCGCTGGATCGCCGAAAAGGCGAGCCGCCATGCGCCGGCCCCGCAACCGGCCGCGCCGGCGGAATAGACGCGGATTGGGCGAGCGCATGCCAACGACCAAATTCGGTAGCGGTCAGGCCGTCACCCGCCGGGAGGACGACCCGCTCTTGCGCGGCGCCGGCCGCTACGTCGCCGATCATGCGCCGGCCGGCCTGCTCCACGGCTTCGTGCTGCGCTCGCCGCACGCCCATGCGCGCTTGCGCATCGCCGATGCCGCAAAGGCCAAGGCGCTGCCCGGCGTGGCGCTGGTGCTCACCGGCGCAGACATCGCCGAGCTCGGCAACCTGCCATGCCAGGGCGAGGTGCCGGGCGTGAAGCTCACGGTGCCGCCCTATCCGATCCTGGCGCGCGACCAGGTGCGTCATGTCGGCGATGCGGTGGCCTTCGTGGTCGCCGACACGCTCGACCGGGCGCGCGACGCGGCCGAGGCGATCACGGTCGAATGGGACCCGTTGCCCCCTGCGGTCGGCGCCACCGCCGCGCTCGCCGCCGGCGCGCCGTTGGTGTGGCCGACGGCGCGGAGCAACCTCGTCTTCGAGATCGCGCTCGGCGACAAGGACAGGACCGCGGGCGCCTTCGCCAAGGCCGCCCGCACGGTTTCGCTCACGCTCGTCAATCAGCGCGTGGTCGCCAACTATCTCGACACCCGCGGTGTCGTCGCCGAATACGACGCCGGCAACGACCGCCTCACGCTGACGCTGGGCAGCCAGGGCAGCCACGCCGTCCGCGACGTCCTGTGCGGCGCGGTGCTCAAGATCAAGCCCGAGAAGATGCGTGTCGTCACTCCCGACGTCGGCGGCGGCTTCGGAACCAAGCTGTTTCCCTACCGTGAATATGCGCTCGCGGCGGTCGCGGCGCGCCAGCTCGCGCGCCCGGTCAAATGGGTGGCCGATCGCAGCGAGCATTTTCTCGGCGACACGCAAGGCCGCGACAACGTCACCACCTTGAAGCTTGCGCTCGGCGAGGACGGCCGCTTTCTCGCGCTCGACGTCGACACCGTGGCCGACATGGGCGCCTATCTCTCCTGCTATGCGCCGTTCATCCCCTATATCGGCGCCGTGATGCTGCCCGGCCTCTACGACATCCCGGTCTGCCATCTGCGCATTCGCGGCGCCTACACTAACACGGTGCCGGTCGACGCCTATCGGGGCGCCGGACGCCCGGAGGCGGCCTATGCGATCGAGCGGCTGGTCGATGTGGCCGCGCGCGACCTCGGTGTGGCGCCCGATGCGCTGCGGCGGAAGAATTTCATCAAGTCCACGCCCTACACGACCGCGACCGGCAAGACCTACGATTCCGGCGACTTCACGGGGCACCTTGCGCGCGCCCAGGAGATCGCCGAATGGACCGGCTTCGAGCGTCGCCACGCGCGCTCGCAGGAGCGCGGGCAGTTGCGCGGCATCGGCTTTGCGACCTACGTCGAAGCCTGCGGAAACAACGGCCCCGACACCGCGCGCCTGCGTCTCGACCATGATGGCGGCGTGACCGTGCTCAGCGGGGCGCAATCGACGGGGCAGGGCCACGCCACCGCCTATGCCCAGATCGTTGCCGATCATCTCGGGCTGCCACCCGAGCAAGTGCGCATGATCCAAGGCGACACCGACCTGATCGCGACCGGCACCGGAACGGGTGGCTCGAGCTCGATCCCCTGCGGCGGCGCGTCGGTCGCGGGCGCGGCCGAGAAGCTCGCCGGCAAGCTCAAGGACATGGCCGCTGACGTGCTCGAGGCGGCCGCAAACGATCTCGAAATCGCCGAAGGCGCGGTCCGCGTGGCGGGCACCGACCGGGCGATCGCGTTCGCCGATCTCGCCCGCCGTCCGGCGGCGCAGGCGGGCGCGCTCGCGGCTGAAGCCGCGTTCACCCCGACGGAGGCGACCTATCCCAACGGCACCCATCTCGCCGAGGTCGAGATCGATCCGGAGACCGGTGCGACCCGCATCCTCAATTACGTGGTGGTCGACGACTTCGGCGCGACGCTCAATCCGCTGTTGCTGGCCGGCCAGGTGCACGGCGGCACTGCGCAGGGCATCGGCCAGGCGTTGATGGAGAACACGGTCTACGATCCCGCGTCCGGCCAGCTGATCACCGCCTCGCTCCTCGACTATGCGCTGCCGCGGGCCGCCGACGTGCCCGCGCTCCGCTTCGAGACCCACAACGTGCCGTGCCGGACCAATCCGCTGGGCGTGAAGGGGGCGGGGGAGGCCGGCGCCATCGGTTCCTGCCCGGCGGTGATGAATGCCATTCTTGACGCGCTGTGGCGGGCCTACCGCATCCGCCACGTCGACATGCCGGCGACGCCGGAGCGGCTCTGGGCCGCGATCGCCGAGGGCAAGCGCATGCACACGCTCTGATTGCGCAGGCTGTTTTCGTTCACGGAATCGTGAATAGGACCCGGCGCTTCTTCATCGCGGCTTCTTTGGAGGAATAACAAACTGCGGGCGGGGTTGATTTTTGGCCTACCCATCCGTGCCGCTCGGCGCGGGAATCAAATCAGAGAGGGAGCACCCAGATGATCCGTACTGTCCTTGCCATGGCAGCGGTCGCGGTCGGCGTGAGCGTCGCCATCGCCCAGTCCGATCCGGTCTCGCAGCGCAAGGCGCTGATGAAGTCGAACGGCCAGAACGCCCAGGCCGTCGGCAAGATGGTTCGGGGCGAGGATCCATTCGACGCCGCCAAGGTCAATGCCGCCTTCGTGCAGTGGACGGAGACCGCGCAGAAGCTGCCGACCCTGTTCCCCGAGCCGCCGAAGCCGGGAGAAGATACGCGGGCATTGCCGAAGATCTGGGAGACCAAGAGCGACTTTGACGCCAAGGCCGCTGCGTTTGCCAAGGCCGTGGCCGACAACAAGGACAAGGTGAAGACGCTGGACGAGCTCAAGGTCGCCATGCCGCTGGTCAGCAAGACCTGCGGCGATTGCCACGAACCGTATCGGAGGCCCGCGCCGGCGGCTGCGCCGGGGCAAAAGAAATAAGCCCGCGCCGCTTCAATCGGCTGCATCTTCGACGCCGTCGCGACCACGTTGCGACGGCGTCGCGCTGTCATGTTAGGTAAGGGGAAGCACGCCCGATCTGTTGGGCCGATCTCCGGGAACCTGTCTCATGCGTCGATTCCTGCTCGCTGTTCTGGTGCTGGCGGTCATTGCGGCCGCGGTGTTCTGGTTCCTGACCATTCCGGGCACGGTTCCGGCGAGTGCGCTGGGGTCGTACACGCCCAATCTCGAGAACGGCAAGACCATGTTCTACGCGGGCGGCTGCGCGTCCTGCCACGCGACGCCCGACCAGGAGGACAAGACGCGCCTTGGCGGCGGAATGGCCCTGAAGTCGCCGTTCGGCACGTTCTATGCGCCGAACATCTCCTCGGATGCGCGTGACGGCATCGGCGGCTGGAGCGAAGCAGATTTCGTCAGCGCCATGTGGAAGGGCACGTCGCCCGACGGCCGCCACTACTATCCGGCCTTCCCCTACACCTCCTACCAGAAGATGAAGATGGAGGACGTGCGCGACCTGTTCGCTCATCTCAAGACCCTGCCGGCGGTCACCGGCAAGGTGCGCGATCATGATCTGCCGGCTCACTTCAAGATCCGCCGCCTGCTGGGGGCGTGGAAATTTCTTTTCCTCGACGGCGAGCCGTTCAAGCCCGACGCGTCCAAACCGGCGGCCTGGAATCGCGGCGCCTATTTGGTCAACGCTCCGGGCCACTGCGCCGAGTGCCACAGCCCGCGCAATCTCCTGGGCGGCATCGTCAGCAAACAGCGCTTCGCCGGCGGTCCCGATCCGGAAGGCGGCGATGGGTCGGTGCCCAATATCACCCAGGCCGGGCTCGGCGATTACTCGGAAAAAGATATCGCGCAAGTGCTGGCGACCGGCGAAATGCCGAACGGGGATTCGGTAGGCGGGGGGATGACCGCGGTCGTGCGCAACACCGGGCAACTCACGCCCGAGGATCGCGCGGCGATGGCGACCTATGTGAAATCGCTGCCGCCGGTCGAGGGCCCGAAGTGACGGTAAACGGAAAACGGACGACGGAAGAGGAGTGCCGGCGCGATCGCCGCTCCGTCCTCTGTCATCCAATCTCCGTCGTCTGATTACCCCACCTTGCCGAGAATGCCTTTCATCTCGGCTTCCGAGAAAGCACGCAGCGTTTGCGTGCGCACGTTCCCCTGCTTGCCGGCATTCAATCCGATCGCCGTGATGGTCGCGTCGTCCGGCGCCTCGACGATGGTGACGATGTCGTATTGCCCAAGCGTCCAGAACATCTCCTTCACGGTGGCGCCGCTCTTCTTCGCGGCGTCCTTGAAGGCGTCCGCCCGCTTGGGGCTGTCTTTGACGTTCTTGATGCCTTGCTCGGTGAAGCTCGCAAGCACGATGTAAGTCGGCATTGTCGAATCCTCCAGGATTTGGCGCGGACCTCCGATTCGAACGCAAATTTTTGCGCACTTGTCTGCGCGCCAGGTTCGTGAACTCGGTTCGGGACCGGCCGGCACGATTCCCCGCCTTTTTCCCAGCCGCGTCAAGGCCGCCGCCGGCGATGCGCGGCGATGGCTTCCACCCGCGGACGCGCCGTGGTCAATTGACGGCCTCACCGATGGCCGCCGGTCCCGGCGGCGGGGCGCCACGCCGGAAATGAACGTCCTCAAGGCGATCCTGCTCAAGCTGATATCGGCGTTCCTGTTCGCCGCGATGTCGGCCCTGGTGCGCTTTCTCGGCGAGACCTACCCGGTCGGCCAGATCGTGTTTTCCGCTCCGCCTTCGCGATCATCCCGGTGGTGCTGATCTACGCCTGGCGCCACGAGCTCGCGGCGGCGGTGCGCACCGGCCGCCCGTTCGGCCATGCCGGGCGCGGCGCGATCAGCATCGGCGGCATGTTCTTCAACTTCTCGGCGCTTGCGCGGCTGCCGATCGTCGACGCCACCGCGATCTCCTTCGCCGCGCCGCTGATCACGGTGGCGATGTCGGCGATCTTCCTCAAAGAACGCGTGCGCATCTATCGCTGGTCGGCGGTGATCGTCGGGTTTAGCGGGGTATTGGTGATGCTGGCCCCGCATTTCGACCTCAAGCAGCATACCGCCATGGCGGCGAGCACGGTCGGCATCATCCTCGCGATCATCGCGGCTTTCTGCAGCGCCGGCTCGGCGATCCAGACCCGCCGGCTCACCCAGACCGAGACCACCTCCTCGATCGTGTTCTATTTCTCGCTCATCTGCGCGCTCGCCGGGCTGGCCACGTGGCCGTTCGGCTGGCTCGAGCCGAGCTGGACCGAGCTTGCCGCGCTGGTGACGGTCGGCCTGTTCGGCGGCCTCGCCCATATCCTGCTCACCGAGAGCTACCGCCTGGCGCCGGCCTCGCTGGTGGCGCCGTTCGACTATACCTCGATGCTGTGGGCCTTCGTGCTCGGCTACGTGTTCTTCCGCGAGCTGCCGACCGTCTACGTCTTCGTCGGTGCCGCGATCATCGCCGCCGCCGGATTGTTCGTGATCTGGCGCGAGCGCCAGCTCGGACTGCAGCGCGTGCGCGCGGCCGAGGGGCCGCCGACCGGAACGTGAGCGGATGTCCCGATCAGCCGTAATGAATGGTGATCGAAAGCACCTGCTCGCCGCATTGACGGTCGACGAAGCCCAGAAAGGAGTTCAGCAATCGGCGCTCATCCTCGGGCGCACTCGAGCGGATTTTCGCCGTCACAACCTCGGCGGCGCCGCGCTTGAGGCTGACCGATCCCCGGTATTTCTTGTGCTTCCACGTCGCCGATCCCTGTCCCCCGGGCCTCGACCGAACGAAGGTGCCGCGGCCGGTCCGGCGAATGGCCGCTTGCCGCTTGACCAGGATGCTGTAGAGCGCGGATTTCTTGCGCGGCAAGATCTCGACGATTTTCATTGGATGTCCCCCGTGGGGTGAACGGCACGACCTTGGTCAGAAAGCCTTGAACGTGATGATCGTGCGGGTGTCCTGGATGCCAGGGATGGTCTGCACCTGCTCGTTGACGAAATGACCGATGTCGATCTTGTCCTCGACGTAGAACTTCACCAATAGATCGAACTCGCCCGCAGTCGAATAGATTTCGGAGGCGATTTCGGCGTCCGCCAGCCGGTTTGCCACCTCGTAGGACTTGCCGAGCTGGCATTTGATCTGGACGAAGAAGGGGACCATACCTGCCTCCGTGCGGCCCTCGGCCGACTCCTGCAATCCAGCAAAATCGGGTCGCATTGACAAGGCGCGCCTTCGGGCGCGCAATGGCGGGGGATCGCGGGGAGGCGCGGCGCTCATGTACGGTCTGCCCGGCCGCGAATCGGTGGCCCGGTTGACCGCTGGCAGAGCGAGCTGAGATGCAGGCGCCCAGATCAAGCACCGTCGACGTCCGCCTCTACGCGCTGGTCGATCCCGACCGCGACGGCGGCCGCGATCTTGCCGAGCTGGCGCGGCTGGTCACGCAAGGCGGCGCCACCCTCGTGCAGCTGCGCGACAAGCACAGCGACACCCGTCGCATGGTCGAGCGGGCGCGCGCGGTCAAGGCGGCGCTGGCGCCGTTCGGCGTGCCGCTCCTGATCAACGACCGCGTCGACGTCGCGCTCGCCGCCGGCGCCAACGGCGCCCATGTCGGGCAGGACGACATGGCGGTCGCGGACGCCCGCCGGCTGCTCGGCCCGCAGGCGATCATCGGGCTCTCGATCAAGACCGTGGCGCAGGCCGAGGCGGCTCCGCTCGATCTCCTCGACTACGTCGGCATCGGCGGCGTGTTCGCGACCACCTCCAAGGACAATCCCAATACGCCGATCGGCCCCGGCGGCCTCGCCCGCATCGCCGACGTGTTCCGCCGCCGCGCGCCGGCCTTCCCGCTGTGCGCCATCGCCGGCATCGACGCGGGCAATGCCGGCGATACCATCGCGGCCGGCGCCGACGGCATCGCGGTGATCTCGGCGCTTTCGCTGGCGCCCGATCCGCAGGCGGCCGCCCGCGAGCTGCGCTCGGTCGTGGATGCGGCGAGGGCGAAGCGAGAGCGGACGTGAGCCCGATCGCCGTCACCATCGCGGGCTCGGATTCCGGCGGCGGCGCCGGCATTCAGGCGGACCTCAAGACCTTCTCCGCGCTCGGCGTCTACGGCGCCTCGGTGATCACCGCCTTGACCGCGCAGAACACCAAGGGCGTTACCGCGATCCACGACGTGCCGGCGGATTTCATCACCGCGCAAATCGATGCGGTGTTCTCCGACCTCGCAGTCAGCGCGGTGAAGATCGGCATGGTCTCGCAAAGCCCGGTGATCGAGGCGATCGCCGCCGGGCTGGAACGCTGGCGGCAGCGCAAGGTGGTGCTCGATCCGGTCATGATTGCGGCGTCCGGCGACCGGCTGCTGGCGCCCGACGCCATCGACACCCTCAAGCGCGTGCTCATCCCGCGCGCGCTGGTGATCACGCCGAACCTGCCGGAAGCCGCGGCGCTGCTCGAGGCGCCGATCGCGTCGACCGAAACGCAGATGCGCGAGCAGGCCGAACGGCTGCTGGCGCTCGGCGCCAAGGCCGTGCTGATCAAAGGCGGGCATGGCAGCGGGCCGGAGAGCGTCGATCTGCTGATCGAGCCGACGTCGTTCACCCGTCTCGCCGCCGATCGTGTTGCCACCGAGAACACGCACGGCACCGGCTGCACGCTGTCGTCGGCGATCGCGGCCGGTCTTGCCAAGGGCCTCGATTTGGCGGCGGCCGCCAGCGCCGCCAAGGCCTACGTCAGCGCCGCGATCGCGGCGTCGGAGCGGATCGAGATCGGGTCCGGACACGGACCCGTGCACCATTTCCACGCCTGGTGGTGACGGCGCCTCGGCTGGGACGCGCGGCGCCGGCAATCCGTGGACGCCAGCGCCCCGCAGCGTCACATCTTGAACTTCACCACCTTCTGGCGCTGCTCGCCCAGCCCGTCGATGCCGAGCGTGACCACGTCGCCGGCCTTGAGGAATTTCGGCTCCGGCTTCATGCCGAGCCCGACGCCCGGCGGCGTTCCGGTGATGATCACGTCGCCCGGCTCCATCACGAAGTATTGCGAGCAGCACCACACGATATGCCGGCAGTCGAAGATCATGGTCTTGGTGTTGCCGCGCTGGCGCTTCTCGCCGTTGACGTCGAGCCACATTTCGAGGCTTTGCGGGTCCTTGAGCTCGTCCTTGGTGACGAGCCAGGGTCCGAGCGGGCCGAAGGTTTCGCAGCCCTTGCCCTTGGTCCATTGGCCGGCGCGCTCGATCTGGAACACCCGCTCGGAGACGTCGTTGGCGAGGCAGTAGCCGGCGACCACGTCGAGCGCCTTGTCCTTCGACAAGTAGCGGGCGCGCTGGCCGATCACGATGCCGAGCTCGACCTCCCAGTCGAGCTTGCTCGAATCCTTCGGAATGATGGTGTCGTCGTTCGGTCCGCAGATGCAGGTCGGCGCCTTGTTGAAGATGATCGGTTCCTTCGGGATCGGCATGCCGGCTTCGGCGGCGTGGTCGGAGTAATTGAGCCCGATGGCGATGAAGTTGCCCACCTTGCCGACGCAGGCCCCGAGCCGCGGATTGCCCTTCACCAGGGGCAGCTTGTCGATCGGCGCCTTGCGGATCTTGGCCAAGCCCTTGGGCGACAGCACGTCCCCGGCGATGTCGGGCACCACCTTCGAGAGGTCGCGGATGCGGCCCTTGGCATCGATGATACCGGGCTTCTCGCGGCCGCGCGGGCCGAAGCGGACGAGCTTCATGGACCAGGTTCTCCTTGGGCTGAGCGATCAGACGATTGAAGGCGCGCGGATCATGCGTCGGATGCATGCGCGGGGCAAGGTCGCTCGCCGTGGCGTTTTGCGCGTGCCGAACGGGCCATGCCACGCGTTAAACGCAAGCCGTTGTGGCATATCGGCAACGCAAGGAAACTATCGCGCTCCCTTGGTCCGGTTTCGACGTCGAAATGTTTGCATGGTGATACCGGCTTCGTCAGGATCGCGGCGGGCCCCATCGATCACGCGCGCGCCGCAGGGGACGCGTGTTGGGGACGCAGGTGACGCGCCATCGGCTTGGCGCCGCTTGCGAGTGCTGATCGATGGATGGGGGGTGCGACGGGGCTGGCGCAGGCCGGCCCCGTACGCATTGGGCGTTCGCTCAGAACGCGCCGGGAAATTGGCCGCCGTCAATCAGCAGATTCTGTCCGGTGATGAAGCCGGCCGGCGCCGAGCACAGGAAGGCACAGGCAGCGCCGAACTCCTCGGGCGTGCCGAAGCGCTTCGCCGGCACCACGGCCATCCGCTCGGCCTTGGCCTGCTCGAATGGGATGCCCTTGGCCTTGGCGTTCGCCTCGATATTCGAGCGCAGGCGGTCAGTATCGAACGCGCCCGGGAGCAGGAAATTGATGGTGACGTTGGCGGCGGCGACCGAGCGGGCAACGCCGGCCATGAAGGCGGTGAGGCCGGCGCGGGCGCCGGAGGAGAGATCCAGGCCGGCGAGCGGCATCTTCACCGAGCCTGAGGTGATGTTGACGATGCGGCCGAACTTTCTGGCGACCATCGGGTCGATCACCTTCTGGGTCAGCTCGACCGCCACCACCAGGTTGGCGATCACGCCGTCGATCATCTGCGCCCGCGTGAGCTGACGGAAATCGCGGAACGGCGGACCCGCATTGTTGTTCACCAGGATGTCCGGCTCCGGGCAGGCCGCGAGCAGCGCCGCCTGGCCTTCGGGGGTCGCCACGTCGCCCGCCACCGCATGCACCTTGGCGCCGGTCGCTCGCTGAATATCGGCGGCGGTCGCCGCCAGCACCTTGGCGTCGCGTCCGTTGATGACCACCTCGCAGCCGGCCTCGGCCAGCGCATGGGCGCAGCCGCGTCCCAGCCCGCGGCTCGATGCACACACGATGGCCCGGCGGCCGGCAATTCCAAGGTCCATAAATGTTGCCTCCCGTTTTCTACGCGGCGACCGCGGATGGGGATCGGCGGTCGCCCTGCCCAAATGCCGTTCCCCGGCGTATCGGATATCAGGAAGCCCCGGGTCTCGTCTGCAGCCCGCCTCACCTGGCTGCACGGCTGGCCGAAGCCACCCACGTCGCCAGTTCGGCGCCTGGGAGGCCAAAGGCAAGCGAGACAGCAAAAAGGGGCTCGCCGAGACAGCATAAAACTTTGTTGGAGCAATGCGTTAACGGCACGGTTTCGCTGTCTCACCCCCTTAGGGAGAGGACAGCGAGACATCTGGGGCGAAATGATTCGCCGAAAGCGCTGCCTCGCTCGGTGAGCCCCCGATTCTATGGCAGGCGGTGTCGGGTTGTGTATTGCCGGGCTTTTGCTTGCGTGTTGCGCTTTTGCACCGGTCATCCGGCAGCCAGATGGCCTCCTGCAACAGTTCATTAACCTTTATTTACCAATCATTTACCTTTTCTGTCGGCGACCCGACCAAAAGTTCCGTCACTGCGATTGGTTTCACCTTACCGATAGTGGAACTTTTCGATTTCGATCACCTGTGTCCCAAATGTCACGGACTTTTGGGCGCCATGGATGTACAAGCTCGGCTCAGGTGGAAGATCAAAAAGGGGATGGGCATGAAGAAATTCGTCCTGACAGGTTTTGTGGCGATGCTGATCGCGAGCCCTGCAATGGCGGCCGACCTGAGGGTCAGGCAGCCGGTCTACAAGGCTCCGCCGCCGCCGCCGCCGGTCTACTTCAGCTGGACCGGCTGCTACGTCGGCGCACATGTCGGCGGCCTGTGGGCAAGGAAGGACTGGGCTGTTCGCGACCCCGGTAATGTATTCTTCGGGCAATCGGACGGAAGCCACGATGCGGACGGCTGGCTCGGCGGTCTGCAGGCCGGCTGCGATTACCAGTTCGCGGGCGGCTTCGTGATCGGCATTGCCGGCGACTACGCCTGGGCCGACGCCGACGGCAGCAATACCAGCCTGCTGTTCCCCGGCTTCACCAATCACACCAAGGTAAAATCACTGGCGTCGGTGACCGGCCGCATCGGTTATGCGTGGGATCGCTTCCTGGGCTACGTGAAGGGCGGCGGCGCTTGGGAGCGCGACGAACACGACTTTACCGATGGGGTGTTCAGCGCGTCGGTCAGCGCGACCCGCAGCGGCTGGACGATCGGCGTCGGCGGTGAGTACGCATTCACCAATTTCCTCACCGGCTTCATCGAGTACAATTACTACGACTTCGGCAGCCGTGACCTCACCTTCGCCGGTACTGGCGGTCCGTTCATCTACGGGATCGACGAAACCAAGAGCGTCCTGAAAGCCGGTCTCAACTTCCGCTTCGGCGGGTGGTCCGGGCCCCCGGTTGCGGCCAGGTACTGAGCGCGGCCACGCGACACGATAGGAATGAGAAGCCCCGGGCACCGTCCCGGGGCTTCTGCTTTGACGTGGGGTCGGGATGCGCTTCTAGACGGCGCGGCGGGATTCGATCATTTCCACCTGCTGTCCGCGCCACACGAAACCGGTGGCGACCCAGCCGCCGATCCAGAGCGCCGGCAGCAAGAGATCGCGCAACAGCCACGCCAGCGGCGAGCGCCAGCGCAGGTGCCAGCCGGCCGCGCGTGCGAGCACGGCCTCGCAGCCGAACCAAAAGGCGGCAAAGCCCACGACGCTGAGCCAGGGCCATTGCAAACCGGCCGCCACGCAGGCGACCGCGATCAGCGGCCAGACGCCGCCGGAGGCGAGTTCCAGCGCGTAGCAAACCGGGAACGATGCGCGCCGCAGCCGCGCCCAGCGTAGCTGGCGCAGCCACACTTCGGCGCCGGAGCGCTCGCCGAGCGGCTGCCCGAACGGCGCGTCGACCAGGCGAACCCGCAGGCCGGCCTGGCGCACGATCTTGGTGGTGGCCGCGTCCTCGGCCGGCTCCGTCGCCAGCGCGCGAATGCCGCCGGCCCCATCGATGACGCTGCGGCGATAGAGCATCGACTTGCCTTGGGCGAAGCCGAGCCCGATGCGGTCGGCGGTCAGTTGCCAGCGCGCCTGATGGTTGTTGAGGAACGCGCATTCGAGCTCGGCCCAGAATCCACGGGGGCGGCAGCCGACGGGCGGGGAGGCGACCAGCCCGGTGTCGTCGCGCCAGGCCGCCAGCAGGCGCCACAGGTAGTCGCGCGGCATCAGGACATTGCTGTCTGCCATCACGATCCAATCGTGCTGCGCGGCGCGCCAGCCCTTGTAGACGTTGTTCAGCTTTGGATTGTCGCTGATCGACTCGTTGCCGACGAGGAGGCGGGCGCGAACCTGCGGGTAGGTTGCGATCAGCCGCTCCACCAGCGGAACGACCGGATCGCCGGGCAGCGCGACGCAGAACACGATCTCATAGCGTGGGTAATCGAGATGGAAGGCGGAGCGCAGCGTGTCTTCGACGTAGTTGTCGATGCCGCATACCGGCCGGACGAGACTGATGGCCGGCGCGTCGGGCAGCCTGTCCACGAGCCGTTTCGCCCTTCGGGACCGCTGGACGACGATCAGAATGCTGGCGATGTGGACGGTGGTCGCGACAACGCCGACGGCCCCGGCAATCCAGATCGAAATCGTCATTTGCGAGCTATGTCACGAAGGCCGTGACGCCCATGTGACGCGTCCGTCTTCCTCCCATGTCATCGCAGCGCAACACGAGCCTGCTAGCCGTCGTCGCATGTCGATTCGTGCGAGGACGACGGCACTGTGACGGAAGCCGGCACGCGGCGGTTTCGCGCGCTCTTTATTTCCGACGTGCATCTCGGCACCAAGGGCTGTCAGGCCGAGCGGCTGCTCGATTTTCTCCGCCATCACGATGCCGACGTGATCTACCTGGTCGGCGACATCGTCGACGGGTGGCAGCTCAAGTCGGCCTGGCGCTGGCCGCAGGCCCACAACGACGTGGTGCAAAAGCTTCTGCGCAAGGCGCGCAAGGGCGCCCGCATCGTCTACGTGCCCGGCAATCACGACGAGTTCCTGCGCGACTATTGCGGCACCCATTTCGGCGGGGTCGAGGTCGTCGAGCACGCGCTTCATGTCGCCGCCGACGGCAGGCGCTACCTGGTCATTCACGGCGATCATTTCGACCTGGTGGTCACGCAGGCGCGCTGGCTCGCGCTGCTCGGCAACCACGCCTATGACCTCGCCATCTCGATCAATCGCGTGTTCAACGCGCTGCGCCGGCGCCTGGGCTTTCCCTACTGGTCGCTGTCGCAATGGGCGAAGCTGAAGGTGAAGAACGCGGTGAACTATATCGGCGAATTCGAGCGGGTGCTGGTCGAGGAAGCGCACCGCCACGCGGTCGACGGGGTGATCTGCGGCCATATCCATCACGCGGTGATCCACGACGATTTCGGCGTCCGCTACATCAATTGCGGCGACTGGGTGGAAAGCTGCACGGCGGTGGTGGAGCACCCCGACGGGCGTTTCGAGGTGCTGCGGTGGACCGACGCGGCGCGCCGGCAGGCGGCGGCGACGGTGGACCTGCCGCTGGCCGACGACGACGTCGAAATTGCCGCCTAGCGCGATTTCAGCGATCTCGGGTCACCGCGATCGGGAACAAGCGCGCCAGTCATGAGCCCTTGCCGGGGAGGGTGTCGCGGCGCTACCGTCGCCCGCAATGGCGCAATCGCCCAACACCAACCTGCCGACCGCCGACGACGTCGACGCCGCCGCACAGCGTCTGGCCGGCGTCGCCCTGCGCACGCCTTTGGTAACCTCGCCCGTGCTCGACGCGCTTACCGGCGCGCATGTGTTTCTCAAGGCGGAGACCCTGCAGCGCACCGGCTCGTTCAAGTTCCGCGGCGCCTACAACAAGCTGTCGACGATTCCGCAAGGCGAACGCGCCTGCGGGGTCGTTGCATTCTCCTCGGGCAACCACGCCCAGGGCGTCGCCGCGGCGGCCCGGCTGCTCGGCATGCCAGCCGTGATCGTGATGCCCTCGGATGCGTCGCGGCCGAAGCGTGAGCGCACCGCGGCGCTGGGCGCCGAGGTCGTGCTCTATGATCGCGCCCGCGAGGACCGCCAGGCGATCGCCTGCGATATCGCCGAGAAGCGGCACGCCGCGTTGGTGCCGCCCTACGACGATGCGTTCGTGATCGCCGGGCAGGGCACCGCCGGTCGCGAGATCGTCGAGGATCTGGCGCGGCTCGGACTTGCGCCCGACGTGGTCGCGGTGACGGCCTCGGGCGGCGGACTGACGGCCGGCATCGCGCTCGCCGTCAAGGCGCGGGTGCCACAGGCACGCCTGTTCACCGCCGAGCCGGCGGGCTTCGATGATCATGCCCGCTCGTTCAAGAGCGGGAAGCGGGAACGCAACGCCGCGCTCACCGGCACTATCTGCGATGCGCTGATGGCGCAAACTCCCGGCGAGCTCACCTTCGCCATCAATCGCACGCTGGTCGGGCAAGGCGCCGTGGTGAGCGACGAGGAGGTGGCGGCGGCCGTCGCCTTCGCGTTTCACGAGCTCAAGCTGGTGGTCGAGCCGGGCGGGGCGGCCGCGCTCGCCGCACTCCTCGCCGGCAAGATCGACGTCAAGGGCAAGATTGCGGTCGCCGTGCTCTCCGGCGGCAATGTCGATCCGGAGTTGTTCCATCGTCTGGTGGCGTAATCGTCGGCCCTTCCGCTAGGTAAACAGCGCGATCCGTTCCTCGTCGGTCATCGCCTTGAGCGCGGCGAGCGGATCGCCTGGCGTCGGCTGCGGTACCGCTGGGGCGGCGGGCGCCACGAGCGGGGTGCGGCCAGCGGCGGGAACGGCTGCCCCAGGCGTCGGCACTGGCGCGCTGGGTCGCAGCGTCGCGGCCGGGTCGAATGCGGGCGGCACGACGACGGACGGTGCTCGCGGTGCGGCCGCGAACAACTCCTCCTCGATCTCGGCCATGGGGTCGAGCGGCGCCATCCCGGACGCCGCGCGGAGGCCGGATTCGGGCCGGGTCGCTGCGCCGCCGACTGCAGGCAGTGGCAGCGGCTCGAGCAGGAAATCGGCGAGCTCCGCCGACTCCGGCTGGTACGCCGGCGCTTCCGGCTCGGCGGGTGCCGCCGTAGCGTCCGGCGCCGGCGCTGCCGGCGGTTCGGGGGACGCACTCGCTGCGTTGCTCGTCATCGAATCTGCGGGCGCGGTCGAAACGGTCGGCGCGGGTGGCTCGGCGTGCGGGCGCGCCGCCTCGGTTGCGATCGGCTGCTCGGCCATGGCGCTGTCCGCAGCGAGCGGGACGATCAGGGGCTCGATGGCGGGCGCCGGCCGTTCAACCGACAAGGCCGGTTCCGGCGCGCCAGCGCCGCTCAGCGGTTCGGCGGGGACAGACCAAAGCGTCGTCGGCGCGACGACCGCGGACTCGACTTCGACCGCGGGCGGCTCCTCGATCGTAGGCTCGATCAGCCGTGCGGGCCGTTCGCCGACGGCGGCAGCAGCAGGCGAGGGTGCGACGTCCTCCTCCGGCAGCAACATGGCGGGAGCGGATGCGGCGATCGGTTCGGCCGACGACGCCTCGACGGCTTGCTCGACCGGGACGATCGGCGCGGCTGCGGAGGCCGCCTCGGTAGCTTCGGCGGACGTCATCGCCGGCGTACTGGATGGCGTGGAGTGGCCGGCTTCGGGTTCCGGCGTGCTCGCGACAAGTTCACTCGCAGTCGCAAGCGCTGTCGGTAGCGGATCGGCTGCTGCCGCGGGCGCGTCGAGCTCCACCGGCGGTACTGTTGCGGTTGCGGGGCTGGGCGCGTCTTCGGGCGCGGCCGCGAATTCGAGAGCGGGCTCCGCAGCGGATGGCGCCGCTTCCGGCGTCGGCTCAGGGCGCGCGACTTCGACCGCGATCGGATCGAGCTCGATGTCGACGGGCGGCGCGTCGTCGCGCACCGGCGGCGCGGCTGAAGTGGCGATGAGCGGCGCAATCTCGAGCGCGGCCATTTCACCGGGCGGCTGGTCTGCTGCCGCCGCGGGCGCCGGATCCGGCTGCGCCGACGCGGCCAGGACCGGCTCCGGCATAAGGTCGGTCGCGGGGAGGTCCTGCGCGGATGCGGCTTCCGCCGCGGCTGCAGGTGCATCGTTGGCGGTCGGCGCGAACGCGGCTTCGACGATGATCGGGGCGTGTTCGAGCTCCGCGGCCGGCGGGATTGCGTCAGCCGTGTCGCGCACGATGGGCACCACCGTCAATGGCGCCAGTTCGAGCTCAATAGTTTCAACCTGTGCGATGGCCGGTTCCGATTGTGGCTCGGTGGAGCCCGTGGGGCCGACAGCCGCGGGCGGCTTTCCGACGAAAGCGAGAGGCTCAATTTCAAGCCGAAATGGGGTCTCCGCAGATGATGGCTCCACCAGGGGGTTGAACGGCGCCGCCGCGGCCCCGGTCTCGTCCTTCGCCTCGGCCAGCTCGGGGAAAGCAGGCGCTGCCGCCTGCGGCTCGCTCAGCGGCGCAGTCGCGTCCGGCTCAAACGCGTCGTGCCCATTGCCCGCTGGTGCCGAGTGGACATTGTCGGCTGCGCCGTTTCCTTCGCTTGCAGCCGGCGTGCTTGCCGCACAGCTCTCGAGCATCGCATTGATGCGGCGTTCGAGATAGCGCAGCACCTCGCCGAGCATGTGCGCCCGCCCGTTATTCGGATCGCGCAGCGAGGAGGCCGAGAGGATCGAGACCGACAGCGCCTCGATCTGGTCGCAGGTCGAGGGATCGAGACCGCGCTCGCGCATGGTCCATGCCACCTCGTGGATGCGCTCGGCGGCGGCAAAGACCTCGCGCGCGGCCGCCACCGCCTCGGCTTGGCCGAGCCGCGCCGGGGGGAACTCGGCGACTTCAGCGCGCGTCTGCGCGATCGTCGTCGCCATCTCCAGCAGCTCGCTGCGAAAGCTCAGGTAGGCCTCTCGGCCGCGGTCGCCGCGGATCACCGCCTCGATGCGCTCGATGGCGTCGAGCACGACCCTGGTATCGGCGTTGCGGTTGCGCCGCGCATATTCCTGCAGGAACCAGCGGCCGCGCGCGCTCTCCATGACGGTCGCGCAAATAGCGTCATAGTCGCCCTGCGCTGGCAGCGCGGGCGGAACCGTGGATAATGCGAAAGGCTCATCCGCCATGGCGCAAAGGATTTACCCGATTCTACGATCAGCACGATCCGCCCCAGAGCGCAAATCGCCTGATGCCAGGTAATCCCCAGATACCCACAGGCGAGGCATTTGCATGGCGGCTGGCGGCATTTTACGCGGCGCTGTGCGTAGCGCTGGGCGTGCAGCTGCCGTTCCTGCCGGTCTGGCTCGCCGCCAAGGGGCTCGACGCCGGCGAGATCGGCATCGTGCTGGCGATTCCGATGATCGTGCGGGTGTTCGCCATTCCGGTCGCGACGCGCGCCGCCGACCGGCGTGACGCGCTGCGATTGGCGATCGTGATCGCGGCGGCGACGGCCGTCGTCGGGTACGGCGCGGTCGGGCTTGCCCACGGGGCGCTCGCCATCATAGCGGCTTTCGCTCTCGCCTCCGCCTTCTACTCGCCGATGATGCCGCTGGCCGACGCCTATGCGTTCCGCGGCCTGAGCCGGCACGGACGCAGCTATGGTCCGGTGCGGCTGTGGGGATCGGCGGCCTTCATCGCGGGAACTTTCGCCGCCGGCGTCCTGCTCGACGTCATCGCCGCGCGCGACCTGATCTGGCTGATCGTGGGCGCGATGGTGCTGACCATGGCGGCGGCCTGCGCTCTGGCGCCGCTCGGTCCGAGCAGCCAAGGCGCGCCGGAGACTTTGTTGTCCACGAAGGCGCTTTGGCGCGACCGCACGTTCCTCGCGGTGGCGGCGGCGGCGAGCTTGATCCAGGCGAGCCACGCCGTCTACTACGGCTTCTCTACCCTCGACTGGCAGGCGGCCGGCCTCGACGGCGTCACGATCGGCGCGCTGTGGGCGCTGGGGGTGATCGCCGAAATCGCGCTGTTTGCGCTATCGGGGCGCCTGCCGGTCGGCCCGACCGCGCTCATTGTGGTCGGCGCCGCCGGCGCCGTCGTGCGCTGGGTCGCGATGGCGGCCGATCCGCCGTTCGCCCTGTTGCCGGCGCTGCAATGCCTGCACGCGCTCTCGTTCGGCGCCACCCACCTCGGCGCGCTCGGGTTCATCGCCCGCGCGGCGCCGCCGGCGCTGGCCGCCAGCGCGCAAGGTTATCTCGCGGTGGCGCAAGGGCTGGTCATGGCGGCGGCGATGGGGCTTGCGGGCGTGCTCTATGCGCGCTTCGGCGGCCTCGCCTATGGGGCGATGGCGCTGATCGCCGCTGCCGGCGGGCTGGTTGCGCTCGCCGCCCACCGATTGCGGCAGGTCCAGGAATCAGAGGTCGGTAATCAGTGATCGGTGTTGTCAGCGGCAGGTCGGATACATGGCCGCGAGCTCGGGGCCGGCGAGAAATTTCATGCGCGGCGACAACCCGCCGTGCTTGGCGAGCCAGCTGCGGACGTCCTCGGGATAGATCTCCATCAGCAGCTTGGTGGCGACCGCGCTGGTCACCGGCCGGCCGTTGCCGTCGGGACGCCAAGCCGCGTGGAACCCGAGCCGCGCGCGCGGCGTGACGCAGATGCGCTCGCGCGGGATCACGCCCAGCACCATGGTGCAGGCCGACAGGCAGGGCCCGTCGATGATCACCCGCTCGCCGGAGCTGCGCAGCGCCACCAGGTTCTCGAGATAAGGGCCGATCTGGCCCCCCGGATCCGCCTTGATTCGCACCGCCGCTGACGCAACCGACACCCCCGACGCCGCCAAGGCGGCGCCCAACACGAGCGCAGCAAACCGCATGAGACCCCTCTCCGTGCTTCCCGTTTTTCGACGAGTACCAGCACCGTGCGGAGCCTTTTGAAAGGGTAAATGTGTAGTAAATGTGGAGCGCTGGCGGCCACGGCCGGGGCAGGGGAATTCTCCACCCCCTCGACGTGGTTAATCCACCTTGGCGGCCGAGGCCTTCACCAGCGCCGCCCATTTCGGGGCTTCCTCGGCGATGAAAGCGGCGAAATCCTGCGGCGAGCCGATCTTCACCTCGGCGCTGAACCTGGCGAAATTGGTCTTGATCTCGGCCGACTGCAGGCAGTCGTTGATGGCGGCGTTGAGCCTGCCGACGACCGCCGCCGGCGTGCCCGCCGGCGCGAGCACGCCGGTCCAGGAGGCCGGCGGAAATCCCGCATAGCCGCTTTCGATCATGGTCGGCACGTCCGGCAGCGCCGGCATGCGCTGCGGGCTCATCACCGCCAGCGCGCGCACCTTGCCGGACTGGATGTGCGGGAGGAGGGTGGTGGCGCCTTCGATCGTCAGGTGCATCTGCCCGGCCAGCATATCCGTCATCGCCTGGGCGGCCCCCTTATAGGGGACATAGAGGATGTCGGTTCCGGTCGTGACCTTGAACAGTTCCCCGACCAGGTGCGGCGGCGTGCCGATGCCGGCGCCGAAATTCAGTTTGCCCGGATTGGCTTTAGCGTAAGCGATGAATTCGGCGAGCGTGTTCGCCGGGACGGTCGGGGCGATGCCGAGCACGAACGGCACCCGCGACACCAGCGCGATCGGCGCGAAGCTCCGAACCGGATCATAGTCGACGGTCTTGTACAGCGCCGGCGCGATCCCGAGCGTCGCCGAGCTGCCGTAGAGCAAGGTGTAGCCGTCGGGCTCGGCGACCGCGACCGCCTTCGCCGCGATCGTGCCGCCGGCGCCGGCCCGGTTGTCGATCACCACTTGGCCGAGGCTCACCGACACGTTCTGGGCGACCAGCCGCGCCACGTAATCGGTCGGCCCGCCCGGCGGGAACGGCACGATCAGCTTGATCGGCCGGTCCGGATAGGTCTGGGCGTTCGCCGCGCCGGTGGCGAGCGCCAGGCCGATCACCGCGATCGCGAACAGGACCCTTCGTCTCGTCATCACGGCCTCCGGGCGGCGCTGGTCACTCGACCTTGATGTTCGTCGCTTTCACGACCTCCGCCCACTTGCGCGCCTCGGCGGCGAGGAACGCGCTGAACTCCTGCGGCGAGGTGACGTTCGGCTCGACGTTGAACTTGGCCAGGCTCTCGCGCATGTCGGCGGACTGCAAGCCCTCGTTGATCGCCGCGTTGAGCTTGCCGACGAAGGCCGGCGGCGTGCCGGCCGGCGCCAGGACGCCGGTCCAGAACGTCAGCCGGTAGTCGGGATAGCCGCTCTCGATCATGGTGGGCACGTCGGGAAGATCCGGGCTGCGGCCGGTGCCGGTGACCGCGACCGCCCTCGCCTTGCCGTCGCGAATATGGGGCAGGAGCGAGCCGATGCCGTCGATCATCATCTGGATCTGGCCCGAGACCAGGTCGGTCATGGCCTGCGCCATGCCGCGATAGGGAACGAAGACGATGTCGGTTCCGGTGGTGAGCGTGAACAGGCCCCAGGCGATGTGGGGCGGCGAGGCCACGCCGGCGCCGTTGTGCAGCTTGCCCGGATTGGCCTTGGCGTAGGCGACGAGCTCCGGCAGCGTCTTCACCGGCACGGTCGCGCTCACCGCCACCACCATCGAGCCGATCGAAACCGCGGCGACCGGCGCAAAGCTCTTGACCGGATCGTAGTCGAGGTTCTTGAACAGCGCAGGCCCGATCGAGAGCGACGTGGTGCTCGCAAACAGCAGCGTGTAGCCATCGGGCTCGGCAAGCGCCGCCGTGCGGGTGCCGACGGTGGCGCCGCCGCCCGGGCGATTGTCGATCACCACGGTCTGCCCGAGCCGCGATGACATCCGATCTGCGACCAGCCGCGCGATGGTGTCGGGCGGTCCGCCCGCCGGGAACGGCACGATCAGCTTGATCGGGCGGGTGGGATAGGGCTGGGCGCTGGCGCCGACAGGATCGAGGCCGATGCACGCCGCCGCGATGGCCACCAGAAGGATTTGCCTGCCGCCCATGGCTCGCCTCTCAATCGATCTTGATGTTGGCCGCCTTTGCCACGGTCGCCCATTTCTGCGTCTCCGCGGCGAGAAAGGCGGCAAAGGCCTGCGGCGAATCAGGTCGCACCTCGGCGCCGAGCTTGGCGAAGGCCGCCATGACCTCCGGCGCCGTCAAGCTCGCGTTGATCGCCCCACTCAGCTTGCTGATGATGCTTTCCGGAGTGCCGGCCGGAGCAACCACGCCGATATAGGTCAACACCACGTAGTCGGGCACGCCGCTCTCGATCATGGTCGGCAGGTCGGGGACGAGCGGGTTGCGCGCCTCGCTCGACACCGCGAGCGCCCGCAGCGTACCCTCGCGCATGAGCGGAAGCACTCCGGCGATGTCGCCGAAGAACATGTGGACCTGTCCGCCCAGCACGCCGGTCACCGCCTCAGCGGCGCCCTTGTAGGGAATGTGCACGATGTCGGTGCCGGTCTTGAGCTTGAACAATTCGGCCGCCAGGTGCGTGGCGTTGCCGTGGCCGGCGGATCCGAAATTGAGCTTGCCCGGATTGGCCTTGGCGTAGGCGACCAGCTCCGCCACCGACTTCGCCGGGAAGGCCGGATGGACGACCAGCACCTCGTGATTCTGCGACACCTTGGCGATCGGGACGAAGGCCTTGGCCGGATCATAGTCGCGATTGTTGGTCACGGCGGGCAGCACCACCAGCGTGCTGATATTGCCGCACAGCAGCGTGTAGCCGTCCGGGTCGGAGCCCGCGACCGCCTTGGCGCCGAGCGCGCCGGCGGCGCCAGCGCGGTTCTCCACCACCACGGTCTGCCCGAGCGTTCGCGGCAGATGCTGAGCGATGATCCGTGCGGTGACGTCGACCGGACCGCCGGGCGGGAACGGCACGATCAGCTTGATCGGCCGCGCCGGGTAAGGCTGCGCGCTCGCCGCGCTCATGCCGCAAATCCCGACGGCGAGGGCCAGGATTGTCGGCAGCGCGATGCGGCTTGCGATCACGGCCGGCCTCCGAGGCTCAATCGACCTTGACGCCGGTTTCGTTGGCGATCGCCGCCCATCTCGGCGTCTCGCTGGCGATGAAGGCGGCAAAATCCTGCGGCGAGCCGATCCTCGCCTCTGCGCTTAGCCGCGCCAAGCCGTCCTGCGCTTCCTTGGATTTGAGGATCTCATTGATCGCGCCGTTGAGCTTCGCAACGATCGCGGCCGGCGTTCCCGCCGGTGCCAGGACGCCCGACCAGAACGAGGCGGTGAGCTTGGGATATCCGTTCTCGGCTGTGGTCGGCACCCCCGGCAACAGCGGCGAGCGCGCCTCCGCCGCCACCGCCAGCGCCCGCAGTTTGCCGGACTGGATATGGGGAAGCAGGATGGCGGTGGTCTCGAAGATCATCTGCACCTGGCCGGCGACCACGTCGGTGACCGAGCGCCCGGCGCCCCGATAGGGGACATGGACGATGTCGACGCCGGCCATCACCTTTAGCATCTCTCCGAGCAGGTGCGGCTGCGTGCCGTGGCCGGACGATCCGAAGGCGACCTTGCCGGGGTTGCTCTTGGCGTAGGCGATAAGCTCGGGCAGCGAATTCACCGGCATCGTGGGATGAACCGCCAGCATCTGCGGCGCGTAGATCACCATCGCGATCGGCGCGAAGCTCTTGATCGGATCATAGTCGAGGTTCTTGTAGATCGCCGCCGCGGTGACCAGCGGGCCCGGCGAGCTGAACAGCAGCGTATACCCGTCGGGCTCGGCGACCGCGACCGACTTGGCGCCGACCGTGCCGCCGGCGCCGCCCGGACGATTCTCGATGATGAACGCCTGCCCCAGCGCGGTTGTGAGCCGGTCGGCAATGAGCCGCAGGATGAACTCGGTCGGTCCACCGGGTGCAAACGGGATCACGATCTTGACCGGACGGTTCGGATAGGCCTGCGCGGCGGCGCGCCCGGCGTTGAGCGCCGTGCAGGCAAGCGCCGCGACCGCAGACAAGAAATTCCGCTTGCTGAGCACGGGTGCCCTCCCTGGCGGTCCTTATTCGACTTTGATGTTGGCGGCCTTGGCGACGGCCGTCCATTTCACGAATTCGGCGGCGATCAGCGCGGCGAATTGCTGCGGCGAGACGATCTTCGGCGTCATGCCGAGCTTGGCCACGCTCGCCTGAACCTCCGCAGTGGTCAGGCTGGCGTTGATGGCGGCGTTGAGCTTGTCGACGATGGCCGCCGGCGTGCCTGCCGGCGCGAGCACGCCGTTCCAGTAGGTGGCCAGGAATTCGCCATAGCCGCTCTCCGGCATGGTCGGCAGGTCGGGCAGCTCGGGAGCGCGGGCCTCGGTGGTTACGGCGAGGGCCCTGAGCTTGCCGGCCTGCACGAACGGCAGGACGTTGCGCGTGTTGTCGATGAACATATGCACCTGTCCCGCCACCAGATCGGTGATCGCGGGCGCCGAGCCGCGGTAGGGAACGTGCTGCATCTCGATGCCGGTTCGCTGCTTGAGCAGCTCGCCGAACAGGTGCGGCAGCGTGCCGGCGCCGGCCGACGCGTAGCTGATCTTCCCGGGATTGGCCTTCGCGTGCGCGATGAACTCCTGCATCGAATGCGCCGGCACGGCCGGATTGACCACCAGCAGGAACGGGCTGACCGCGATCGTCGCCACCGGGGCGAAGCCCTTGATCGGATCATAGTCGAGGTTGCGGTAGATCGCCGGGCTGGTGGTGAGCGGACCGGGCGAGGTGAAGAGAAGCGTGTGGCCGTCGGGATCCGCGATCGCGACCGCCTTGGCGCCGACAGTGCCGCCGGCGCCGCCCGGGCGGTTCTCGACGATGACCGGCTGGCCGAGCGCGGCCGATAAGCGGTCAGCGATCAAGCGCGCCATGACGTCGGCGCCGCCGGCCGGGAACGGCACGATCATCTTGATCACTTTGCTGGGATAGGATTGCGCGCCCGCATCGCCGGCCGCGAGCACGCCGAGGCTCGCCGCCAGAAATGCCACACCGATCTGCCTACCAGTCACTGCGTTCCTTCCCAGTCGATGGTTTTGCGACGGCGCTGCGGCCGCCTGCGTCCAGTCTAGCTCTGCCGTGTGGGATAGCGAAAGGCACGCAACGCAGTCGTTCTCGGGCAAGGCGCCGCGCCTTGCGGCCGAGGTGGCTGGTCACTCCATCTGGAAGCCGGTCGCCTTCACGACCGGGGCCCATTTCTGCGCTTCGGTGGCGAGCCGCGCCGCGAAATCCTGCGGCGATCCGCTGACCGGCTCGAAACCGAGCTTCGCCATGCTCGCCCTCAATTCGGTAGACTTCAGGCTCGCGTTGACGTCCCTGTTGAGCTTGCCGACGACGTCTGCCGCCAACCCCGCCGGACCCAGAATCCCGTAATAGGAGACGGACGTCACGGCGGGATAGCCGCTTTCGGCCATTGTCGGCACGTCCGGAAGGTCCGGGCTGCGCGTCGTGCTGGTGATGGCGAGGGCCTTGAGCTTGCCGTCCCGGATGAGCGGAGCGAGCGTCGCCACGGTTCCGATGTTCATGTGAATCCGTCCGCCCAGCACGTCGGTGATGGCCTGCGCGCCGCCGCGGTAGGGAATGCTGGCGATATCGGTTCCGGTCGCCACCTTGAACATTTCCCCGACCAGGTGGGGCTGCGTGCCTTGCCCGAAGCCGAAATTCAGCTTGCCCGGATTGGCCTTGGCATAGGCGACGAATTCCTGCACCGATTTCGCCGGCACGCTCGGAGCAATGACCATCACATTGGCGCTGCTTGCGACCATGGCGATCGCCACGAAGTCGCTGAGCGGGTCATAGGTGAAGCTCTTATGGGCGAGCGGGACGATCAGGAGCGTGGGGCTGTTCGAGAACAACAAGGTGTAGCCGTCCGCCTCCGCGGCCATGACGGCTTTGGTTCCGATCGAGGTGCCGCCGCCGGGTCGATTGTCGACAACCAGAGGCTGGCCGAGACGCGACGACAGGCTCGGAGCGACGAGCCGGGCCAGCACGTCATTGGGAGAGCCCGGCGTGTACGGCAGGACGAGCTTGATCGGCTTGCTCGGATAGGATTGCGCATGGCCGGGGTTGACCTCGGTGGCGCCGAAGCCGGCCGCTGCGATCGCCGCCAACAGGATGCGCCTGGCGATCACGGTTCGCCTCCCACTTGCATGGCGGCGCTGGCGGCCGCCCGCCGGCGACTCTACCGCGGTGTTGGCGGTGCGAGCAGGGCTAATTGTCGCCGTCACCCCCACAGCGCAGCAGTCGGCGGGTGGACGAGGCTGCCCTGGTAGCGCAGCCCTTCCGGGCGGTCGCGCGCGAGCATGAGCGGCCCGTCGAGATCGACCACGCGGGCGCGTTGCGCGACCAGCACCGCCGGCGCCATGGAGAGCGAGGTCGCCACCATGCAGCCCACCATGATGTCGAAGCCGAGCCGTTCGGCGTCCTGGGCCATGGCCAGCGCCTCGGTCAGTCCGCCGGCCTTGTCGAGCTTGATGTTGACCGCGTCGTATTTGCCGACCAGCGCCGCGAGCGACGACCTCTCGTGCGCGCTCTCGTCGGCGCAGACCGGCAAAGGCCGGCGCATGCGCGCCAGCGCATCGTCGCGCCCAACGGGCAGCGGCTGCTCGACCAGCGTGACGCCGGCCTGCGCGCAGGCGGTAAGGTTCCGTGCGAGGTCGTCCGCGCTCCAGCCTTCGTTGGCATCGATGATCAGCTCCGACCGGGGTGCGGCGCGCCGCACCCCGGCGATGCGGGCGGGATCGTCGGCGCCGCCGAGCTTGATCTTGAGCAGCGTGCGCTCGGCTGCCTTCGCGGCCGCCTCCGCCATCGCGTCCGGCGCCCCCAGCGAGATCGTGAACGCGGTGGTCAGCGGCTTCGGCGCGGCCAGGCCGGCAAGCTCGTGCACAGGGCGGCCGGCGCGCTTGGCCGTCAGATCCCAGAACGCGCAGTCGAGCGCGTTGCGCGCCGCGCCCGCCGGCATCGCCTGCTGCAAGCGCTCCCGGTCGAGGCCGCCGGCGATCGCGGCGCCCATCGCCTGGATCGCCGCCACAACGCCGTCAACCGTCTCGCCGTAGCGCCGGTAGGGCACGCACTCGCCGCGGCCGCGATGGCGGCCATCGGTAAGCTCGGCGACCACCACCACCGCCTCGGTCTTGGCGCCCCGGCTGATCGCGAAGGAGCCGGCGATCGGCCAGCGCTCGACCTCAACGGAGAGTGATGTGGGGCGGTCCATCTGCGGCAACACTGTCGCGGCCGAGTATGCCCAATGCGACGGGGAATTTCACCGGCCGCCGCGGTACTGGTACAATGGCATGGGAGCTCGGCAGCAGTTGGTGATCCCACGGGAGCGGCGGCGATGTGGTGGCGTTTGGGCGTCTGGACGCACGCGGTGCTCGCGGCGGCTTTACTGCCGGCGCTCGGCAGCATGGCCGGCGCGCAGACGGCGGCCTCCGACAAATCCGCGATCTACCTCTACCAGGGTGCCGATCGCGATCAGCGCCTCGCAGAGAAGGCCCGCGCGGAAGGCACGCTGACGCTCTATACCTCGATGGCGACCACGGAGTCGGCTCCGCTCGCTTTGGCCTTCGAGAAGAAATACGGCGTCAAGGTCCAGCTCTGGCGGGCGCTGAGCGAGAACGTCCTGCAGCGCGCGCTCACCGAGGCACGCGGCGGGCGCCCGGCCATGGACGTGGTCGAGACCAACGCGCCGGAGGTCGAAGCGCTCGGGCGCGAGCAGGTGGTCTCCGAGTTCTTCAGCCCGCACCTGGCCGACCTGCCGGGCTGGGCGACGCCGCCGCACCGCCGCTGGGCCAGCGACCGCGCCAACCTGTGGGTTGTGGGCTACAACACCGGCAAGGTCAGGCGCGAGGAGCTGCCGGCGACCTACGACGGCTTCGCCGAGCCGAAATGGAAGGGACGCATCGCGATCGAGGCAACCGACAGCGACTGGATGTACGGCGTCATCGCCTTCATGGGCGAGCAGCGCGGCATCGATTTCTTCCGCCGGCTCGCCGCGCTCAAGCCCGACCTGCGCAAGGGTCATGCGCTGCTGGCGCAGCTCATCGCCGCCGGCGAATTGCCGATCGGGCTCACCGTCTACAGCGGCAATGCCGACTCGATCAAAAGCAAGGGCGGGCCGATCGACTGGACCGCGGTCGAGCCGCTGGTCGGACGTCCGCAGGCGCTTGCCGTCGCCAGGAGCGCGCCGCACCCGCACGCGGCGCTGCTGTTCGTGGATTTCGTGTTGTCGCCGGAAGGCCAGAAGCTGCTCAACGAGCTCGGCCGCGTGCCCGCCAGCCGAGGCCAGAAGACGCTGCTCGACCGCCACCAGCACGTCATGGTCGATCCGATCAAATGGACCGACGAGGCGCCCAGGTGGGAGAAGCTCTGGAGCGAGCTGTTCCTGAAGTAGGTCGAAACGAAACGGGCGCGCTCGTCGCGCGCCCGTCCGTGTCTCCCGTCCGTTGTCGTTTAGTCGAAGCGTCCCGCCGCGTGCGCGAGCATGGTGTAGACCTTGCCCGTTTCCGAGGTGAGATAGGTGCGCGCCACCACCTGGCCGCGATCGTCGCGTGAAACCTCCTCGAGCAGGCGCTCGAACTCGACGATGTAGCGGTCGACGGTGCGCATGAAGTCGCGGTCGCTGCGATACTTCCGGCGGATCTCCTCGAACGCCTTCTGGCCCTGCATGGTGTAGAGCTTGCGCGTGAACACGTTGCGCTCGCCGCGATTGTAGCGGTCCCACAGGTCGGCGGCGGCCTCGTGGTCGATCATGCGCGCGATGTCGACCGCGAGCGAGTCGAGCGACTCGATGGTGTGGCGCTCGGGCCGCTGGGCGTCAGCCGCCGGTTCGCGCGACGGGGCGGGCGGCGCCGCCGCATCGGCCTCCTGCGAGGCGCGGGTGAGCAGGTCGGATAGCCAGCCGGTGCGCCCGCCCTGGCCCTGGGCGGCGGGGCTGAGCGCCGGCGCCTCGGCGCGGCGCGCCGGCATGGCGGCCGGCGGGCTCACGCCCGTGATGTCGGCGCGGGGGCGCGGCGGCTCGGGGCGCGGGCCGCCATTAGTCACCACGGTTTCGGTCGGCGCGGCCCGGCGCTGCGCGACGGCCTCCACCGCCGGCTCCACCCGGCGTACCGCCGGCTCGGAGGCGTCGAGACCGCGGCCGTGGCGGGCGACGATCCGGTTGAGCTCGGCCAGCGCCTCGATCTGATCGACGATGACGCGGCGCATCTGGGCGGCGCTGTCGGCCGTCTCCTGCGGCAGCTCGAGAATGCCTTTGCGCAGTTCGCCGCGTGTCGACTCCAGCTCCTGCTTCATCTCCGCGGTCATCTGCTTCAAGCCGTCGACCACGTCGGCGAAGCGTTCGGCTGCCTGCGAGAGCATGACTCTCGACTCTTCGGTCGCCTGCTCGTAGATGCCGTGCATGGCATCCATCGTGAGCCTTCGCTCCTCTTCGGCGCTGTTGCGGATCGATTCGAAATTCTCGGAGATCGCGCGGACGCCGCTGGCCGTCGATTCGGAGGTGAGGCGGGCGATGTCACGCGCCCGGTCCGCCGCGCCTTCGAGCGACTGATCGAGCAGGCTGGCGAAGCGCGTGAGGCGCTGCTCCAGATCGGCGCCCTTGCTGTCGAGCATCGCAACCAGCTCCTCGAGCGACCCGCGCCGTTCGGCAACGGTGCCCTCGGCGCGCCGGTTGCTGGCGTCGACCAGCGCGACCGCCTCCACGAGCGAGCGTCCGTGAGAGTCCAGCTGGTTGGCGAACTGCATCAGGTCGCCAAGCGTCTGGGTGGCCATCGTCTGGAAGCCGCTGATGTTGCGCACCATCTCGGTGTTGGCGGTGCCGGTCTTTTGCGCGACCTCGTTCATGGCCGACACGAAGTCGGAAACGCGCGTGACCAGCGTGCTTTCGATCTCGCTCATGTTCTCTTGCGCGCCGCTCAGCACCTCCTGCAGCAGGATGTTGGCCTCGCGCAGGCGCTCGAACAGGGCGGTGGTGTCCGACCGCAGCATGCTCTGGGTCTCGACGATCTCCGAGACCGCCGAAGAGGCGGTCTGCTTGGACTGGTCGACCGCCGCCTGGGTGGTGGCCTGCAGCTCGTTGAGCGTGCGGGTGATGGTCTTCGCGGCGTTTTGCGTCGCCGTCTCGGCGGTTTCGCGCAGGTCCTTGATCGAACGGGCGACGACCTCCGTGGTGGCCTGGTTGGCCGTGCTGTAGGCCGTCTCCAGATCCTTGACCGAACGGGTCACGGCCTCGGTCGTTGTCGTGCTGACCGTGCTGTAGGTCGTCTCCAGATCCTTGATCGAACGGGTCACGGCCTCGGTCGTGGTCTCGCGGGCCGCGGTGTAGGTCGTCTCCAGCTCCCTGAGCGCCCGGTTGACGGCGCCGGTCCCGCTCTCGCTCGCGTCGTTGATCAGGCGCGCGATCTGCTCGCTGTTGTCCATCATGGTCTGGGTGAAGTGGAAGCCCCTGGCTTCGATCGCCTTCACCGCATGGTCGGTGACGCGGCTCACTTCGCTCGAGAACTCCTGGCTCTTGGCGCTCAGCGCGAGCAGCAGGCCGCTCGACTTCTCGTCGACGATGTGGGTCATCTCGGCAGCCCGCTGGCTCACCGCGGTCGAGATTTCGTCCGCCTTGCCGACGAAGGTGCGCGCGACCTCGGCGCTGACCGCGAGCAGGGTGCGCTCGACCTCGCTGGCGTTCTGCTTGAGCACGTTGCTCACGCCGGTCGACATGCCGCTGAGCAGGCGTTCGGAATCATGCGCGCTCGAACGGATCGCGCTCGTGGTGTTGGTGGCAAGCTCGGTGAGCGAGCGCTCGGCCTCGTCGGTGTTGGTCTTGATCGCCTGGCCGAGTTGCTCGAGCCGCGAGTTGATGACGGCCGCGGAGTTCGTCGCCAGATTGGTGATCGAGCGTTCGGCGTCCGCGGTGGTGGCCTTGATCGTCTGGCCCAGTTGCTCGGTCCGCTCGCTCAGCAGGTCGGCTGTGGCGCGGCCCCGCACCTCGATGTCCTTGGTCAGGGCGTCGGCGCGACCGAGCAGCAGCTCTTCGAAGCGCATGATGCGCGAGTCGACCGCCGCGGCGACCTCGTTTGCGCGCGAACCGAGCGCCTTGTCGATGTCCTCGATCTTGCCGCCGATGCTTTCCGCGAGATGGGCGCCGCGCACGTTGATCACGCTGGTGACGTCGGCGATGCGTTTGTCGAGCGCGCCCACCACCTCCTTGCCGCCCTCGGCCATCGTCTTGGCGATGTCCATGACGCGCGAGGCAAGCGCCTCGTTGAGCGTCTGGGTGCGGCCGTCCATCGCTTCCCGGAAACGGACGAACTGCTGGTCGAGGCTGGCGGTGACCTCCGCCGATTTGGTGGTGACGCGGGTATCGAAATTGTCCAGGTAGTCGCGCATCGCGCTGGAAATGTCCTGCGTGCGCTCGCCCAGCCGCTCGACCATCTCGCCGCCATAGGTCTTCACGGTGCGGTCGAACTCGGCGAGGTGGCGGGTGATGAGATTGCCGAGCGTGGTCGAGTCGCGCGCGATGCGCTCGGCGAGCTCGGAGCCGCCGTGATTGAACATGTCCTCGAACGATTGCAGCCGCGCCGCCAGCATCTCGCGCACGGCGTCGCCGCGATGACCGATCACCTCGGCGAGCCCTTCGGCGCTCTCGCGGAACTGGTCGGTCACCCGGTTGCTGCGCTGGACGATGGTGTCGGTGATGCGCGCACCGGTCTGCTCGAGCTTGGAGACGACGTCGCCGCCGCGCAGGCTCAGATCGAGCACCAGCGAATCGCCGGTGTTCTTGAGCGTGTTGTTGACCTCCTCGACGCGGCTGGAAATCGTGTCGGCGAGGTTGTTGCCGGTCTCCACCACCAGCTCGGTGAGCTCCTCCGAGCGGTTGGTCATCATGTCGAGGATCGCCGCCGACTTTTGCGCGAAGCCTTCGGTCACGCGGTCGAGCCGGACCGACATCATGTGCTGGAGGTTGGCGGCGATCTCGGTGAATTCGTCGCCGACGTGATCGGTCTTGAAGTTGAGGGTCGACGTCAGGCGGTCGCTGGCGGCCGCGATCGCGCGCGAGGCTTCCGCGCTGGTGTTTTCCAGGCGGTCGAGCAGGTCGCCACCGCGCTCGCCGAGCGCCTCGATCATTGTGTCGCCGGCGTTGCCGAGCGCGCGGGTGATGTGCTCGCCCTTCTCGGCGAGCGTATGGGTGATGCGCCGGGAGGCTTCGTTGACCTGCTCGGCGACCAGCTCGCTGATCTGGGAAATGTCGTTGCCGAGGTCGAGATGGACGCTGTTGATGGCGTCGCGGATCTGCTCGGCCTGGCCGACCAGCGTGTCACGCTGGCTGCCCAGATCCTGGAGCAGCGCGCGGATGCGCACCTC
>JBEVIH010000102.1:0-13278 GCA_040510815.1 Xanthobacteraceae bacterium | reverse complement strand
GACCACGTAGGCGACCACGACCTCGCCCCATTCGCGGTCCGCCCGCCCGATCACCGAGGCCTCGCGCACCTTGGGATGCCGCAGCAGCACCTCCTCGACCTCGCGCGGATAGATGTTGGAGCCGCCCGAGATGATCATGTCCTTGGAGCGGTCCTTGAGCGTGAGGTAACCATCGGCATCGAAGACGCCGACGTCGCCGGTATGCAGCCAGCCACCCCTGAGCGTCTCGGCGCTGGCATCCGGATTGCCCCAGTAGCCGCGCATCACCATGTCGCCGCGGCAGAGGATTTCGCCGCTCTCGCCGACCGGCAGCGCGCGATCGTCGGCGTCCGCCACCTTCACCTCGGCGCAGGCATAGGGGCGGCCGGCCGAGGCGAGGCGCTCGCGCCAGCGCGGATGCTCGCGACCGGCGACCTCGTCGCGCGAGAGCGTCGTGATGGTCATCGGGCTCTCGCCCAGGCCGTAGATCTGCGCGAGCCGCGGCCCGAAGCGGTCGAGCGCCTTCAAGGTATCCTCGACGTACATCGGCGCGCCGCCCCACACGAGCGTGCGGATGTTGGCGGCTGGGCAATCGGCCGGGCAATCGAGCAGGCGCTTGATCATGGTCGGTGCCGCGAACATCGAGCTGCGCGGCCAGGCGGCGATCAGGTCGAAGACTTCCTCGGGCTCGAACGCTCCCGATTCCGGCACGACATTGACGCCGAGCCGCGCCACATGCGCCATGATGTAAAGGCCCGAGCCGTGGCTCATCGGCGCCGCATGCAGGATGGCGTCGCCGCCCTCCACGGGATCGACCTCGGTCAGGTAGGCGTGGCTCGCGACCGACAGCACCCGGTGGCTGAGCATGGCGCCCTTCGGCCGGCCGGTGGTGCCCGAAGTATAGAACAGCCAGGCGAGGTCGTCGGGCTCGCGCGGCGCAGGCGTCGTCGCGTCGGCCGACAGCAGCGCGTCGTAGTCGCGGCTGCCGATGGTGATCAGCCGCTCCAGGCTCTGCGGCGCGTGCGGCGCGATCGCGTCGGCGAGATCGGCCGATGCGAAGCACGCCCGCGCGCCCGACTGCTCCAGGATGTAGCCGAGCTCCGCGCCGTGCAGCTTGGCATTGGCCGGCACCGCCGCGAGCCCCGCGTGCCAGATCGAGTAAAGCACGTCGAGATAGTCGGGAGAGTTCTTGGCCGCGATGGCGACGCGGTCGCCGGGCTGCAGGCCGCAGCGGCCCCTCAGCGCGCCGGCGAGCCGGGCGGCGCGACCGGCAAGCTCGCCATAGCTTCGCAGCACGCGCGTTCCGACGCCCACGGCCGGACGGTCGGGATGACTTTTCCCCGCGCGCTCGAGCCACAGCGCGAGATTCATAGTGGCCTGTCCACGTCGTCATGGCCGGGCTCGTCCCGGCCATCCACGTCTTGCGTTGCACTGCACTTTAGAAAGACGTGGATGCCCGGCACAAGGCCGGGCATGACGGTTGAGAGGCTACGGCTGAATGACGCTCAGAAATTCGCCGCGAGCTTGGGTTTCGGCGCCGGTGCCGAGCCCTTCGGCAGGTCGAACATCCCGCTCGGCAGGCTGTCGAAGAACGCCAGCACCTCGGAGGTCTTCACCACGTCGGCGTACTTGGCGTTCATGTCGCAGAGGTTGATGGCGTGGCTCGCCTGCGAGCGGTCGAAGCAGCCTTCCTCGGCGAGCGCGATCCGGTAGTTGAGGCTGAAGGCGTCGAGCACGGTGGCGCGCACGCAGCCCGACGTGGTGGTGCCGGTGACGATCACGCTGTCGCAGCCGAGCAGCGTGAGGTAGCTCGCCATGTTGGTGCCGAAGAATCCGGACGGCTTCTGCTTGAGGACGACGATGTCCTGCGGCGCCGGCGCGATCTCGGCGACGATCTCGTTGCCGTCGAGGTTGCTGGGCGGCTTGACGGTCTTGTCGTCCTCGTCGGAGCGGCTGTTCTTCCAGCTCCAGCTGCCGTTGTCCCAGTTGTCCTCGCGCCGCACGCCGGTGGTGTAGATCACCGGGATGCCCTTCTCGTGCGCCTTGTCGAGCAGCGACCTGAGATAGGGCATGGCCACCCAGGCGTCCTCGCCGCAGGAATTGCGCCAGCGCTTGATCGATTCGAGGATCGGCATCGGCCGCTCGTCGCAGAACGCGTAGTTCACGTCGATGATGAGCAGCGCCGGGCGCTTGCCGAACCCGCCGCGAGCGCCGTAGCCGGACGTTCCAAAGACCGCCTTGTCGCGCTCGGTGAGGAACTTGTTCCAGATCGGTTCTGACATGATGCTGCTCTTCCCGGGTTGATGGGTCCGATGTCGGCAGCTTAACCCATTCACGGGCCGGCGCGAATACCTTGGACGAGGCCCGGTCGTGAGGGCTGGCATGTTGCCGCGCTTGACGCGTGGACACGGCGCCGCTCCATTTGTGGTCGAGCGGGGAAGGCCGTGTCTTGCGGTTCGGCGGAGCTCCAACCCTACGATTGATCGGCGAACATGCGCTTGTGATGGCGGTACCAGTCGCTCTGGAACACCTCGTCCGGATCGTGCTGCCGCTTCAAGCGCAGGAACTCGGCCATGCGCGGATGGCACCTCTCGATCTGGGCGCGGCTCGCCCAGTGGTGATAGGTGAGGAAATAGCTGCCGCCATGCTCGATGGCGCGGTCGATCAGGCGGCGGAAATCGCCAGCCGCCTTGGCGATGCCGTCCGCGCTGTGATCCACGTGCAGGTTCATCACCGTGCAGACCCAGGGCTCGCGCGCCCAGGCCAGAAAGCTCTCGTCGTCGCGCTCGATCAGCCGGATGGTGCCGTAGATCAGCTGCGCCCCGTGCTGGCGGAAGTCGGTGCGCGCGGCGGCGAGAAACGCCGGCAGCGCCGGACGCGGGACGTAGAGCTCGGTGATCATCTCGGAGCCCTTGTGGGCGGCACCGAGCCGCCGGTCGAGCTCGGCGTGATAGTCGTCGATGTAGACGCTGAGCTGACTGGTGTCGGACCAGTAGCGCTGGCCGGTGGTGGACAGATAGTAGGAGGTGTAGGCCTCGTAGGCGCGCCGCGTGTCCGCATGCGAGCAGAAGTAGAGCTCGCGCCAGTGCGCTTCGCCCAACTCCTTCTGCTCCGCTGGCATCGGCGTGTTGGGCGGCAGCGGGCGATAGCATGAGAACACGCCCTTGCGCAGATAGGTGTCCGAGGAAGTGTCGGTCGAGAACTGGCAATCGCCGTAGAGGAATCCGTCGGCGATGCGCTGCGCGAAGGCCGGCATCAGCTCATCCACGTCGATGAGCCGCACCACGCGCTCGAGCTTGGCCCGCCGCATCAGACGCAGCCGCACGCGGGTGACCACGCCGAACAGGCCATAACCGCCGATCACCAGGCGAAACAGATCGCTGTTCTCGGTGCGGCTGCAGGTGCGCAGCCTGCCGCCGCCGTCCATCAGGGTGAACGACTCCACGTCGGCGATGATCGGCCGCAGCGTGAGCCCGCGGCCGTGGATGTTGCTGGCGAGCGCGCCGCCGAGCGTGAGGCGGTCGGCGCCGGTCTGCTTCTGGACGATGCTCCAGGCCGGCTCGCAATCCTGCTGCATGGCGATCAGGCTGTGGACGAGCTCCGGCCACTGGATGCCGGCCTCGGCCTCGACGATGCCGCGCGCGCCATCGAGACCGATGATCCGGTTCATCGGCCGCATATCGAGCAGCACGGCGCCGGCGGCGAATTGCTGGCCGCCCATGGCGTGCCGCCCGCCGGCCACGCAGACCGGCTTGCCGGCGGCGCGCGCCGCCGCCAGCGCGGCCCGCAGCGCCGCTTCTGAGCTGACCTCGACGACCCGATCGACATGGGTCGCATTGAGCTGCGAATGGATATCGTTGACCGCAACGCCCGCGACTTGCCTGGGCACGACGGGTGCCGCCATGACGTTGGGCTGCGTGGCGACGCGAACGGACTGGTATTGTGTCGGCATATCTGTGCCCGCCTGTGGGCCAGGCGTCTTTCGCCTTCGCACAGTCGTCGCAGCCGTGGCGATCGCGGTTCACGCGACGAGCCTTAACAATCGGTAAGATGAGCCGCTTTCCCGGCGGCTTTCGGGCGCCATCTTGGCGGCTAGAGCTCCGCCTCGGCCTCCCGCAGGAACGCATTCGCGATCCGGTTCCATTCCTGCCAATGGCGGCGATAGGAGTAATGGCCGCCTTCCTCGACGATCACCAGGCGCGAGCCGGCGACCGCCTTGTGCAGATCCTCGGACTGGTAGAACGGCACGGTGGCGTCGTCGCGGGTGCCGACGATCAGGGAGGGATTGCGGATCCGGTGCAGGTCGGCGGTGCGGTCGTGCTTGAGCGTCATGTCGAGCCGGCCGGCCAGCACGTCGACCGGTGCGACAGTCGCAAGCGCGCGGCGCTCGAGCTCCATCACCTTGTCGAGATCGTAGCGGAACTGCATCGCGCCGTTGGTGAACAGCGAGGAGACCTTGACGTATTCCTCCGGCCCGTAGGCGAGCGCGATGCGCTTGCGCGTCGTCTGCACGCGCGTGATGTACTCGTCCGCCTTCACCCAGGTGTTGGAGAAGATGCAGCAGTTGAGCCGCTGCGGATAATCGATCGCCAGGTTCTGCAGCACGCAGCCGCCGGTCGAGGTGCCGGCGACGTGCGCCTTGTCGATGCCGAGCGTGTCCAGGAGCGCGATCGCGTCGCGGGCGATCAGCTCGGTCGCATAGGCGTCCTTCGGCTTGTCGCTGTCGCCGGCGCCGCGGTGGTCGAAGGAGATGCAGCGGTAGCGCTTGGAGAATTCCGCCATCTGGAATTCCCAGGCATTGAGCAGGCCGACCAGGCCGGGGATGAACAGGAACGCCGGCCCCGCTCCACGCTCCTCGACATTGAGCGAAAGCTCGCCGATATCGATCCGGGGCATCGCTTGCCTATTCGCCGCTCGCCATCACGTCCGCCACGTCGACCGCGCGACGCTCACGCGCGCTCTTCACCCCGGCCTTGATCACGGCGAGATTGCGCGTCGCCCAGAAGCCGTCGGTCTCCGGCGTCGTTCCGGTCCGCACGCAATTGACGAACTCCTCCAGCTCCTCTCGAATCGTGTCGTTGTCCTCGGTCGCCACCGGCTGCGCCGTGCTCTCTCCGCGCTTGAGATGCCGCAGGCCGGAGAACAGGTCGTAATAGGCGCTCGCTTCCTTGCCGTAGACGTTGAGCATGTAATACTCGGACGCCGACGCATAGGACGCGGTCAAGGTCGAGATCGCGCCACTGTCGTGCTCGAGGAGGAGACCGGCGACGTCGGGATTGTCGCCCGGCAGCACCAGTTGCGCGAGCATACCGGACACGCGCGTCACCGGGCCCAGCAGCATCTCCAGCACGTCGACGTAGTGGATGCCGATCTGCAGCATGACGCCGCCCGGCATGCCGGCGGCCTGGAAGCGCCACGAGGAAGGATCGATCTTGCCGAGCCGGTCGCGGCTGATATTGCCTTCCGCCTGCACCAGCTTACCGAAGCGTCCGGCGTCGATCTCGGCCTTGATCCAGCGGAAATGGCTTTCCCGCCGCCGCTGATAGCCGAGCGCGAGAACGATACCGGCCTGCTCGCAGATGCGCGCGATCTCGACGCCTTCGGCGACCGTGTTGGCGATCGGCTTGTCGAGGAAGACATGCTTGCCGGCCGCGGCGGCCATGCGGGTGGTCTCGAGATGCGCGTTGTTGGGCGTGGTGTTGACGATCGCCTCGATCGAATCGTCCTTGAGAATCTCATCGTAGCTCGCCGCCGCCCGGCAGCCGTATTTCGCCGCAAACGCGCGGCGCTTGTCTTCGGAGCGGGTGAAGCAGGCGACGATCTCGATTTCGGCCGAGCGCGTGGCGGCATCGGCCAGCACGTCCGACCACCAGCCCATGCCCAGCGCTGCGACCCGCAGCGGACGTGAGCTCATGCTCACTTCGCGTCGGCGGACGCGGCCTTGAGGATCGGGGCCCAGCGCGCGATCTCCGCCTTCACCAGGCGATCGAAGGTCGCGGGGTTTCGCTCCTGCTTGGCGGGAATCGATGCGCCCAGGTCGCCGAGTCGTTTCTGCACCGCCGGATCGTCGAGCGCCTTGTCGAGCGCCGCGGCGAGCTTGTCGACGACCTCCTTCGACACGCCTTTGGGCGCGAAGATGCCGGCCCAGATGCTCATGTCGTATTTGATCCCGGCCTCCTTGGCGGACGGGACGTCCGGCAGCGCGGCCAGGCGCTCGGGCGCGGAAATGCCGTAAGCCTTGACCGAGCCGCCCTTGATCTGCTCGGCCACGCTCACCGACTGCTCGCACAGAAAATCGATGTGACCGCCGACCAGATCGTTCACCGCCGGCCCGGTGCCGCGGTAGGCGACCAGCGTCGGCTTGAGGCCGAGCTCCGAGTTGAACAGCAGGCACGCCATGTGCGATGAGGCGCCGATGCCGCCATGCGCCTGCTTCACGTTGCTGCCGTTCTGCTTCACATAGGCCAAAAACTCGGCCATGTTCTTGGCGGGAAAGTCCTTGCGCGCCGTGATGACGGCCGGCGAATGCGCCGTGAAGCCGATCGGCTCGAAGTCCTTCGAAGGGTCGTATTTCAAATTGGGCGTGAGCACTGGCGCCGCCACGTGCGATCCCATGCTGCCGGCCAACAAGGTGTAGCCGTCGGGCGCCGCTGCGGCGACGCGCGCGCTGCCGAGCGTGCCGCCCGCGCCGCCGACATTCTCGATCACCAACTGCTGGCCGAGCGTGCGGCCCATATGCTCGGTGACGATCCGCGCCACCACGTCGCTCGGTCCGCCGGCCGGGAACGGCACCACCACGTTGATCGACCTCGTCGGATAGCTCTGCGCCGAAGCCGGCGCCGTCGCGACCGCCAGTACGCAGGCCGCCAGCAACGCAATGGTCTTGGTCATTGGTACTCCTCCACTACTGTCGGCGACTTGCGCCGGGCTATTGCAACTGCGCGCCGATTGCGCCCGACGCCGTGACCTGGTCGAACAAGGCGTCGTCATGGGTGACGAGAATTGTCAGGTTGGGCTCGCGCTCGTGCACCGCCTTGAGCCACCGCAGGTGGCCCATGATCGCCGGCACGTCCTCCTTCACCCACGGCGCCGCCTTGGGCTTGAGCGTGAGGATGTTGTCCATGATCCAGGCGGAATCGACGCTGTGCAGCACCTCGCGGCCGGACTGCAGGCGGACATAGACCATCTGCGAGTCGGTGCTGTGGCCCGGCGCCCTGATCAGCACCATGCCGGGCGCCACCGGATAATATCTCGGGTAGTCGAGCACGATGAACTGCTCGATCGCCGCCTGCGCGAGCTTGAGGTGCGGGCGATGCGGCGTGTTCATCAGGCAATCGGCCACGTCCATGGTGATGATGGTCTTGGCGGCCAGCGCGGCGAAATTCGACGCGGTCACGATGCCGCCGACATGGTCGGCGTGATGATGGGTGAGCACGATCAGCCGCGCGGCGTTGAGCGCGCGCTCAAGCCTGGCGAATTCCTCCGGGAAATAGGGCTCGGGCTTGTCCGGGCTGAAGGAGTCGTGGGTGGCCTTGTCGAGGCCGGAATCGATCATCACCGTGCAGTCGGGATAGGTCACCTGGAACGCGGTGCGCGGCATCGTGACCGGGCTGTCGTCGCCGCCGGCGATCACGAATTTGCGCGGCCGGATCGAAGCCGCGACCCGCACGCCGTTGACGCCGACCGGAAGCGCGCCCGGCAGCGCCGTGCTCATCGCCCGGATCACCGACAGGTCGGCATCGAAGGTCTTTTCCCGGGTCGCCGGACTGGTTGCGACGTCGGCTAGGTCGTTCGGCACGGCATCTCCTGTCACCGAGGTTTCTCGCCGGCGCCGCGCGGGCGAAGGCCTTACTCGGCCGCGACCTTGTGCGCGGCCGACACGCCGCGCGCCTTCACCACCACCTTGATCGCATCCTCGACGCGATCCTTGGCGTAGCGGATCGCGGTCGGCAGGTCCTCGAGCGGGAAGGTATGGGTGTGGATCTTGGTGGCGTCGAAGCGCTTCTGGGTCATGAAAGCTTCGGCGCGGTGGGTCGCGCTCTTGCCCTCGCCGCGGATGCCGTAGACGTAGATGTTGTTGCGCACGATATTCGCCACGTCGACCGGCGTCTCCTCGTGCGGAAACGCCGCCAGGCAGATCTTGCCGCCGCGGTTGACCATGCGGATCGCCTCGTTGACCGCGTTGGGCGCGCCCGAGCATTCGAGCACGTAGTCGACGCCCTTGCCGCCGTTGAGCTTCTTGATCGCGTCGACCACGTCCGGCTGCTTGCGGATATTGACCACGTGATCGGCGCCGAGCTCGCGCCCGATCTCGAGCCGGTTGTCGCGGGTGCCGGTGAGGATCACCGGCTGGGCGCCCATCGCCTTGGCGACCGCGACCCCGAGCAGGCCGATCGGGCCGGGCCCGGTGACCACCACGCTCTCGCCGGCGACCAGGCCGCCGAGCTCGGTCAGGCCGTACATGGCGGTGCCGGCGGTGACGACGAGCGTCGCCTCCTCGTCCGACATCGCGTCGGGGATCGCCACCAGCGTGTTGATGTTGTTGACCTGGTACTCGCAGAAGCCGCCGTCGGTGGTGAAGCCGTTGGCGCGGTGGCCCTTGTCGACGTCGCCGTAGTTGAGCCCGTAGTTGTGGCAGGAGGTGTACATGCCTTCGCGGCAGCGCTTGCACTGGCCGCAGCCGGCGTGGATCTCCACGGTGATGCGCTGGCCGATCTTGTACTCGTCGACCCCGGGCCCGAGCGCCACCACGGTGCCCATATATTCGTGGCCGGGCGTGAAGTTCTTGTTGAAGGCGAAGCCGCCTTGGATCGAGGCCGGCGGCCCGTGATAAATGATCTCGAGATCGGTGGCGCAGATCGCCACCGCGTCGATGCGCACCAGCACCTCGGCCTTCCGCGGCACCGGCACCGGCTTGTCCTTCAGGGTGAGCTGGCCGGGATCGCCGAGCACCCATGCCTTCATGGTGTCGGGAATGGGAAAATCCTTGCTGGTCTTCACTCCGGCGGGTGCGTACATCGGGTTTCCTCTCGGCGCGGGCGGAATGTCAGGCCTCGACCGGTCGCGGCGGCGAAGCTCGCTAGCCCGTCGACATCAATCCGGGCGGCAGATTAGTGTATATGTGCTTGCTATTCGAGGGGTTCGATTGCCGCAAACCGGGCGCCAAGCCCGACAGGTTAATCGGGCGTGAGCAAGGCGACCGGACCCTCCAAGCCATAACGAGACCCGAGGAAATGGCCGATCATTCGATCTCGACGATATCGATCAGGGATTGCCGCATCCGGCTGATGCGCGGCGGTTCCGGTAGCCCGCTGCTGTTCCTGCACGGCGGCGGCGGCATGGGGATTTGGCTTCCCTGCATGGCGCGGCTGGCAAGACAGTTCGACGTGATCGCCCCCGAGCATCCCGGTTACGGCGAGTCCGACACGCCGGCATGGCTCGACACCATCAGCGACCTGGCGAACTTCTATCTCGATTTTCTCGACCAGCTCGACCTTCGCGGCGTCCATCTGGTCGGCAGCTCGCTCGGCGGCTGGGTCGCGGCCGAGCTCGCGGTGCGCAATTCGAGCCGCCTCGCTTCGCTCACCTTGGTCGGGGCCGCCGGCATCCACGTCAAGGACGTGGCGCAGGTCGATACCTTCCTGACCAGCGACGAGCAGCGCATCCGCGACCTGTTCCACGATCAGGAGCTCGCCGAGGCGGTGATTGCCAGCTCGGAGCGGCCGGAGCTGGAAGACGTCATGCTCAAGAACCGGACCATCACCGCCAAGCTCTCCTGGCAGCCGCGCAGCCACGATCCGCACCTGCGCAAGTGGCTGCACCGCATCAAGGTGCCGACCCTGCTGATCTGGGGCGCCAACGATCGGCTGTTCCCGCAGGACTACGCCTTCGTCTACCAGCAACTGATCCCGGGCTCGAAGGCGGTGGTGCTGCCCGAATGCGGGCATCTGCCGCACGTCGAGAAGGGGGACGCCTTCGCCGCCGAGCTCGAAGCCTTCATCGGCGCAATGAGGATCGCAGCATGAAGTTCTTCAACTTCCATCTCATGCCCTACCGGCATGTCGACCTCGAGGCGATAGCCCGCAACGGCTCCGCCTGGGTCACCTTCTCGAACCGCCACTACGATCCGAAGAACGGCGCCGAGCTCTATCACGAATATCTCGACCAGATGGAATTCGCCGACAGGCTCGGCTTCGACGGCGTGTGCCTCAACGAGCATCACCAGACCGCCTACGGCATGATGCCGATCCCGGGCGTGCTCGCCGGCGCGCTCGCACGCAGCGTCAAGCGCGCCAAGCTCGCCGTGCTCGGGCGCGCGCTGCCGCTGCTCAACAATCCGCTGATGATCGCCGAGGAATACGCCATCCTCGACAATCTCACCCGCGGCCGGCTGATCGCCGGTTTCGTGCGCGGCATCGGCGCCGAATATCACGCCATGGGGATCAACCCGGCCTATTCGCAGGAGCGCTTTGCCGAGGCGCACGACCTGATCGTGCGGGCGTGGACCGAGCCCGGGCCGTTCCCCTATGTCGGCAAGCACTATCAGTTCAAATACGTCAATCCGTGGCCGCGGCCGTATCAGAGCCCGCATCCGCCGATCTGGATTCCCTCGCAGGGCTCCGGCTCGACCATCCGCTGGGCCGCGCAGATGCGCTACACCTATTGCCAGACGCTGAGCCCGATCGCCGCGGTGGCGCGTTTCTTCCAGCTCTATCGCGACGAGGCCGACAAGGCCGGCTATCAGGCCTCGCCCGATCAGCTCGCCTGGTCGAACACCATCTATGTCGCCGACACCGACGAGACGGCGGTGCGCGAGGCGCGCCCGCACCTCGAGGCGCTGATGAACTCGTTCCTGAAAATGCCGACCGAGATGCTGCTGCCGCCGGGCTATACCGACCCGGCCTCGTTGAAGCGGGTGCGCGCCGTCAAGCTTACCGGCAAGCCGCAATCGATCGAGGAGGTCATCAAGGCCGGCGTGGTGATCGTCGGCAGCCCGGCGACCGTACGCGAGAAGCTCGCCGAGTACCAGGACCTCGCCGGCTTCAACACTTCGCTGACCAAGACCCAGTTCGGCACGCTGCCGAACGACATGGCGCGCGCCAACATGACGGCGATCGCCGAGGAGATCCTGCCGCACTTCCGCGACCGGCTGCCGGACGACGCCCGCCGCGTGGCGGCGGAGTGATGGTGAACGCATTGCGGTAGGGTGGGCAAAGGCGCGCATGGCGTGGCCCATGCAGCACGGAAACATCGTGTGTAGCGCGCCGTGCCCACGCGTACCGCTTCACTTCAATCGGTGTTCACGCGTGGGCACGGCGCGCAGTCCGGAGTGTGCGGAACGGGCGGATTTCTTGGCGCGCGCCTTTGTCCACCCTACATTCGACAGCTCACACCGCCTTGAGATGCGCGTCGCGGCGCTTGTAGAGCTCGTCGTCGGCATAGCCCATGGTGTCGGGCTTGGCGCGGCCGAGCATCACCTGAAAATAGACCGGCCCCAGGCTGTCGTTCTGGTAGCCGTGGATGACGCCGGCCGGGCAGGAGATGCATTCCCACGGACCCAAGCGCGTGGTGATGCGCTTGCCGCTCTCGTCCTCGACGAACACGTCGAGGAAGCCCTGCAGAACGAAAAAGCACTCCTCGACCTCGTGGGTGTGGGCGGCGTTCCCCTGGCCCGGCTCCACATACATGATCGAGAGCGTGAAGTTCTTCGCCGGGATCACGGTAGGATCGCCGTGCTTGCCCGAGCCGCCGGCGCCGATGAAGCGGTGCTGGGCGCGCTTGTAGCCCTCGATCTTGGCGTCCTCGAACGCCGCCCAATCGGGCTTCTTCTCGCGGAAGCGTCCGACATATTTCTGCATGATCTCTTCGACCGGGACACCTTCGAGCTCCGGCGGCCGCGGGTGCCGTGCAACGCTCATGTCGAGCTCCTATCGATGGATTTCGTTGGCTCAAATCTATCTCAAGCCTCGTGTCCCGGACAAGCGACGGCGAAGCCGAAGCGCAGATCCGGGACCCAGGGCGACACGACGGACGGTGCGGCTGGCCGATATTGCGCTTCGCGATTCTTGCGCTGGGTCCCGGCTCTCGTTCCGCTTGCGCAAGAGCGCTCGCTTCACTCGTCCGGGACACGAAGCCTTACTCAGCCGCGCGTTTTTGCCCCGCCTGCACCAGCTCCCAGATCCGCGTCGGGGTGAGCGGCAGCTCGGTCAGATGCACGCCGAACCCGCCGAGCGCGTTGGCGACCGCGTTGGCCATCACGCCGCCGGCTGCGATGATGCCGCCTTCGCCGGCGCCCGGGGCGCCGAGCGGCTTGATCGGCGCGGGATGATCCTCCAGCACGACCGCGCGGATGTTGGGGAAGTCGCTGGCGGTCGGGATCAGATAGTCGGCGAGCGAGCCGGTCAGCAGCTGGCCCTGCTCGTCGTAGGCGAGATGCTCCATAATGGCGCCGCCCAGCCCCTGCACCGCCGAGCCGATGGCCTGTCCGTGCACGGTCAGCGGATTGATCGCGCGCCCGCAGTCCTCGACGATCACATAGTCGATCAGCTCGACATGGCCGAGCTTGGGATCGACCGCCACGTGGGCGGCATGGGCGCCATAGGTATATGTGTGCTTCTTGTTGAGGAAGGCGCCCTCGGCCGAGATGCCTTCGCGCGATAGTCCCTGCAAGGCGATGGATTTACCGTCCGGACCCACCGCCTTCGCGCCTTCGACGATCTCGATCTCCGCGGGCTCGCAGGCGAGACGCTTGGCCGCCTCTGCGCGGATCGCCTGGTGCAGGTTCTTCACCGCGTCGAGCATGGCCGAGCCACCCATCACCACCGAGCGGGAGTGATAGGCGCCGTAGCCGTCGCTGACATAGGACGTGGTGCCGTGCAGCACTCCGCGGATGCGGTCGATCGGCACTTCGAGCGCGTCGGCGGCGATCTGCGCGAACGCCGTCTCGAGCCCCTGGCCGACCGCGGACGAGCCGACATAGACCGTATAGTCCCCCTCCGGCTCCAGCACGATGCGCGCGCTCTCCTTCGGGCCGGCGGCGCCGCCCTCGATGAAGCAGCCGACCGCGAACCCGTGATAGCGCCCGTCGATCAGCCGGCCCGCGAGCTTCGATGTCTCCGCCCACTTGATCTCGGCGAGGCAGCGGTCGAGCGTGGCATGGTAGTCGCCGCTGTCGAACTCGTCCTTGCTCTCGAACGGCGTGATGGTGGCGATCTGGTAGGGCATCTCCCGCTGTGCCACGAGATTGCGGCGGCGGAACTCGACGCGATCGAGCTTCAGATCCCCCGCCACCATGTCCAG
>JBEVIH010000101.1:0-16917 GCA_040510815.1 Xanthobacteraceae bacterium | reverse complement strand
GACACCGCATTCCTGGCGACGGTGTCGGCAGCGGGCGCGCCCTATATCCAGCATCGCGGCGGCCCCAAAGGCTTCATCAAGGTGCTCGACGACCGGACGCTGGGCTTCGCGGATTACGCGGGCAACCGGCAATACATCACCATCAGCAATCTTGCCGACAATGATCATGCCTACTTCTTCCTGCTCGATTTCGCCGCGCGGCGGCGGATCAAGATCTGGGGCCGGGCGCGGGTCGTGGAAGACGATCCGGCATTGCTGGCGCGCCTCGCCGACCCGAATTATCGCGCCCGCCCCGAGCGCGCGATCCTATTCACGGTCGAGGCATGGGACGTGAACTGCTCCCAGCACATCACCGCGCGCTTCACCGAAGCCGAGGTTGCCGAGGCTGCCGCGCTGTTGCGGGATCGCATTGCGGCGCTGGAAGCGGAGAATGCACGGCTGCGGGCGGCGGCGGCCGCTTCGCCGGCTGTGACCCGCGCGCATCCGGTTTCGTGACAACGGCGCCCTTTCCCAACGCCCGAGCCGCTCCTATGTTCGCCCGGAGGCGATCTCCATGAATCACGACAGTTACGACGACGGCTACATCCGCGGCATCCTCAACACGGTCAAGACCATCGCCATGGTCGGGGTCTCGGCCAACACCAGCCGGCCGAGCTATTTCGCCTTCAAGTATCTGCACGAGCGCGGCTACCGCATGATCCCGGTGAACCCCGGCCTTGCCGGCCAGGAGCTGCTCGGACGGAAAGCCTATGCCAAGCTCGCCGACATTCCCGACCCCGTGGACATGGTCGACATCTTCCGTGCCTCGCAATATGCGCTGCCGATCGTGCAGGAGGCGCTCGCGCTCACGCCGCGTCCGCAGGTGATCTGGATGCAGCTCGGCGTGCGCAACGACGAGGCCGCAAGGCTGGCCGAGGCGAACGGCCTCAAGGTGGTGATGAACCGCTGCCCCAAGATCGAATACGGCCGGCTGTCGTCGGAGATCGCCTGGATGGGCGTGAACACCCGCACCATCACGGCGAAGAAGGCTCAGCTGTTCGGCCGCGGCATCCAGCGCATGGCGCTCAACCGGATCACCATGGCGGGCGGCTCGACCGACGCTGCCCAGCGCGCGCAAACCGACGATCTCGCCGGCCGTTGATCGCCTGACCGCCCACCGAGAAAAATCGAGTGTGGCCGGAAAGCCATAGTGTCCTGTGGCATCATGACCCGTCGCGACGGCCGCACGCCGCCGCAAACCGTCGGGGAGCGCATGATCCGGTCAGCAGCGTTGGGGATTTTATTCGCGGTGGGCGCCGCCACCATGGCAGGTGCACAGACGGCCGACGATCAGGCCGCATGCCAAGACGATGCGTTCAGGATTTGCTCGCACACGATCCCCGATCGTGAGCGGACGTTCCAATGCATGATCGCGAACAGGGACGCGCTGTCTCCGGCCTGCCGCACGGTGATGGCGCGCTTGCTGCCGCCCGAGCCGCCTCCCACCAAGAAGATGGCCACGCCGCGCAACAAGAAGGGACCGGTCGATCTGAGCCCGACCGCGCGCCGCTGACGCGTCCGCCCTGCGGGGTGGTCGATTCCCGAAGTTTGCCGTCTCGAGACGATGATGGCGCGCGTCACCTCCCGCCGCGGAGCACGGCTGCGCGTTGACGCCGCCCACCTCCGAGCCTTGACGCACGTCCGGCGTTCGATAAACCCACAGGCGCGGACCGCCGCCCGGTCCCGACAGGACGAGGACCGGCCATGACCGACCGCACCCCCGGCTTTGCCACGCTCGCGATCCATGCCGGCGCCCAGCCCGATCCGACGACGGGGGCGCGCGCGACGCCGATCTACCAGACCACCAGCTTCGTGTTCGAGGACGTCGACCACGCCGCCTCGCTGTTCGGCCTGCAGACCTTCGGCAACATCTATACCCGTATCGGCAACCCGACCAACGCGGTGCTGGAGGAGCGCGTGGCGGCGCTCGAAGGCGGCACCGCGGGGCTGGCGGTCGCATCCGGCCACGCCGCGCAGGTGGTGGCCATGCACTGCCTGATGCGGCCGGGCGACGAATTCGTCGCCTCCAAGAAGCTCTATGGCGGCTCGATCAACCAGTTCAACCACGCGTTCAAGAACTTCGACTGGAACGTGGTGTGGGCGGACCCCGACGACATCGGCTCGTTCGAGCGCGGGGTGAGCCCGAAGACCAGGGCGATCTTCATCGAATCGATCGCCAATCCGGGCGGCGTCATCCCCGACATGGAGGCGATCGGCAAGATCGCCAAGAGCGCGGGCGTGCCGCTGATCGTCGACAACACGCTGGCCACGCCCTATTTGTGCAAGCCGATCGAATACGGCGCCGACATCGTCATTCACTCGCTCACCAAGTTCCTCGGCGGCCACGGCAACTCGATCGGCGGGCTGATCGTGGACGCCGGCACCTTCAATTGGTCGCGCGAGAAGCGCTATCCGATGCTGTGCGAGCCGCGGCCGGAATATCACGGCATCGTGCTGCACGAGACCTTCGGCAACTTTGCCTTTGCGATCGCCTGCCGCGTGCTGGCGCTGCGCGACATCGGGCCGGCGCTGTCGCCGTTCAACGCCTTTTTGATCCTCACCGGCATCGAGACCTTGCCGTTGCGCATGCAGCGCCATTGCGACAACGCCCAGGCGGTGGCGGAGTGGCTGGTGGGCCGCCCGCAGGTCGCCTGGGTGAGCTATCCGGGGCTGCCCGGCGACCGCTACCACAAGCTCGCCCAGAAATACGTGCCGAAGGGCGCGGGCTCGGTCTTCACCTTCGGGCTCAAGGGCGGCTACGACGCCGGCGTCAAGCTGGTCTCGAACGTCAAGCTGTTCTCGCACCTCGCCAATATCGGCGACACCCGCTCGCTGATCATCCATCCGGCCTCGACCACGCATCGCCAGCTCACCGACGCGCAGAAGACGCAGGCCGGCGCCGGGCCGGATGTCGTGCGTCTCTCAATAGGTCTCGAGGACAAGGCCGACATCATCGCCGATCTCGAGCAGGCGCTGGCGGCGGCCTGACGAGTCCGGTTCGGCTCGTAGGAAAACGTTTGTAAACCTCGTAGACTTGCCGCGACAATTCAGGGCCAGTTGCGGGAGTTTTTTGGATGAAAATCGCTCGACTTGCCTTTCTCGCGGCGCTTACAGTTCCCTTCATGACGACCTCCGCAAGCGCACAGAAAACCAACGTCGTGATGGGCACGGCCACGCCGGGTGGCGGATTCCCGCTGTTCGGGGGCGCCGCGGCCGAGACCATCAACGAGACCGATGCCTCGCTCGCGGTCGAGCCGCGCAACACCAAAGGCAGCGCCGAGAACATCCCCCTGCTCGAGGAGGGCAAGCTCGATATCGCGCTGGTCGCCGGGGAGCCGGCCTACGAGGCCTTCGCCGGCATCGGGCGGCAACCGACCAATCTGAAGATCATCACCGCGATCTACTCCAACCCGGGAATGTTCGTGGTCAAAGGCGACAGCGCGGCGAAGTCGCTGCGCGATCTCGTCGGCAAGCCGGTCGCCTGGGGCACGCGGGCATCCGGACTGACCTTGCTGTCGCGCTACGTGCTCGACGGGCTTGGCCTCGACCGCGAGAAGGATTTCACCGCCGTCTATCTCGAGCGCGCGGGCGACGGGCCGGCGATGGTGCTCGACGGGCGCGTCGCCGCGCTGTGGGGCGGCGGCGTCGGCTGGCCGGGCTTCACGGCGGTGATGCAGGCCGGCGGCCGCTTCATCGGGCTGAGCGCCGAGGAGGCGGAGCGCATCCGCGCCAAGCACAATTTCCTCAAGCCGATCACCGTGCCGGCGGGCGCCTATCCGGGGCAGAAGGACCCGGTCGCGTCGGTCGGATCGTGGAGCTACATCCTGGCGCGGCCGACGCTCGACGACGACGTGGCCTATCGCCTGGCGCGGGCGCTCGACCGCGGCCACGCCGCGCTGGTCAAACGGCTCGACCAGGGCCGCGAGACCACGCCGCGCAACACGCTGGCGGCCGCCCCGAGCCCCGAGCAGATCCATCCGGGCGTCCAGCGCTATCTGCGCGAGATCGGGCTCACGCGGTGAGAACCGTCAGGCCTTCTTGAAGGTGCGGGACACATAGTCGCGGACACGGCCGAGCGTTTCCGGCGCGGCCCAGATCTTGGCGACCTCGGCGTCGATCACGGCCCCCCCGCCCTGCACACGCGCCAGCGCCGGCTGGCGGATCTGCCGCTTGGTCAAGGCAAAGGCGGCCGGCGAAAGCGCCGCCAAGGTTTGCGCGGCGGCGATCGCGCGGTCGAGCAGGAGCCCGGGGTCGACCACCTCGTCGACCAAGCCGCGGGCGACGCCCGCCGCCGGCGCGTAGGTCGCGCCGCCGCAGATCAGATCCTGCAGATACTGCGGCGGCGTCACCGACCGCATGATCTCCATGGCGAGCGCCGGAAACGGAAAGCCGACCAGGAGCTCGGTCACGCCGATCGTCCCTACCTCGTGCCCCATCAGCCGCTTGTCGCAGGCGCAGGCCAGCACGCATCCGCCGGCGATGGCATGTCCGTTGATCGCGGCGACGACCGGCTTTGGACATGAAAAGAGGGCCGCAAACATCCCGTTCAACGCCGGCAGGAATTCCCGGACATAGGGCGCGCCGCCCTCGAGCAGGCGCAGCAGATCGACGCCGGCGGAGAAGATCCGCCCGCGGCCGGTGATCACCACGGCCCGCGCCGCCGATTTGTCGAGCTCCTCCAGCCGCTTGGTGAGCGCCCGGCAGAACTCGATGCTCATGGCATTGGCCTTGCCGTGGGCCATGTGCACAAGAGCGACGTCGCCGCTGGAGGTGACCTCGATCATGTCGCTCCCTCCCTCTGAGTGGCGGCACCGCGAGCGTCAAGCCGCGGTGAGGACGCGACCGCTGCCGGCTCCCTGCCATCGACGACGTGGCGGTGCGCGAGGCGCTGGGCATGCACCACCGCGATCGTGAGCACCACGATCGCCATCGCCTGGTGGGCGAGCGCGAGCGCCAGCGGCACCTGGTGGACCAGCGTCAAAATGCCGAGCACCGCCTGCACGACGATCGCGGTCGCAAGCGCGAGCGCACCGGCGAGCACCACCCCTCCCCTCACCGCTCGGGCGACATCGGCGGCATGCAGCAGCGCGCAACCGAGCAGCGCGTAACCGGCCATGCGGTGGTCGAATTGCACCGTGAGGGCGTTCTCGAAAAAATTCCGCCAGCGCGGCTCCTGCACCAACAGCCGGGAGGCTTCTGGCAAGAGTCCCCCATCGATCAGCGGCCAGGTATTGTAGATCAGGCCGGCGCGCAGGCCGGCGACCAGGGCGCCCAGATAGATTTGCACCAGCACCAGCACCATGAGCCCGATCGCGCTCATGCGAATCCGGGCCGACAGCAAGAGCGGCTCGCGCGACACAAGCTGCTGCGCGGTCCAAAGGATCATCGCGTAGATGATGCAGGCGAGAGTGAGATGGAACCCGAGCCGATAGGGCGACACGTTCACCCGGTCGGCGAGCCCTGACGACACCATCCACCAGCCGACCGCGCCCAAGGCGGCGCCGAGCCCGAAGATCGTCCACAGCCGCAGACGCAAGCGGGCCTCGATGTCGCCGCGCCACATGAACCACAGCAGCGGCAGCAGAAACGCGGCGCCGACCAGCCGCGCGAGCAGCCGATGCGACCATTCCCACCAATAGATGGTCTTGAAGTCGTCGAGGCTCATGCCGCGATTGCGCTCGCGATATTGCGGGATGGTCTGGTATTTGGCGAACTCGGCCTGCCATTGCGCCGCGTCGAGCGGCGGCACGACGCCGGTGACCGGCCGCCACTCCACGATCGACAGGCCCGACTCGGTGAGCCGCGTCGCTCCGCCCACGATCAGCGTCACCACCATCAACGCGGCCACGGCCAGGAGCCACGCCCGGACGGCGTGCCGGCGAGCCTGGGGAGCCGAGGAAACGGTGGTCATGCGGATCGTTTGCTTGCTGGCAGCGGCGGGGACCATATAGTCATGACGCCACCCTCGCAATCGACGAGCGTACGCCCGATGCCTATCCGCCTGCGCAAGCTCATCGGCGCCGTCGCGCTCGTCGTCCTGGTGACGGTGTGGGCGCTCGTCGCGATGGCGGTTGCGCAATTCCCGGCGATCAAGGCGAATGGCGTGATCGAGGCGATCTACTACGTGGTCGCCGGGCTCGGCTGGGTGCTGCCGGCGATGCCGTTGATAAGATGGATGACGGTTAGGCCGCGTTGACGCGGCGGAATCCGTTCCAGACCGCGGTGGCCGCGCCCGACAGCAGCACGCGCACGTAGCGCATTTGCTGGTGCTCGCCGTTGAGCGAGATGCGCGGCAGCGCCATCAGGTGCTGGCGATGCTCGGGGAACAGCACGCCGGGCCGCGTCGTGACCGCGGTCTTGAAACCGAGCTCGGCGGCAATGCGGAATTCGCGCGGACCCGCCGAGGTCGGGTCTCCGACCGGATAGGACAGATGGTCCGGCCGCACGCCGAGCGCGGCCTCGATCACCGAGCGGCTCATCTCCATTTCCGAGCGAGCGGATTTCTCCGGCACTTTGGCCAGCATGACGTGATTGACCGTGTGGGCGCCGATGGTCACGAGCGGGTCCTCGGCCAGCCCGGCGAGCTCGTTCCAGTTCATGCACAACTCGTCGCAGAACGCGGCGATATCGACTTGATAGCGGGCGCTGAGATCACGCACCGCGCGGCGCAGCTCCTCCTCGGTCTTGAGGCTGCGCACCCAGCCGTAGAGCTGCTCGAACAGGTGGCGCTTCTCGGCCACGGTACCGCACTCGAACCCGCGCTCCTGGCCGTCGATCAGCAGGCTGACGCGCGCGTTGCGGGCAATGACCGCCTCGATCGCCAGCCACCATAATTCGCCAAGCCGATCGGGAAAGCTGGTCGGGATGTAGACCGCGAACGGCGCCTGATGGCGCTTGAGGATCGGATAGGCCCACTGCAGGGTGTCGCGGTAGCCGTCGTCGATGGTGAGGCAGACAAAGCGGCGCTCGAAGTTTCGCTCGGTCAACCGGCGGTGCATCTCGTCGAGGCTGATCAAATCGAGGCGGGAGCGTCGCAGATACCGGACCACGTCTTCGAGGAACCCGGGCGTCACCTCGAGCAGCCGGTTGGGCTGGAACCGGTCGAGGCGGGGCGGACGCACGTGGTGCAGCGTGAGGATCGCGCCGATCCCGGCGACGAAAGGCCGCAAGGCAAGGTGCGCGGCGCTGAAATAGAGCGTCTCGAGGCCGCTGCGAATGATGGTTTTCTTCAAGCCGTTCAATGCGCTGATCCCTGCTTTAATCCTGAGCAATATCCCAACCCTTTATTGATAATTGTTTGCCAAGGTCGCCCGCTGGATCGACGGGAGGAGCGTTGGGCCTTTCTGAGCCGCGCATTCGGGATGGACATCGCTATCAGCTACCGCCCTGGACGAGAAGGCGTGGTGTCGGCGCACCTGCGCCGCGCCGGGACGGTCGTCAAGGTCGAGGTCTTCGAGGACATGTCCGCGGCGGAGCCGTTCTGGCGACGTCTCGAGGACGGCCGTGCGCTCTCGACGCCCTACCAGCGCTTCGATCTGCTCGCCGCCTGGCAGCGCCACGTCGGCAGCAACACCGGAGTCGCGCCGTTCATCGTCACCGGCTTCGACACCGCCGGCGAGCCGGTCTTCGTCTGGCCGCTCGGTCGCAAGCAGATGGGGCCGCTCGGCGTCGTCAAATTCCTCGGTTCCAAGCACGCCAATTTCAATCTCGGACTTTGGCGCCGCGACATGGTGGCGGCGATCGGCGCAAGCCACATCCGCGACATCTTCGAGCAGGTCGCCGCCGGCGGCCATCGGGTCGATCTCGCCGCCCTGCTCAGCCAGCCGTCGAGCTGGGACGGAATCGCGAACCCGTTCCTGCTGCTGCCGCACCAGCCCGCCGTCGACATCAGCGCGCGGCTGCAACTCGATCCGCCGTCGGCCAACATGATCGAGAGCGTGCTGAGCCCCTCGATGCGTTCGCGCCTGCGCACCAAGGAACGCAAGCTGCAGAAGCTTGCCGGCTACCGCTACATCCAGGCCGCAACCGCCGCCGATATCGATCGCCTGCTCGATGCATTCTTCACGCTGAAAGCGACCCACATGGCGGCGCAGGGCCTCACCAATGTGTTTGCCGAGCCCGGCGTTGCCGAATTCCTGCGGGAAGCCTGCCACAACAAGCTCGCCGACGGCCGGCCGCTGATCGAGTTGCACGCGCTCGAAGGCGGTGGCGAGGTGCTGGCCCTGTTCGGCACCATCGTCGACGACTATCGCTTCTCGTCGATGTTCAACACCTACACGCTCGGTGACAACAGCCGTCACAGCCCGGGCCTGATCCTGCTGGCGAAAATGATCGTCCAATGCGCCGCCCGCGAGTTGCGCAGCTTCGACATCGGCGTCGGCAGAGCCCGCTACAAATCCTTCTTCTGCAAGGAACCCGAGCCGTTGTTCGATGTCTTCCATCCGTTCTCGGCGCGCGGGCGGCTGGCCGCCCATGCCTTCGGCGCCGCCTTCGCAACCAAGCGCGTGATCAAGTCGCAGCCGGCCCTGTGGGCGGCCGTGCAGGCGCTGCGGCGGATTCGCGCGCGCGGATAGCGAGCGAGCCTGTTCAGGCCGCGGCTTTCGCGCCGATTTCGGGGCCGCGCGGCGCGCCGACCAGCACGTTGACGTCGGCAAAACCCGCCTGCAACAGACGCTCGCGCGCCGACACCGTGGCCGGATCGTCGAGCTCGCCCGCGACCAGCACCGCCCGCGGCGCCAGATTGGCGAACCGGTCGAGAGCGACGTCTCCGACCGTCCCGGCATCGATCACGACATGATCGTAGCTGCGCGCCAGCGCCTCGAGCGTGATCGACAGCCGTTGTGAGGTCTTGATCGCGGATGGGTCGACCGGCTCGCGGCCGGCCATGATCAGATGCACGCGCGAGAAGCGATCGCGGGTGATGATCTGGCCGAACGAGGCGGATCCGCCCACCAGCTCGGCGATGCCCGGAGCGGTCGGGTCGGCGGCAATCACCGAAAGGTTGGGCGAGCCCAACGCCAGATCGACCAGAGCGACCCGCGCCTCTTTGCCGAGGCTTCGCGCCAGCGTGATGGCGGCCATGGTGGTGCCCACGTTGCGCAGGGTCCCGATCACCGTGATCCGGCGGGCCCCCTCGCCGGCGGCGGCGAGGTCATGGGCCAGCGCCTCGATCGCTTCGAGCGGCACGCCCGCCGCCGCGCGCGCAGCCTCCAGCACGCTCGCCGTCGGCCGGACCACGGGCCTGGCCAAGGCTCGCTCGATGGGGGGCCTGTTCTCCTCCGCCTCGGCGCCCGCCGGCGCCACGACAGGCGAGACGGACGACGGCACGGCCGCCGCCTGCGTCGGGGGCGCGCCCAACAATGCGCTGGTCAGCACGAAGCCCGCCGACAGCGCGAACATGGCGAGCGCCGCCACCAGCACGGTCGGCAGCTTCTTCGGCCATGCCGGCGTGGTGGAGATCACCGCGGTCGAGATGATGCGGGCGTCCGGCGAGGCGGCGCCGATGCTGTCGCGCGCGGTCGCCTCGCGATACTTGGCAAGGTAGGATTCGAGCAGGTCGCGCTGCGACTTGGCATCGCGCTCGAGCGCACGCAACTGCACGTCCTGCTCATTGCTCGAGGCGGCTTGGCGCTTGAGCTGCTCGAGTCCCACGCTGAGCGAATCGACCTTGGTGCTTGCGAGCTTGGCGTCGTTCTCCAGCGAGCGCGCCAGCCGGTCGGCTTCGCCGCGCATCTGCCGCTCAAGGTCGCCGATCTGCGCGCGCAGCTCCTTGATGCGCGGGTGCTGGTCGAGCAGCGTCGAGGATTGCTCGGCCAGTTGCGCGCGCAGCGTGACGCGCTGCTCGGTGAGGCGGCGCATCAGCTCCGAATTGATGATGTCGGAGAATTCGACCGCCGCGCCGGTGCGCAGCGCCTCGCGGATGAGATTGGCCTTGCCCTCGGCATCCGCCTTCTGCGCTCGCGCCGAGGCGAGCTGCGCATTGAAGTCGCCGAGCTGCTGGTTCGACAGCATGGTGTTGTTGTTGCCGATGAACAGATTGGTCTTAGACCGGTACTGCTCGACCTTCCCTTCCGCCTCGGCGACCTTGCCGCGCAGCCGGTCGATCTCGCCGGCGAGCCAGGTGCCGGCGCTCCGGGTCTGGTCCTGCTTGGTCGCCTGCTGAAGCACCAGATAGCCCTCGGCAATCGCGTTGGCGGCCTGCGCGGCGAGCTCCGGATCCTCCGACTCGAACTCGATCGCGATCACGCGCGACTTCTCCACCTGGAATGCGGCGAGCCGCTCGTAGTAGCTCTTGAGCACCCGCTCCTCGGGCGTCATCTGCAGCGGATCCTTTGCGATGCCGGTGAGCCGGAGGACGGTCTGCAGGATGCCCGGGCGGCGCAGGACCGAGTCGAATTCCGGCCGCTCGGCGAGCTTGAGCTTCTTGATGATCTCGCGGGCGAGGTCGCGGGAGAGGATGAGCTGGACCTGGCTCGTCACCGCCTCCTGGTCGACGGTGGCGCTGCGTTCGAGCGATTTTTCCGCGTCCGGCCGCAGGAAGATGTTCTCGCGGGTCTCGATCAGGACCCGCGCTTCCGACTTGTATCTGGGGGTGATGAGGCTGACCGCACCGAAGGCGAGAGCCGCGGTAAGCAGCGTCAATCCGACGATCAGGAATTTCTTGCGCCAGAGCGCGCGACCGAGAGCTCCGAGATCGATCTCGGCGGCGGCCTGCCCGACGCCAGGCCGGCCGGCCGACTGTACGCCCGCTTGCATGACCATCTCACACCAACGCGCACCACGCGCGACTCGTAACTCAAGTACAAACGATTATGGTTGACGCCGCGTTAAGCATTTTCGCGCCTCTCCGCCGGTGAGGTTTTGTTAACCACGCGAAGTGCTAATCGCGATTGAGCTTTCCGGCGGTGCCGGAAGCGCCGGCACGCGCAACTCCTCGTTCTCCGGCCGCCCCCCCGCTCGGGTGCGCATGTAGCAGCGAATGCAGGCTTGTCCATGTCGGGACAACCAGGTCGTTAACGAAACGTGACCAACCAATGACGGATCCGACAGACCGCAGGTTCAACGTGCTCTATGTCCTGCGCGCGCCGGTGGGCGGCCTGTTTCGGCACGTCGTCGACCTTGCGCGCGGAGTGGCCGCGCGCGGGCACCGGGTCGGGCTCATCGCCGACGCCACCACCGGCGGCGCGCAGGCGGAGGCGACGCTGGCGGCCCTGGCCCCGGAGCTGGAGCTTGGGCTGAGCCGGGTCGCCATGAGCCGGCAGATCGGACCGCGCGACCTCACCGCGCTCGCGCACGTCGCGCGGCGCGTCGCCGAGGTCGAGGCCGATGTCGTGCACGGCCACGGCGCCAAGGGCGGCGCCTATGCGCGGCTCGCCGCCGCGCGGCGGGCGCTTCGCGTCTACACGCCGCACGGCGGCAGCCTGCACTACCGTTGGGGCTCGCCCACCGGCGCCGTCTATCTCGCGCTCGAGCGCGCGCTGCTGCGGCGCACCGACCTGTTCCTGTTCGAAAGCGCCTATGGCCGCGACGTCTTTCGCGCCAAGGTCGGCGATCCCGGCGCGGCGGCGCGCGTGGTGCACAACGGCGTGACCGAAGCCGAATTCACCCCGATCGCGCCCGATCCGCACGCCACCGATCTCGTCTTCATCGGCGAGTTGCGCGCGCTCAAAGGCATCGACGTGCTGATCAAGGCCATCGCCTTGCTCGCCAAAGGCGGTCAACGGGTGACCGCGACGATCGTCGGCGACGGCCCGGACCGCGCGGCCTTGCAGGCGCAGGCCGCAGCGCTCGAGCTCGCGGCTCAGGTGCGGTTCGTGGGCGCAAAACCGGCGCGAGCGGGGTTTGCGCTGGGGCGGCTGCTGGTGGTCCCCTCGCGGGCGGAATCGCTGCCCTATATCGTGCTCGAGGCGGCCGCCGCCGCGGTTGCGCTCATTGCCACCCGGGTCGGCGGGATCCCGGAAATCTTCGAGCCCGATGCGGCCGATCTCGTCGCGCCGGGCGATCCCGCGGCTCTGGCCGACGCCATTCGCGCGGCCTTGCAGAACCCGACCGCGATGTGCGAGGCCACGCTGCGCCTGCAGGCGCGTGTCCGCGCCGGGTTTTCGGCCGACGCGATGGCGCAGGCGGTGCTTGCCGGCTACGCGGACGCCTTCGTCCGGCGCGATAGTTAAGGAATCGTCGGATTTTTCGCTATCGCCCTAAGTATTTCTTGAGCCTTTTTCGCTAATCCCACCTCAGGGATCGAGGGAGCCGAGGTGGCGGATCGGCTCGCACATAGTTCAGGCGAGATCATGCTCGAATTCGACGCGCGCAAGGCGATGAGTGCGGCCTCCGCCGTCACCGCGACCGCAGACCAGGTCGGTGTTGCCCCCCGCCGGCCGAAGGCGTTGTCCCCGGCGGCGCTCAAGGTCGCCGCCCAGCCGGCCCCCGCCGCCTATTCGCCGATCGTGCTCGCCGGCACCGTGCGGATGATCGAGTTCGCGCTCACCGCGCTGGTCGGGTTCGTGGTTTACGTCGCTTACGTGGTGCCGCTGGATGGCTTCGAGTGGCACTACGTCGCGGCCATCCTCGGCGTCGCCGTGCTGGCGATGCTCGCGTTCCAGGCCGCGGACATCTACCAGGTGCAGGCGTTCCGCGGCTACGAAAAGCAGTATTTCCGCCTCGCGTCGGCCTGGTCGGTGGTGTTCCTGATCACCATCGGCATGACGTTCTTCGCCAAGATCGGCGATCAGTTCTCGCGCGTGTGGCTCGGCAGCTTCTATGTCGCCGGCCTGCTGGTGCTGATCGGCTTTCGGCGGGCGCTGTTCCTGCTGGTGCGCCATTGGACGCGGGAGGGCCGTCTCGACCGCCGCACCGTCGTGGTCGGCGCCGACGAGCGCGGCGATACCCTGATCAAATCGCTGGCGGCGCAGCGCGACTCCGACGTCCGCGTCGTCGGCGTGTTCGATGATCGCGGCGACGAACGCGCGCCCACGACGGTGGGCGACCGCCAGAAGCTCGGCAGCGTCGACGACCTGGTCGAGTTCGCCCGCAAGACCCGCATCGACCTCGTCATCTTCTCGCTGCCGATCTCGGCCGAGGGCCGCATCCTGCAGATGCTCAAGAAGCTGTGGGTGCTGCCGGTCGATATCCGGCTCGCTGCCCATTCGAACAAGCTGCGTTTCCGCCCGCGCGCCTATTCCTACATCGGCAACGTCCCGGTGCTCGACGTCTTCGACAAGCCGATCACCGACTGGGACGTGGTGATGAAATGGCTGTTCGACCGCATCGTCGGCAGCCTCATGCTGCTGGCGGCGGCGCCGGTCATGCTGATCATCTCGCTCGCGATCAAGCTCGACAGCCGCGGGCCCGCGCTGTTCAAGCAGAAGCGCTACGGCTTCAACAACGAGCTGATCGAGGTCTACAAATTCCGCTCGATGTATGTCGACCAGTGCGACGCCACCGCCAGCAAGCTGGTGGCCAAGGGCGACCCGCGCGTCACCCGCGTCGGCCGCTTCATCCGCAAGACCTCGCTCGACGAGCTGCCGCAGCTGTTCAACGTGGTGTTCAAGGGCAACCTGTCGCTGGTCGGACCCCGCCCGCACGCGATCCACGCCAAGGCCGAAAACCGCCTCTACGACGAGGCGGTGGACGGCTATTTCGCCCGCCATCGCGTCAAGCCGGGGATCACCGGTTGGGCCCAGGTCAATGGATGGCGCGGGGAGACCGAAACCCACGAGAAGATCCAGCGCCGCGTCGAGCACGACCTCTACTACATCGAGAACTGGTCGGTGCTGTTCGATCTCTACATCCTGGCGGCGACGCCGCTCGCGCTCATCACCAAGACCGAGAACGCCTACTGATGTCGCTGGTCGCGGCAGCACCGACGAGCACGGTCACGGGACCGCGGCTGTCGACCGAGACGCTGCGCGGCGCGCTGCTCTGGCTGATGGCGTTTTCGGGCGCCTTCGTCTTCATCGAGCCGAGCCCCTACGAGGTCGTCGGGCTCATCGCCATCTTCGCGTTCGTCGTGACCGGCCTGTCGCTGCCGCGTCCGCTGGCGCCGCTCATCGTATTGCTCGTCCTCCTCAACATCGGTTACGCGCTGGCGGTGGTGAAGGTGATCGACCAGCCCAAGCCGGTGATCTGGGTCTGCGTGTCGGCCTACCTGGCGGTGACCGCGATCTTCTATGCCGGCATGCTCGGCGCCAACACCGAGCGACGGCTCGACGCGCTCATGCGCGGCTACGTCGCCGCCGCCGTGGTCGCCTCGCTGGTCGGCATCGCCGCCTATTTCCGCGTGTTCGGCTCGGCGTCCGACATGTTTCTGCTCTACGAGCGCGCCCGCGGCACGTTCAATGATCCCAACGTGCTCGGCGCGTTCGTGATATTGCCCGCCTTGCTGGCGCTGCAGCGCGTGCTCATCGGTCGCCCCTCGGACATGGTGCGCGGCGGTCTGGTCCTGCTCGTGCTCATGGCTGGTCTCCTGCTGTCGTTCTCGCGCGGGGCCTGGGGCCAGCTCGCGCTGGGCGCGATCGTGCTGACCGGGCTGACCTTCATCACCAGCCGTTCGCCGCGCGAGCGCGTGCGCATCATCGCGCTCTCGCTCATCGGCGCGTTCGTCGTCGTTGTGTTCATTGCGGCACTGTTGTCGATCGGAGCGGTCGCCAAGCTGTTCGAGGTGCGCGCCAGCCTCGAGCAGAGCTACGACATCGGCCACCTGGGCCGCTTCGGCCGCTACGCCCTCGGCTTCCAGGTGGCGCTCGATGAACCGTTCGGCATCGGCCCCCTGCAATTCACCCGGCTGTTCTTCCCAGAGGACCCGCACAACACCTTTCTCAATGCCTTCATGTCGGGCGGATGGCTTGCCGGCGTGTCCTATTTCACGCTGGTCCTCATCTCGGTGATGTTCGGAGCGCGTTTCCTCACCGTGGCGACGCCGTGGCAGCGGACCTACCAGGCGGTCTATGTCGCCTATCTCGGCACCGTCGGCGAAAGCGTCGTCGTCGACATCGACCACTGGCGCCACTATTTCCTGATCCTCGGCGTGCTGTGGGGACTGATGGCGGCGTCCTGGTCGTACAGCCGAAATTCCTACGCCGGCAGCCAGCAATCGTCGGCGTGATAGGCTGCCCCCTCGGCCTTGCGCGCGCGGCCCCGCCAGCGTAGAGCTTCGCGCTGACCCACTTCGGCGGAGCGTAGCGCAGCCCGGTTAGCGCACCAGTCTGGGGGACTGGGGGTCCCGAGTTCAAATCTCGGCGCTCCGACCAGCATCCACATGCAAGGCGAATGGTCCGCCCCTGTGCTTCATGCCCGATGATCGTTGAGCGCTGGCGGCGATCGTCGCGCCTGGCGGCCTCGCCCGGCCTCATTTCGACCAAAAGTCGGGCATGATGTAGCAGCGAACGGGGACGTTTCCATGCGCGACGCGCTCAGCGGAACAGCGGCTGTTCTCGCGCTCCTGGTCGCCACGGCGTCGGCGAGCGCGCAGCAAAAGAACGAAGGCATGGGGCTGTTGGCGACGCCCTCGCAGGGCACCGCGGGCTCCAATCCTGCCTTCGGGCTTGAAAAGCCCGAAGAGATGAGGCGGTTGGAGGAGCAGCAAAGGCGCGCAGAGGAGATGCGGAGACAACGGCAGCTGGCCGAAGAGCAGCGAAGACGGCAGATGGAGGCAGAAGCTGCGGCGAAACGGCAGCCGAAGTAGCGCAGGTCATTGACGCCGATCGCCGCCCCGCCGCCCGTCAAGCCTTCCCGTCCAGCACCGCGTCGAGCAGCCGGCGGCATTCGCTCAGCTCCGCCAGCGCGGCCTCGAGCTTCGCCGCCTGCTCGCGCGGCAGGCGTGCGCCGGCAGCCGGCGGCATTTTCGGTGCCGGCGCGCGATCCGGCCGCTCGTCGTGCTCGCCGCCGCGCTCCGCCTCGTCGGCGTCGTCGGTCTCGTGCGACGCCTCCTCGGGCGGCCGGTGCCCCGGCTGCGGCGCGCCCGGCTGCCAGACGTTCTGCACGAAGCGCAAGCCCTGCTCCCGCAGCAGGCGCTGGACGCCGCGGATCGTGTAACCCTCGCCATAGAGGAGATGGCGGATGCCGCGCAGCAGATCGACGTCGTCGGGCCGGTAGTAGCGCCGACCGCCGCCGCGCTTCATCGGCCGGATCTCGCGGAACCGGCTCTCCCAGAATCGCAGCACGTGCTGCGGGACGTCGAGCTCGTCCGCCACTTCGCTGATGGTGCGGAATGCGTCCGGTGCCTTGTCCACCGTCGCCTGCTCCTTCGGGTCCGATGATCGCGCTACTTGCGCCCGCCGGCGTCGGTGTTGATACGTTGCTTGAGGATGGCGGACGGCTTGAACACCATCACTCGCCGCGGCGAGATCGGCACTTCCTTGCCGGTCTTGGGATTGCGCCCGATCCGCTGCCCCTTCTTGCGGACGACGAAAGATCCGAAGGAGGACAGCTTCACCGTCTCTCCGCGCTCGAGGCAATCGGTGATCTCCTTGAGCACCAATTCCACGAGCGTTGCCGATTCGGTGCGCGACAGCCCCACCTTCTGGTAGACCGCCTCGCACAAATCTGCGCGTGTCACAGTTTTTCCGGTCATCGCCAGCCCCGCGTTAGGCGATCAAGATATCCCTCTGTTTTCTCAAACGATATTAGGTTGGCCGGGCACGGTCAACGGGGCCCATCGACAAGATCGGTGGGCAATCACCAGCGCACCAGGACCGAGCCCCAGGTGAATCCCCCGCCCATCGCTTCCAGCATCACCAGGTCGCCCTGCTTGATGCGGCCGTCGGCGACCGCGGCCGCGAGCGCCAGCGGGATCGAGGCCGCCGAGGTGTTGCCGTGCTTGGCCACGGTGATGACCACCTTTTCCGGCGCCAGGCCGAGCTTCTTGGCGGTGTCGTCGAT
>JBEVIH010000100.1:0-6656 GCA_040510815.1 Xanthobacteraceae bacterium | reverse complement strand
GCCGTGCCGACGCTGGTCGGCACCGTCGGCCAGCTCGCCGTGCCGGCGGGCGCGATCAACATCATTCCCGGGCGCTGCGAGCTCTCGCTCGATATCCGCGCCGGCGAGGACGCCATCCGCGAGGCCGCGGTGGCGGACGTGCTCGCCGAGATCGGACGGATCGCGCAGCGCCGCGGCGTCAGCGTCGACGTCACCGAGGTGGCCCGCGGCGACAACGTTCCCTGCACGCCGCGTATGCAAGGATTGCTCGCCGAGGCTATCGCGCGCACCGGCCTGCCGGTGCGACAGCTGCCGAGCGGCGCCGGTCACGATGCGATGCTGTTTGCCGGCGTGACCGACCTCGGCATGCTGTTCGTGCGCTGCGGCAACGGCGGGGTGAGCCATTCGCCGCGCGAGCTCATCACCGCCGAGGACGCTGGTGTGGGCGCGCGCGTCCTCCTCGACGCCGTTCTCCACCTGGCCGAGACGCCATGACGTTGGCCCGGCACATCACCGCCTTCGTCGATCGCGACTTTGCGCGCGAAACTCAATTCCTTGCCGAGCTGGTGAAGGTCCCGAGCGACAATCCGCCCGGCGATTGCGCCGCCCATGCGGCACGGGCGAAGCAATTGCTGGAGCAGCAGGGCTTGGCGGTCGAGGCGCACGAGGTGCCGGCCGCCGCGGTCGCGGCCACGGGCATGAAAAGCGTGACCAATCTCATCGTCCGCCACCGCTTCGGCGACGGGCCGGTGATCGCGCTCAACGCCCACGGTGACGTGGTGCCGCCGGGGCTCGGCTGGCGCCTCGATCCTTACGGCGCCGCAATCGAGGACGGTCCGCACGGTCCGGTCATGTATGGGCGCGGGGTGGCGGTGTCGAAATCGGATTTCGCCACCTATGCATGGGCGCTGCTCGCGCTCAAGGCGGCGGCCGCGCAAGGCATCAGGCTCGGCGGCACGGTCGAGCTGCACTTCACCTATGACGAGGAGGCCGGCGGCGATGTCGGGCCGAAATGGCTGCTCGACCAGGGGCTGAGCAGGCCGGACGCGGCGATCGCCGCGGGATTCTCGTATTCGGTCGTCAACGCCCACAACGGCTGCCTGCACCTCGAGGTCACCGTCACCGGCAAGCAGGCGCATGCCGCCATGCCAGAGAGCGGTGTCGATGCATTGGAAGCGTCGACCGCCGTCCTGGCCACGCTCTATGGGCATCGCGCCGAGCTTGCGCGGACGCGATCACGCGTCCCCGGCATCGTCTCGCCGACCCTCAATGTCGGGCTGATCAAGGGCGGCATCAACACCAACGTGGTGCCGGATCAGGTGGTGTTCCGGATCGACCGCCGGATGGTTCCCGAGGAGGACCCGGCCAAGGTGGAAGCGGACTTGCGCGCGCTGATCGCGGCCGCGGCCAAAGCGCGTCCGCAGATCAAGGTCGAGGTGCGCCGGACTCTGTTGGCGGTGCCGCTGATCCCGCAGCCCGGTTCGGAGCAGATTGCGGCGGCGATCCAGCGTCACGCCAAGGCAGTCTTGGGCGTCGATGTGGCGGTGACCGGCGTGCCGCTCTACACCGACGCGCGCCACTACGCGGCGCACGGCATCCCGATCGTGCTCTATGGCGCCGGGCCGCGCTCGATCCTGGAGGCCAACGCGCATAACGCCAACGAGAACCTGCGGCTCAACGATCTCTCCGCCGCCACCAAGATCGTGGCCCTGGCGGTCGCCGAATTATGCGGGGCGCAGTGATCCGGCCGCGGCCCCGAGCGTCCAATCACCCCATCAGCGGCCGCAGCGACCGGCTGATGCGCGTCACGATGTCGTCCCAGGCGCGCTTTTCCCGCTCCGGATATTTCAGGTCGAAGCAATGCACCGCGCCGCCGGCGTTCGACGAGAAATTGCAGCGGCTGTAGTAGATCGCGCCTTGATAGGTGCCCGAGATCGCGAAGAACGACGGCGTCACCCGCTGATAGTCCACGGCGATCCGCGACGCCTTGAGATTATTGCGCAAGAAGCGCGCCGGAGTGGCGCGCGCGTCATTGGGGAGCGAGTAGATCAGCAGCTGGGCGCGGCGGTCGGTGGTCCGGAAGTGCTCGCCGATGCCTCGCTCCGAGGGCCCCTCCGAGATCGCGAACAGGTCGGCCGGGTATTCGACCTGGGTCCCGAGGCTCGATTCGACGAACGTGTCCCACGCGGCATTGTCCTGACCTGCACGCTGTGCCTCGGCGGACGCCAGCGACGACAGCAGAAGTGTTCCGACGACCACGGTGATGTGCGGGCGCATGATGTGCGGCCTTTCATGGCTGACAGGGTCCCTGCCTGCCGGCAGGCGGGTTGACCCAGATACGCGCCGTCCCCCGCCGCGGATGCAAGGGCACATCGGCTAAGTCTGTCGCAGCAGCGCGGCGTCGAAGGCGCTGGCGATCGCCTGCTTGCTCTTGCCGGCCGAAACCGCATCGCCGATCGCGATGACCGTCTGTCCGGGCTTGGCCAGCAGCCGAAAGCGGTCGGCGGTTCCGCGGCGGCCCCGGTAATAGAACCATTCGCGAAATGCCGGCGCGGAAAACAGCCGCGAGAGCAGGGGCCAGCGTCCGGCGCCCCAATCGAGCATGGTCTTGGCGACGGGGCCGAGCCCGAACCGGTAGGCCGCGCCGGTCGCCACCACGATCCGATCGAATGGGGCGAGCAATTCCGGGGCCGCCGCGACGTCGGTTGAGAAGCGAAAGCTCACCCCCTTGCCGGCGCAGGCCGCCGCCAGATCGGCGATGTAACGCTCGAAGCTCGCTTCGCTCGCCTCGACCTCCTGGAATAGCGGCGCCTTGCCGGCGTAACGGAAACTGCCGCCGGGATGCGCGTCTTTCTCGAACACGGTCACCGCGTTGCCCTCCGCCACCAGCGACGCATAAGTGAGGCCGGCGGGCCCCGCGCCGATCACCGCGATGCGCTCGTTGCGCGGCGGGGCGGCATCGGCAAACAGCGTCTCGCGGCCGGCGGCGCCGTTGACCACGCAGCCGATGCCCGCGCCACCGCGCATCTCGTTGATGCAGGTGTTGCAGGCGAGGCATCGCCGGATCGGCTCCTGGCGGCGCAGCTTCTCGACCCATTGCGGATCGGCGATCAGCGTGCGCCCGAGCGCGATGAAGTCTGCCTGGCCGGTCGTGACCGCCGCGGTCGCGGTCTTGGGATCGCCGAGCCGCCCGACCGCGATCACCGGCACCCGCACCACCTGTTTCACCCCGGCCGCGAATTCGAGGAACGGCGCGTCCGGCATGCTCATCGGCGGCAGCACGATCTGCGCCGACGGCAGCGAGCGGTAGTGCCCGGCGGTGACGTGCAGCGCGTCGGCGCCGGCCTCCGCCGCCCAGATCGCGATCCGCCGGCCCTCGCTCCACGGCAGCCCGCCCGGGAAGAAATCCTCGACCGAGAGCCGGTAGATCACTCCCATGCCGGGGACCGCAGCCTTGACCGCGCGCAACACGTCGAGCCCGAAGCGGGCACGGTTGTCGAGACTGCCGCCATATTGGTCGGTGCGCCGGTTCTCGAACGGTGCATGGAATTGCGAGATCAGGTAGCCATGCGCGGCGTGGATCTCGACACAGTCGAACCCGGCCTTCTGCGCGCGCAACGCCGCCGCGACGTGGGCGGCGACGGCCGCGTCGATGCGCGGCTTGGTCATCTCGGCCGGGATGATGGTCTCCAGCGTGGTCTCGTAGACCGGATGCGGGATGGCGGAGGGCGCGATCGGCGTCTCGCCACAGATGTCGATGCGGGTATGGCCGCCACCGTGCCCGAGCTGGATCGAGGCCTTGGCGCCGCCGCGATGGATCTCGTCGACCAGGCGGGTGAGGCCGGGCAGGAACCGGTCGTCGTAGATGCCGACCTCGCGGCGTCGATGGCGCCCGGCCTTCTCGGGCGAGGCCATCTCGACGGTGATCAGGCCGGTCCCGCCGCGCACCCGCGCCATGTAATAGGCGACGCTCGCGTCGGTGATGAAGCCCTCGTCATCCGCCGTCCGCGTCGTCATCGGCGGCATGACGATCCGGTTCGGGATCTCGACCGGTCCGATCCGCGCGGGCGTGAGCAGGATGTTCATGGCAGGCGGCGGCCCTCTGTACTCACAGCACCGGGATTTCCCCGCCGTCGAGATCGACGGTCGCCCCGTGCATCCAGGTGGCACGCTTGGAAACGATGAAGGTCACCAGATCGGCTACGTCCTCGACCGTGCCGAAGCGCATGATCCCGGTTTCGCGGCAAAGCGCTTCGCGCACCTTCGCCTCCGGCTCTCCGCTGCGTTCCACCTCCGCCCTGATCCGGCGCCACTGGCGCTCGGTCTCGACCAGGCTCGGGTGGATGCAATTCACCTGCACGCCGTCCTCCTTGCCGAGATGCGCCAGGCATTTGGTGAAAGCGGCGACCGCCGCATTGACCGAGCTGCCGATGGTGAAGCTCTTCTCCGGCTTGCGTCCGCTGGTGCCGCCGATCGCGATCAACGAGCCGCGCCGCTCCTTCAGCAGCGGCCAGGCGGCGCGGGCGAGCCGCACATGGGCGAAGAACTTCAGCCCGTAGCCCTCCGCCCAGTCGGCGTCGGTCAGCGTGAAGAAGTCGCCGCGCTTGGTGGTGCCGGCGTTGTTGACGAGGATGTCGAGGCCGTCGAACTCGCGTTTGGCGGCCGCAACGAGGGTTGCGGGCGCCTCCGCGTCCCGCAGATCGAGCGCGCTCACGGCGGCCTTGCGGCCCTTGTCGCGGATCGACTTCGCCACCTCCTCGAGCGCGGCCGCGTCCCGACTGGTCAGCAGGAGATCGCAACCCTCGGCCGCAAGCGCCAGGGCGACGCCGCGGCCGATGCCGCGGCTCGAGCCCGTCACCAGGGCGACTTTCCCACGCAAGCCAAGCTCCATTCCCGATCCCTCCTGCTCGCGGGCCGCCGACGGCCGCGCCTTCGCTGCGACCGTAGCGCATGTGACGTTTCAACGGGAAGATGCGGGCGCTCGCCGCCCATTGACAAGCCCGCCTCCATCCTGACCCTTAGCGATAGGGTCGGCGGTGGAGAAAAATATGATCGGCAAGCGGATTTTTCTCGGAGTGCTGACTGCGGTCGGCTGCATCCTGGGCGCTGTTGCTCCGGCGACTTCGCAATCCTACCCCACGCGTCCGATCACGCTGATCGTTCCGTTCGGCGCCGGCGGTCCGGTCGATACGCTGGCGCGCACGCTGATCGAGCCGATGCGGATGTCGCTCGGCCAGCCGGTCCTGATCGAGAACGTCACCGGCGCCTCGGGCACGATCGGGGTCGGCCGCGCCGTGCGCGCGGCGCCCGACGGCTACACGGTGAGCATCGGCAACTGGCCCTCGCACGTGGTCAACGGCGCGATCTACTCGCTGCCTTACGACCTGTTGAAGGATTTTGCGCCAGTCGCGCGGCTGCCGAGCAATCCCTACGTCATCGTCGCGCGCAAGGATTTGCCGGCGAAGGACCTCAAGGAGCTGATCGCCTGGCTCAAGGCCAATCCCGACAAAGCGACGGAAGGCACCGCCGGGCCCGGCGCCGGGCAGCACGTCAGCGGAGTCTATTTCCAGAACGTCACCGGCACCCGTTTCCAGTTCGTGCCGTATCGCGCCGGCTCGTCCGACATCATGCGCGACCTGGTGGCGGGCCACATCGACTTGACCTTCGACCAGGCCATCACCGCGCTGCCGCATGTCCGCAACGGCGCGGTCAAGGCTTACGCGGTCACGTCCAACACGCGGCTTTCGGCGGCGCCGGAGATCCCGACCGTGGACGAGGCCGGCGCCCCCGGCGTCTACATCTCGACCTGGTACGGAATGTGGGTGCCCAAGGACACGCCGCAGGAGGTGATCCGCAAGCTCACCGCCGCCGCCATGGATGCGCTGGCCGATCCCGCGGTGCGGGCGCGGCTCATCGGCCTCGGCCAGGAGATTCCGCCGCGCGAGCAGCAGACCGCGGAAGCGCTCGCCGCCCACCACAAGGCCGAGATCGAGAAATGGTGGCCGCTGATCAAGGCCGCCAATATCAAGGCCGAGTAGCCCGAGTGGATCTGATTATCCGCAATGCACGCCTGGCCGATCGTCCGGCCGACGGGCCGCTGGATATCGGGGTCGAGAAAGGCCGCATCGTCGCGATCGAGCGCGGGCTTGCCGCCGAGGCCAAGGTCTACGACGCCGGCGGACGCCTCGCCTGTCCCGGCCTGATCGAGACCCACATCCATCTCGACAAGTCGCGCATCATCGAGCGCTGCGCGCCGCAGGAGCGGCGCGACTTGAGCCCGGTCAAGGGCGTCACCCCGCTCAAGCCCGGCATGTCGGTCGAGGACGTGCGCATGCGCGCCGAGCGCACGCTCGAGCAGTGTATCAAGCACGGTACCACCCGCATGCGCACGCAGGTCGAGGTCGATCCCGGCATCGGCATGGGTGGCTTCGAAGGGGTGCAGTCGCTGATCGCCGACTACAAGTGGGCGATCGACATCGAGATCTGCGTGTTTCCGCAGGAGGGCCTGATCAGCTATCCGGGGACCGACGAGCTGCTGGTCGCAGGGCTCAAGCGCGGCGCCAAGGTGATCGGCGGCGCGCCGCGCTACGACAAGGACGAGGCCGGCCAGATTCATCGCATCTTCGAGCTCGCCCGCGAGTTCGACGTCGACATCGACATTCATCTCGACGTCGGCC
>JBEVIH010000099.1:0-8993 GCA_040510815.1 Xanthobacteraceae bacterium | reverse complement strand
GGCAGCTTCGTTTCCGACAGCCACGGCCGCGACCACGAGCTCACCGCCGAGCTGGCGCTCGACGCCGACGGCACCTTCCTGGCGGTCCGGCTGACCAGCTTCGGCAACGTCGGCGGCTTCCTCTCCCAGGTCGCGCCGATGCCGTCGACGCTCAACGCGGTCAAGAACGTGCAAAGCGTCTACCGCACGCCGCTGATCGAGGTCTCGACCAGGTGCGTGTTCACCAACACCTCGCACGTCTCCGCCTATCGCGGCGCCGGCCGGCCCGAGGGCAACTACTACATGGAGCGGCTGGTCGACCTCGCCGCCGCCGAAATGGAGATCGACCGGGTCGAGCTGCGGCGGCGCAACCAGATCCGACCGCGCGAGCTGCCGTTTAAGACCGCCTCGGGCATGACCTATGACAGCGGCGACTACCCGGCCGTGCTCAAGCACGCGCTGGAGGCCGCCGACGTGAAGGGCTTCAACCGGCGCAAGCGCGAGAGCCGCAAGCGCGGCAAGGTGCGCGGGCTCGGCATCGGCAGCTTCCTCGAGGTCACCGCGCCGCCGTCGAAGGAAATGGGCGGCATCCGGTTCGAGGCCGACGGCACCGTCTCGATCATCACCGGCACGCTCGATTACGGCCAGGGCCATCTGGCGCCGTTCGCGCAGGTGCTGACCGAGAAGCTCGGCGTTCCGTTCGAGCGCGTGCGCCTGGTGCAGGGCGACAGCGACGAGCTCATCGCCGGCGGCGGCACCGGCGGCTCGAAGTCGATCATGCACAGCGGCACCGCCATCGTCGAAGCCGCCGCCAAGGTGGTCGAGCAGGGCAAGCAGATCGCCTCGCACGTGCTGGAAGCCTCGGCCTCCGACATCGAGTTCGCGCAAGGCCGCTTCGTCATCGCCGGCACCGACCGGGCGATCGGGATCATGGAGCTTGCCGAAAAGCTGCGCGGCGGCATCAACCTGCCCGAGGGCGCACCGCGCACGCTCGACGTCAAGCACGTCAGCGACGGGCCCAAGGACGCCACCTTCCCGAACGGCTGCCACGTCTGCGAGGTCGAGCTCGACCCGGACACCGGCGTGATCGCGGTGGTGAAATACACCTCGGTCAACGACTTCGGCACCGTGATCAATCCGCTGATCGTCGAGGGCCAGCTCCATGGCGGTGTGGTGCAGGGCATCGGCCAGGCGCTGATGGAGATGACGGCCTACGATTCCGAGGGCCAGCTGTTGACCGGCTCGTACATGGACTATGCGCTGCCGCGCGCCGGCGACGCGCCGGAATTCACCGTGCTCGACCACGGCGTGCCGGCGAAGACCAACGTGCTCGGGGTCAAGGGCTGCGGCGAGGCCGGCTGCGCCGGCTCGCTCACCTCGGTGATGAATGCGATCGCCGACGCGCTCTCCGAATACGGCATCCGCCATCTCGACATGCCGGCGACACCCTATCGGGTCTGGAGCGCGATCAAGGCGGCCGGCGCCGCGCGGCCGGCGTGATGCGGGTCCGTAGGGTGGGCAAAGGCGCGGGCCGAGCACTCATATCTCTCCCCGAAATCCACGCAGCGCCGTGCCCACGCGGCAGCGGGGCCGTCGAGAGCAAGACGCGTGGGCACGGCGCGCAAACGCGCGCCTTTGCCCACCCTACGGCGGCTGCCTCTGAATGACCCCCGTCACCGAAATCCTCACCCCGGCGCGCGCGAGCGAGACACGGCTGATTGCCGGCGTCTGCTTCGCCCACCTGGTCAGTCATTATTACATGGTGCTGCTGGCGCCGCTGTTCCTGTTCATCCGGGCGGATTTCGGCGTGACCTACACCCAGCTCGGGCTTGCGCTCACCGCCTTCAACGTGGTGTCGGCGGTGCTGCAGACGCCGGTCGGCTTTCTCGTCGATCGCATCGGGGCGCGCGTCAATCTCATCGGCGGGCTGCTGCTGGGCTCGGCCGCGGTGGCGGCGGCCGGGCTGATCGACTCGTTCTGGGTGTTCATCGCGATGTACGCGGTGCTGGGGCTCGCCAACACCGTCTACCACCCGGCCGACTACGCACTCCTGTCCGAGCACGTCGCCCCCGCTCGGCTGACCCAGGTATTCTCGTTCCACACCTGCGCCGGCATGATCGGCTCGGCGATCGCGCCGGTCACCATGTTGTTCATGCAGAGCCTGGTGGGATGGCGCGGCGCCTTCGTCTGCGCGTCGGTGCTCGGCTTCGTCGCCGCGCTGTTCCTCGCCTTGCTGGCCGAGCCGCCGAGCCGTCGCGCGGTTCATGTGTCGAAGCCGCGCAGCGACGAGGCCGCCGGCGCGCCCGCCGACGGCTGGCGGCTGCTCATGTCGCCGCCGATCCTGCTCAACCTCGTGTTCTTCGTGGTGCTGTCGATGGTCGGGGGCGGCCTAAACCAATACCTGGTGGTGGGGCTGGGCGCGCTGCACGGGACGCCGCCGGCGCTGGCCAACACCGCGCTCACCGGGCTGCTTGCCATGAGCGCGGTCGGCGTGCTGGTCGGCGGCGCGCTCGCCGGGCGCACCGCCCGCCACAGCGTGGTTGCCTCGATCGGCCTCTTGGTCACCGGCAGCGTCAGCGCCTTCATCGGCCTGTTCGATCCGGGCGCGCTGCTCCTGGTTCTCGTGATCTCGCTGAGCGGCTTCGCCAGCGGCATGACCATGCCGTCGCGCGACATGATCGTGCGCTCGGTCACCCCGCCCGGCTCGTTCGGCAAGGTGTTCGGCTTCGTCACGACCGGCTTCCACATCGGCGGCATGGTGGCGCCGATCATCTTCGGCCAACTGCTCGACCACGGCCACCCGCAGGCGGTTTTTCTCTATATCGCCGCCTGCGCGCTGGTCGCGATCGGGACGGTGGTGTTCGGCATGTCGGGCCGGCGCACGGTGTGAGGCAGCGTGCGCGTGCCCGATCACGCGAACCGCACCGCATAGATGGGCGGCAACGTGTGCGTCACGCCGGCCCAGCTGTCGCCCTGGTCCTCGCTTACCCACAGGCCCCCGGTGGTCGATCCGAAGGCGAGCCGGTCGCCGGCGTCGTCGAGCGCGAGCGCATGGCGGTAGACCACGTCGTAGGCATGTGACTGCGGCAGCCCCTTGGACAGCACGTCGAAGCTCTTGCCGCCGTCGCGCGTGCGCGTGACTACCAGCTTGCCCTCGCGCGGGATGCGCCTCTCATCCTTGATCTCGGGAATGAACCACGCGGTGTCGGGCTGGCGGGGATGCACGGCGACCGCGAAGCCGAACGCCGACGGCTCGACGCCATTGATCTCCGTGAACGTCCTGCCCTCGTCGGAGGAGACGAAGATGCCGTTGTGGTGCTGCACCCACATCCGCTGGGGCGCCGACGGACATTGCACCAGACAATGGACGTCCTGGGCGACGGGATCGTGGGTCTGCTCCGGCGGAGCATACTCGGCGCGCATGCCCTCGCCGCGCAGCGTCCAGCTCGCGCCGGCGTCCTCGGTGAACCAGATTCCGCCGGTCGAGACCCCGACCCACACGCGGCGCGAATCGCGCGGATCGACGCAGATCGAATGGATGCCCGGCAGATCGGCGCCGCCCCCCATCCACTGCTTGCGCCTGGGATGATCCCACAGCGCGCGCGCCATCTCCCAGCTCTGTCCGTGATCGGTCGAGCGGAACAAGCCGCCCGGCAGCGTTCCACACCAGAGGACGCCGGGCTCGTCGACGCCGCCGGGCGCGAGCGCCCAGATGCGCGCCGTGCTCCAGTTGAGCGGCCGGCCCCACATGTCGTTCTCCTCGTAGCCGTCCGGCTTGGGCGGGTAAGCAGGGGCCGGCACCTCCTCCCAACCGTTCGCGGTCGAGCGGTGGAGCTTGACGCCGAAATGGCCGTGATCGAGCGCCGCATAGGTCCGCCCGTCCCGACGGTCGGTCAGCGTGAGGGTGACATTGTCGCCCAGGAAATCGACCACCGTGATCTCCCACTGCCCCGCTCGGCGTGACACCGTGAACAAGCCTTTGCGAGTCGAAATGAGGAGCTTGTCGCTCATCATCAGCCTCCTGACAGCGCTTGGAAAATACGGATCGTGCTGCGCTCGTCTACGGGATCGGCAAGCCGCGCACGGTCGCGGATCATCCGCCCGTCGACGAAGATCGCCATGTGCTTGCGCAAGGCGGACTGGTCATCGAGCACATAGCCGCGCGCCTGCGCATTCTCCGCGAAGACGTTGTCCAGGACCTCGCGGACGGTGCGCCCGGGCGCTCCGACATCCGGGCAGACGACGTGGCGCTGGACATTCGACGTGAAGACGACCTTGGCCATCGATTGCACTCCGTTCGGCAGCTCCAGCATTTGGGCATGGCGATTTTTCCGTCAAATCACCGTTTCCTTCCATGTCCGCACTACCACGACGAACGGGCGTGGCCGTTCTCGACAGAGGGGCAAAAAAAGATTCAGCGGCCCGACGTGGCGGACGAGAGGGTGGAACTTTCGGGCGCAGCTCTGTCAGGCGCCCGAACGTCAGTCTTGACGCAAAATATCGGCGGCATGGTGGCGCGATCATCTTCGGCCAGCTGCTCGACCACGGCCACCCGCAGGCGGTGTTTGTCTTATATCGCCGCCTGCGCGCTGGTCGCGATCGGGACGGTGGGGTTCGGCATGTCCGGCCGGCGCACTGTGTAGTCCGCGAAGGCGTCCATTCGTCCCATCCGCGCGCGCTTCGATTGCGCTAGGATGCCCCGGTCCCGGCTCGCTACAGCCGCGCGGAGCGTCGAATGCGCTGCGGACTTTCGAGATTTTGCGCCGGTCTCGCGTGTGCGCTGGTCGCGGCAATTGCGCCTGCGACGACGCACGCCGCCGACTTCTACGCCGGCAAGACCATCGACTTCCTGATCGGCGCCGACGTCGGCGGCGGCTACGACATCTATGCGCGCCTGATCGGCCGCCACCTCGCCCGCTTCATTCCTGGCAATCCGGCGATCGTCCCCAAGAACCAGCCCGGCGCCGGCAGCGGGCGGGCGGCGGCCTATCTGTTCTCGGTGGCGCCGAAGGACGGCACGATGATCGGCGCGGTGTTTCCGGGCGCGATCATGGCGCCGCTGCTCGACGAGCGCGCCCAGCCGCTGTTCGATCCGGCCAGGTTCCAGTACCTCGCCAGCGCCGACAACGCCACGCGGGTCTGCATCACCCACGAACGATCGCAGATCAGGACCTTCGAGGACGCGCAACGGCAGAAGGCCATCATGGGCGCGAGCGCGGCCGGCGGCTCGACCCGCGACTACGTCAACATGCACAAGAAGTCGGCGGGCGCGATGTTCGAGCTGGTCTCGGGCTACAAGGGCACCGCCGACATCCAGCTCGCGGTGGAGCGCGGCGAGGTCGACGGATTGTGCGGCCTCGACTGGTCGAGCCTCAAATCGCAGCGTCCCGACTGGATACGCAACAAGACCGTCAACATCCTGCTGCAGGTGAACCTGGAGCCGGAGGCGGAGCTCACCAGACTGGGGGTGCCCCAGGTCTGGAAATACATCGGGAACGAGGACGACCGGAAGGCGGTCGAGCTCGTCATCGGCCAGCAGGTGTTCGGGCGGCCGTATCTGGCGCCGCCCGGCGTGCCGGCGGAGCACGTCAGGATCCTGCGCACCGCCTTCGCCGCCACCATGGCCGACAAGGATTTCCTCGCCGATGCCGAGCGAACCCGCATCGACGTGGTGCCGTCGACCGGCGAGCAGGTGCAGCAGCTGGTCGAGCGGATTTACGCGACACCGAAGCCGATCGTCGAGCGCGCGAAGGAGCTGGTCAGGCCGTAGCGGTTTGGGCACTGTCCGTGCCTAAACGCGCTCAATCATCGCGCTTGCCGGTCTCCTCGAGGAAAACCTCGCGACCGCGAGCGAACAGCCAATCGGCGCCGATCCGGCGCGACAGCGACAGCTCGGAGTGGCTCGTCCCCCGATGAAACGGAGACCAAGCGCGCCGGGACGGAGGTCATCGGTGAGGCCAAAATGAGCGGTTCACCGGCCGCCCAAAAGCCTTCCTTTCGGCCCGCTCCGCCACTAAATTACCGGTCGCGCTCCGGCCCCGGGGCGCGTTGTGTTCTCGATCGCTCCGAGGCCGGTCTGCGGAACGGCGAGAGTGATCCGATAAGTCTCTGAGACAGAAGCGTTTTGGGGGATAGTTCAACGGTAGAACAGCGGACTCTGACTCCGTTAATCTAGGTTCGAATCCTAGTCCCCCAGCCATTGATCGATTTGCGCTTTTCGCCCGCCGCCGCAGAACAGCCCAGACCAGTTGGGCGGTCAGTTGGGAGATTTCGTTCCCTTTCCGAGCTTCCGGATCGCGCTTTCGGCTAGTGCCGGATCGCGGTGCAGGCAATGGGCGTCGAGGATCGAGCGCACGTCTCGCAGAGCGTGTCCAGTGATCGTTGCGATCTCCGCCTCCGTGCATTCCGCCAGAACCAGCCGCGTCACCGCCGTCCCACGAAGATCGTTGAAGGTCACGCCAACAATGCCAGCCTTGGCACACGCCTTGCCCCATGACGCACGGAATCCATCCGGCGTCCACGGCCGACCATCGGTCGATGTCAGAACAATCGGGCCATGCTTCTTCGCAGCATCGAACGCGGCCTTGAGCGGCCTGTTCGCAGGCACGGTCAAATTGCGGCACGCAGCGAATCTGCCAAAAGCGATACGAGGCCTGTATGGAAACTGGTTGCTGGACTGTATCGGTGTTGAAAAAATGCGGATTTGAGAAGCGATAATTTCGGTCATGAACGGCACGGTGCAGCTGGCAATCGCCGGGTCGGGGCGCCGAAACTGGCGGGTTTTCCACCTCGCTGGTCGTTGCCAGCGTTGAGTTGACGGGCCTCGGACACTCATCGTCGTGCCCATGCTCAAGCAGAACGAGCTGATTGCCGTGATTGCCGTCTACCGCCAGGAAGTCCGCCCCTTCACCGACAAGCAAATCGTGCTGCTGCAAAACTACAGCATGTCACCTGCACATGGCGGGCCAATTATGGGGTCGCGGTCGGGTGGCGCTTGCCCTTGGGCTTTGCGCCCTCCTGCTCAAGCATAATTCGCTGGTAAAAGTCTGTGACCTTCAACCCCAAGCCATCCACGGTCCGAAACACCTCATCCTTGCGTTGTTCCTTGGTGAGATGTTGCGCGGCAGCGAAGTGAGCGGCGCGGGCCGTTTCAATATCGCTGGCCCGGGTTGTCGGCCGGGCTGGTGCCACGCTATCGCGCAGCGGCGGCTTCACCGCCTTGGGCTCGCGGGGCTTGCTTGATGCAACGTCAAGCACCAACCCAGGCTTTGTGTCCGCGAGGGGCTCGGCTCGAAATCGGCGACGCATTTTTGAAAATTTCCAACGCCGCAGCACCGTGCTGGGGTGATTGATCCGTAGCCGCTCGATGTCCGGCAGCCCTGCGCGCCACGTCTCAATCTCGGCGCGGTGCTCCATGACTTCGAGCAGACGGTGACGGTCGGCCTTGTCTATCTCATCGAAGTGATAGCGGGTCAACCAGACGCCCATCGCGACGTTGTACCGGGAGCCAATGGGCTTGTTCGTCTCGGCCGCATGCATCGCGTCGCTCTTGCCGATCAGCAACGCCTCACCGATGGCCAGCCAGTCGGTCCACGTTGCTTCGTCCTTGTGTCGTCGCCATGCTTCCTGTCCGCGTTTGATGTAGGTGTCACGTGTCCCTTCCTGCGCGCGTGTGAGCGCCTTCGCCGCAACGGGCATTGGAAAGGGACGTCGCGGTCCGCCACTACTCGCTTCCTCCCGAGCACGCGCCAGGCGTTTCTTCAACTCTCTCGCAAACTCATCCTCCGTTTTGCGTCGCTTGGGCATGTGCCGCTCCCTGGTTTGTGGGAGTTCTAGGTGGGACTAGTCAACCTAGAATGTCAACGCGGCCGAATCTGGAAATGGTCACACCCGGATGCGGATCGCGGCGCCACAGTCTCGACGCTCGAGATCGACATCGAAATTCCGACTTCGGCCCGGACTGCGCCTATCGGCAAACGGGCTATGGGGGAAAGCGATTGGTCCAATCGAGCCCGCAACGCTTCTAGGGCGTCACACAACTGCGCCGTTCAGCGACATCAGCGGTTTCCGTTCGGGCTGTTCTCGCCTAGCACGAACTCATTCCGTTGGGCTGGTTGAAATATGTTTACCGACGGGCCCACGGCGCCAATTTCACCGTGCGTGACTAACGCGCCGACCGAGCCTACGACGTGCTCGACCGCATAGCGGCCGCGCTCCTGCCCCAGGGCAAAGGCCCCGCATGGAAATTGTCAGGCGGAAATCCATGCGCCTCATCCTCGCTTGGCTCGCGCAGCACATAGCCCCGCCCCCACACCGTCTCGATGTAATCCTTGCCATTCGAGGCGTTGGCAAGCTTCTTGCGCAGCTTGCAGATGAATACGTCGATGATCTTGATCTCCGGCTCGTCCATGCCGCCATAGAGGTGGTTGAGGAACATCTCCTTGGTCAGCGTGGTGCCCTTGCGCAGCGCAAGGAGTTCGAGAAGCTGGTACTCCTTTCCGGTGAGATGCACGCGCGCACCGCTCACGTCCACCGTCTTGGTGTCGAGGTTGACCACCAGGTCGCCGGTCTGGATCACCGACTGGGCGTGACCCTTGGAGCGGCGCACGATCGCGTGGATGCGCGCCACCAGTTCGTCCTTGTGGAACGGCTTGGTCATGTAGTCGTCGGCGCCGAAGCCGAGACCGCGGACCTTGTCCTCGATGCCGGCCAGGCCGGACAGGATCAGGATCGGAGTCTTCACCTTCGCGACGCGAAGGGAGCGCAGGACCTCGAAGCCCGACATGTCGGGCAGGTTCAGGTCCAGAAGGATGATGTCGTAGTCGTAGAGTTTCCCGAGATCGACGCCTTCCTCACCAAGGTCGGTGGTGTAGACGTTGAAGCTCTCGGATTTGAGCATCAACTCGATCGACTGCGCCGTCGCGCTATCGTCCTCGATCAGCAAAACGCGCATGCCAGTCCCCTTTAGTCGCCGCTCCGGGCGTCAGGTCGGCCGCACTTGCGGCACCAAAAAA
>JBEVIH010000098.1:0-37255 GCA_040510815.1 Xanthobacteraceae bacterium | reverse complement strand
GGAACAGATGCGGTGCGAGCGTCATGCCCCAGGTATCAGCGAGCACCGCGATCTTGCGCAGGTCGGTGAAACCGCCGCGCATCGGATCGGGCTGCAGGATCGGCAGGCATGGATTTTCGAAGAACGGCCGCAGGTCGAAACGCGTGAAGTGAGTCTCACCGCCGACGATGCGCAGGTCGAGCGCCTCGGCGACGCGCAGGTAGCCCTTGAAATCATCGGCCACCACCGGCTCCTCCAGCCAGTAGACGTCGTAGTCCTCGAACTTCCGCCCCATCTGGATGGCGACGTCGGCGGTCCAGCCCATGTTGACGTCGATCATGATGTCGATCTGCGGGCCCACCGCCTCGCGCATGCGGTGCACGTTGTCGAGATCGGTGCGCAGATCGCCGACGTGGGCGACCTGCATCTTGATGGCCTTGTAGCCCTGCTGTTTGTAATGCAGCGCTTTCGCGATCATCCCGTCGCCGCCGGAGCCGCGGAAGCAGCCGCTGCCATAGGCCGGGAGCTGGGAGCGGAAATGGCCCCACAGCCGGTGCAGCGGCAGGTTCGCGCGCTTGCCGACCGCGTCCCACAGCGCAATGTCGAGCGCCGACATCGCCATCGTGGCGATGCCGCCGCGGCCGTAGGTCATGGTCGCACGCCACAAATCCTGCCAGATCGCCTCGACCGCCGTGGCGTCCTTGCCCAGCACGCGCGGCACGATGGCCTCCTCCAGACAGGCGAGGACCGTCCGCAGGCCGGGCCTGAATGCGAACAGGTAGCCCATCCCGACAATGCCGCCCCTGGTCTCGGCCTCGAGCACCAGGATGTTGCGCGCCTCGCCGAAGGCGTGGCCCTTCAGCCAGGGCGTGTCGGGCCACGGCACGCGCAGCAGCGTCGTGCGGATGGCCTTGATCGTCATGTCGGTCATGGTCGGGGTCCGCGTTGAGCGCGCTCGGTGGCGGCGCGATTTCGGCTACGTCTTGGTCGCGGTCAGCGAGTAGCGCTGGTCGGCGGCGAGGCACTCGGCTTCGGGAAGCCCAAGCTCCTTGCGCACGATGTTGGTCCCGAGCACCATCGCGACCATCTTGTAGCCGGCGTGCCGCCGCCCCATGCCCTCGCGGCCCATGCCGCAGTCGGATGAAATGATCAGCCGCTCGGCGGGAATATGCTTGAGCGCTTCGCGGATGAGCGCGGCGACCTGGTCCGGCCGCTCGACCTGCAAGGTGTGGTGGTCGATCACCCCGATGACGATCTTCTTGTCCTTGATCGTCTCTCCGATCGCCTTGAGGTCGCCGGGCCCCGAGGAGCAGGTCTCGAAGGTCAGCGCGTCGGCATCCACCTGGTTGAGCGCGGCGAGCGTAGGCTGATAGCTCTGCACGTCACGGAAGATCCGCTGCTGCGAAGGATTGCCCCAGCAGGTGTGACACCACACCTCGGTCTTGGCGCGCAAGCCCTTCACGGTGTTGTTGAAGATCTTCACCAGGTCGTCCACGTCGAGCTTGCCGAAGGTCTTGCCGCGCGCCGGCACCATGTGGATTTGCGGCTCCTCCATCTGGATCACCGGGCAGCCGGCATCGGCGAGCTCACCGAGCTCCTCGTTGAGCACGTTGCTGATCGCCCAGGTGCGCTCGATCGGATCCTTGTAGTGGTCGTCCTCGACGGAAGCGGCGATCAGCTCGGGCAGGATGGTGCCGAACTTGACCGGCTTCTTGGTCAGGCGCTGCGCCGCCTTCCACATTGCGGTGTACTGCAGCCGGCCGCGCCCCACCGGCCCGACGATCCGGGGAAAAACGCGCGCCTCGAGAAAGTCATGCAGGATGTGCCCGCGCGGATAGGCGACGGCGCCGATCTTGTAGGTCATCGGCTCCGGCAGCTCCGCAAACCCGTCCATGTGGGTAAGCGGATAGCTCTGCCAGCTCATGCCCCCGACCTCTTCGTCGTAATGGGCGTCGCCGTCGGTGCAGATGTCGAGGCCGGCCGTTTCCTGCGCGCGCAGAAAGCACGAGACCGCGTCCTCGTACTGCTCGCGGTAGCGCGAATTGACCATGGCTTCGAGGAAGCTCCGCGAGCCGAGCACCGCGTTGTACCAATATGGCCGCGGCAGCGAGCCGATGATCGAGGTTGGCAGCGTGACACCCGCTGACGCTTTGTACATCGGTGGTCCTTTCCTCCAGTCGGGTTGATCGCGGCAACGTCGGGCGACAGCCGCCTATGGTCTAGAAATCGAAGGCTTCGCTCTTGGCGGTCGCCTGGCCGTCCTTCAGCAGCGAGCGGTCGGGCTCCGGCAGCGGCGCGCCGGAATCGCGGAAGCGATTGACGATCGGATAGCGGCGGTCGCGGCCGAAATTCTTCAGCGTCACCTTGACCCCCGGCGCCGCCTGCCGGCGCTTGTACTCGGCGAGATTGAGCATGCGCTCGACCCTCGCCACCGTCTCGCGGTCGAACCCTTCCTCCACGATCTTGGCGATCGGCTCCTCGCGCTCGACCAGCCGTTCGAGGATTTGGTCGAGCACGTCATAGGGCGGCAGCGAATCCTGGTCGGTCTGGTTCTCCCGAAGCTCCGCGGTCGGCGCGCGGGTCAGGATGCGCTCCGGGATCACCTCCCGGTTCGGCCCGAACGCCCATTCCGGCTTCCAGGCGTTGCGCAGCCGCGCCAGCCGATAGACCTCGGTCTTGTAGAGGTCCTTGATCGGGTTGAAGCCGCCGTTCATGTCGCCGTAGAGGGTGGCGTAGCCGACCGACATTTCCGACTTGTTGCCGGTCGTCACCACCATCAGGCCGAGCTTGTTGGAGATCGCCATCAGGATGGTGCCGCGCGCGCGCGCCTGCAGGTTCTCCTCGGTGACGTCGCGCGGCATGCCTTCGAACAGCGGCGCCAGCGTCTTCTCGAGCCCGAGCACCGCGCTTTCGATCGGCACCACGTCGTAGCGGACGCCGAGCGCCTTGGCGACGGCGGCGGCATCGTCGAGCGAGGCCTGCGAGGTGAAGCGATAGGGCAGCATCACGCAACGCACGCGCTCGGCTCCGAGCGCATCGACCGAGATCGCCGCCACCAGCGCGGAATCGATGCCGCCCGACAAGCCCAGCACGACGCCCTTGAAGCCGTTCTTGTTGACGTAATCGCGCAGTCCCAGAACGCAGGCGCTGTAGTCGGCCTGGTCTTCGTTCTCGAGCGCGACGACCGGGCCGTCGACGCAGCGCCAGCCATTGCCGGTGCGCTGCCAGCGCACCGTCGTCACCGCCTCGCGGAACGCCGGCAGCTGGAAGGCCGGCGAGCGATCGGCGTGCAGCCCGAACGACGCGCCGTCGAAGACGAGCTCGTCCTGGCCGCCGACCTGGTTGGCGTAGATGATCGGCAGATCGCTTTCGGTCACGCGCGCCACCGCGATGTTGAGGCGCACCTCGTCCTTGTCGCGCCAATAGGGCGAGCCGTTCGGCACGATCAGGAGCTCCGCGCCGGTCTCGGCCAGGCACTCGACCACCTCGGCGCCCCAGATGTCCTCGCAGATCGGCAGCCCGAGACGTACGCCGCGGAAACTCACCGGGCCGGGATTGGGGCCGGCCACGAACACGCGCTTCTCGTCGAACACTCCGTAATTGGGCAGATCGACCTTGAAGCGCACCGCCGCGATGGCGCCGCGATCGAGCACGCAATAAGCGTTGTAGAGCTTGCCGTCCTCCAGCCACGGCGTGCCGATCAGCATTGCCGGGCCGCCATCGGCGGTCTCGCGCGCCAATTCCTCGATCTTGGCCCGGCAGGCAGCCTGCAAGGCAGGCTTGAGCACCAGGTCCTCGGGCGGATAGCCGGACAGGAACAGCTCGGGAAGGGCCAGCACGTCCGCCCCGTCGCGGGCGGCCTCGGCGCGAGCCTGTCGCGCCTTCTCAGCGTTGCCGGCGATGTCGCCGACAGTGGGATTGATCTGGCCGATCGCGATCGCCAGGCGGTCAGTCGGACGGGCATTCATGGGCCTAGGTCTAGCGCGTCGTGCCCGCGTGCCGCAATCGCCGCCGACGCCGCAATCAGAGCAGCCCGAAGCGCTCGGCCAGCGCCAATAGCCACGCGACCCCGGCGATCAGCAGCGCAAGGCCGACCGCGGCCGAACCCATGTCCTTGACCCGCCCGATCTGGGGATCGATCGCGAGGTTGACGCGATCGGCAAGCTTCTCGATCGCCGTATTCAACAGCTCGACGACCAGGACGAACACCACGACGCCGATGAGCGCCAGGCGTTTCCAGGCCGCATCGGCCACGAGGAAGGCGAGCGGTATCGCCAGCACGAGGGCGATCAGCTCCTGGCGAAAGGCCTCCTCGCTGCGCGCCGCAGCGAGAAGGCCATGCCAGGTATTGATGGTGGCGCGCAGCAATCGGTCCATGTTCGGTCCGTCATCGGCGAGCGCGGCAACGCGCCAGCTCGCCAATCTATCGCCGTTGCGGTCGGATTCCAGCGGTCTCTGCATCTCTCGCCGGCTCAGGTGCTGTCAATTGCTGCCGAAGACCGTATAGGGTCCGAATTTGACACTCGCCTGCAGGAAGACGCCGTAGTTCTGGGTCTTCCATTCGACCACCTGGGGCACGGCAGTGAACCCGATGACGTGGTTCTCGAAATGGGTGAAGCCGCGGGTCTGCATCTGCCAATAGCGCGCGCCGGCGCCGAGGCTGACCGCCTCGGTCACGCGATAGGAGACAAATCCCTCGAGCTGGAAGCCCCAGCCGTGGCCGTCCTCGGGGATCCCACCGGTGAAATTGCCGGGCACATTGCCGATGCGCAGCCAGTGTGTGTCCACTCCGGACAGCCAGACATAGGGCAGCAAGGCGGCATCGACACTGAACTTCCAGCGATCGATCTCGGCCGACGCATCGAAGCCGATGCGCAGCGAGTACCAGTTGTTCTCCTGGGTGATGACCTTGACCTGGTTGGGCAGCGGAAAGGCGCCGCAGATCCCGGGATGGAACGCGATCTGCGTGCACCCGTAGGCGCTGACCGTTTCATTCATGTAGTGGAAGCCGGCGAACAGCCCGACGCGGAAATCGCCGCCGCGCAGGACATTGTAACCGACGTCGGCGCTGCCATAGAACGGCGAGCTGTTCTGCTGAACGCTGAGCGTCGCCGAATAGGGCACGGTGACCGGCGGAGGGTCTTCGTCCTTGAGGGTCCCTTTTCGGTAGCCGCCGCCGCCCGCATAGCCCTTCGCGAACCAGCCGCGATCATAGTCGAAGCGGCCGTAAAGCTCGGCGGCGAAGATCGAGAGGCCGGCGTAGGTCAAGCGCGAGACCAGAATGGCGCCGGTGTCGTCGTAGAGGTTCTTCGCGGTGGTCGCGCTTCCGTACCAGAAGCGAAGACCGAACTCGCCGGTATAGGTGGGAGCCTGCTCCGGCCGATAGCTCCAATCGGCCGCGTTGACCGGCGCCGCGGTCACCATGCTGGCGACGAACGCGATCGCAAGCCGTGCGCACAGAGACAAGGGCGGTTTTTTTGTCGGCACGAGACGTCCCCCAGCAATCGTCGGGGGCCAGTCTTTGCCCGAATGATTTTCGCAATCCTTACAATTCGAGCGATCGCATTAGGGAACAAGGGCTATTGTTAATGAGCGCATAGCTCGGAGTGTTAATGCGCCGATAAGTGCGAATGCGTTTACCTTCACGGAACGTGAAGAGGCGAGCGAGTAGCGAAATGGCGAATGGCGAGTAAGCACTGCAGCCCGCCACTCGCCTGCTATTCGCTATTCGCCACTGACTATTCGCCACTCGCCATTTTCAAGGCTCCGCAGTGCGGATCCCGGCCGGGCCGGCATTGACCTTGATCGATCCCGCCGGCTTGAGCTCCTTGCCGTCGAAGCTGAACGCCATGATCTCCTTCTCGACCATGCATTGGACGAGGAGGGTCTTGCCGTCCTTGCTCCAAGCGAGGCCCTGACACCAATGCCCGACCTTGGCCTCGGTGAGCGGCGCCAATTCCTTGCCCTTCACGCTCAGCACCTTCACCAGACCGTGGTCGTTGAAGAAGGGCGAACTCTTGGGCTTGTTGGAGCCGTTCATCACGCTCACCGCGGCATAGGCACCGTCAGGCGACAGCGTTATCCCTTCCGGGGTCTGCCCGACGGTGACTGTGTGGGCGACCCGCGCCGGCCTAGCTTCGAGATCGATCAGGCTCACGGTGTCGGCATCGCCCCCGCCGGTGCCGATATTCGCCACCACCGCGACCTTGCCGCTGGGATGGATGTCGAGGCCGTAGGGCCGCAGGCCCGCCGAAATATCGCGCTTGGTGTGCTCCACCTTGGTGCCGTCGATCGACAGCACGGAGATCTTGTGGTCGCCGTCGCGCGTCACCAGCGCGGTCTTGCCGTCCGGCGAGAAAGTCACGTGGCTCGGGCCCGACTTGTCATCGCCGAGAGCGACCTTGCCGACCGGCGTGAGCGCATTGCCGGCGACCGAAAAGACCGAGACCGTTCCCTCCGACCGGTTGGCGACCAGCGCAAGCGTACCGGCGCGATTGATCGAGACGCCGGCGGCGCCCTTGCCAGCCTGATGCTGCGCCAGCACCTTGGGCGGAGAAGCCTTGAGGTCGATCACCGTGAGCTTGTCGTCGGGCACAAGCTTCTTGGGATCGGCGGGATCGACCTTGGTGGCCGCGGTCACCAGCGCAAAGCTCTCGTCCCGCGCGATCGCCACGCTCGACGGCGGACCGACGACGCTGGTCGGGACCGGCACCTCGCCGACGGCCTTGGGCGGGGTCGATTTGAGATCGATGACGGTGACGGAGTCGGCCGCCGGATTGGCCGGCACCGTATTGACCCCGTCGACCAGAACGGCTTTGCCGTCATTGGCGGAGAGAGCGAGTTGCGCGACCGCAGCCGGCGACAGCAACAGCAGCGCGGCGAGCGTCGCGCCCACCGCGGGCAGGTGGAGATGCATAGTATCCTCCCTTGGCCCGGATCGTTCTTACCCGCGAAGGCGCCGAGTCCGCGGTCGCGGTCCGCGGCATTATAGAACCAAAGCCAGTCGAGGACGGATGCCAAAAAGGGTGGCGCCGTATTCGAAGGCAGCGTTCTGTCAATGCCGAAGCGTCGCATTTCGCGCGAGTGTGCTTTTTGCATCACAGTCGGGCAAGCCATCTATGCTAAGTTGCAGCGAACTGAAGCTGCAAGGGGCACTCAGATGAAATGGCTCTCGCGGATCGGCATTGCGCTCGTTGCAATGGCCGCGGCCGGCTCTGCCGGCGCGGCCGATTTGGCGGTCAGGCCGGCACCGGCGCCGTACAAGGCGCCACCTCCGGTCGTGGTCGCGGCCTATAGCTGGTCGGGCTTCTACGTCGGCGTGAATGCCGGCGGCGCCTGGGGCAAGTTCGACCCCATCACCACCACCGTTTTCAGCCCGATCGGATATTTTGAGGACACCGGCGTTCCAGCCGTCAACGCGGTCGGGGTCCAGACCATCAATCCATCCGCCTTCACGGGTGGCGTGCAGGCCGGCTTCAACTGGCAGGCGGGCAGCTTCGTCGGCGGCGTCGAGGTCGATTTCAACTCGTTTCGCCTGAGCGGTAGCGCGACCGGCACCGGCGTCTATCCCTGCTGCGCGCCTGCAGGCTTCACGGTGACGTCCGCGGTCAGCACCGACTGGCTGTTCACCGCGCGCGGGCGCCTCGGCTTCGCCGCCAACAACTGGCTGTTCTACGTCACCGGTGGACTCGCCGTCACCAATCTGAAGGGCGACTTCTCGTTCACCGACAATTGCGGCGACGTCGCCATCTGCAATGGTCCGGGCGGTCCGAACGCCGCCGAGGCGGCCTCGCTCTCCAAGACCAAGCTCGGCTATGCGGTCGGCGGCGGCGTCGAGGCCGGGTTGTGGAGCAACTGGTCGCTCAAGGCCGAGTACCTCTACGTCAGGTTCAGCTCTGAATCGGTGGCGGGCCTCATCACGACGCCCGCTCTCGTCTTCTTCAGCAACAACAATCCATTCACTCACACCATCGACCTGCGCGCCCACATCGCGCGCCTCGGCCTCAACTATCGCTTCGGCGGTCCGGTCGTCGCCAGCTACTGAGCCAGCGGGCTTCGTCTAAAGCTATCGGCCGCCGGACCAACATCCGGCGGCCGATGCATGTGTCGAGCGGGAATCGCCCGATCAGAGTCCGGCAGCAGCCGGCAGCGGACGTGCCTTCGTGGTGCGTTCCGCTTTGAGCAGTTCGGCCAACAGAAAGGCGAGGTCGATCGACTGCTCGGCGTTGAGCCGCGGATCGCAGACCGTGTGGTAGCGGTCCTTGAAATCGGCGTCGGTGATCATGCGCGCACCGCCCGTGCACTCGGCCACGTTCTGGCCGGTCATTTCCAGATGCACGCCGCCGCCGTGCGTGCCCTCGGCGCGGTGAACCGCGAAGAAGGTCTTGACCTCCGACAGGATGCGGTCGAACGGCCGGGTCTTGTAGCCGGTATCCGACGTGATGGTGTTGCCGTGCATCGGATCGCACGACCACACCACCAGCTTTCCCTCGCGCTCGACCGCGCGCACCATGCCCGGCAACTGGTCGCCGACCTTGTCCGCGCCGAGCCGGCAGATCAGCGTGATACGACCCGGCTCGTTCTCCGGATTGAGGATGTCGAGCAGCCTGAGCAGCTCGTCGTTCTTGGACGAAGGGCCGCACTTGATCCCGAGCGGGTTCATGATGCCGCGACAGAACTCGACATGGGCGTGGTCGGGCTGACGGGTGCGGTCGCCGATCCACAGCATGTGCGCGGAGGTGCAGCACCAAGTGCCGGGCCGCGTCGAATCCTCGCGCGTCATCGCCTGCTCGTAGCCGAGCAGCAGCGCCTCGTGGCTGGTGTAGAAGTCGGTGCTCTTGAGCTCCGGATGGCTTTCCAGGTCGAGGCCGCAGGCCTGCATGAAGCCGAGCGCCTCGGAAATGCGGTCGGCGAGCTCCTCGTAATGATGCGACTGCGGCGAGTCCTTGACGAAGCCGAGCGTCCATTGCCGCACATTCGCGAGATTGGCGTAGCCGCCGTGCACGAAGGCGCGCAGCAGGTTGAGCGTCGCCGCCGAATGCCGGAAGGCCTCGACCAGCCGCGCCGGATCGGGGCGGCGGGCCGCTTCGTCGAACTCCACGCCGTTGATAATGTCGCCGCGGTAGCTTGGGAGCTCCTTGCCGTCTTTCTTCTCGGTCGGCGAGGAGCGCGGCTTGGCGAACTGGCCGGCGATGCGGCCGACCTTCACCACCGGCAGCGCGGCCGCATAGGTGAGCACCACCGCCATCTGCAGAAATACGCGCAGGAAGTCGCGGATATTGTTGGCGCTGACATTGTTGGCGCTGGGCTCGGAGAAGCTTTCCGCGCAGTCACCGCCTTGCAGCAGGAAACCCTCGCCCAGGGCGACGCGGCCCAGCGCCTTTTTCAGGTTGCGGGCTTCACCTGCAAAAACCAGCGGCGGGAACGACGCCAGCTGCCCCTCGACCGCTGCCAGCGCCGCCTTGTCCGGGTATTCGGGCACTTGCAGAATCGGCTTCTTGCGCCAGGTGTCGCGCGTCCAACGCTCGGGCATGACCCGCCCTCCATACGCTAACCCGCGGTGCGGGCAACCATTTCCAGCTTCACGGGCTTATACACGAGCGCGGGGACTGGAGGCCAGCCAATCTTGGCCAGGAACCGGCGCCGGACCGCCATCCTTGGCGCTACTCCGCGGCCTCGCGCACGTGGCTCAGCGCCTTCTCGCGCATCGTGACAAGTTCCTCCGAGGCGGTCGGGTGCACCGCCATCACGGTGTCGAAGTCGGCCTTGGTGGCCTTCATCTTCACGGCGATACCAACCAGCTGGATCATCTCGCCGGCCTCCGGCCCGACGATGTGGCAGCCGACCACGCGGTCGCTCTCCCCGTCGACCACGAGCTTGAAGAACGTACGGGTATCGCGGCCGGCGAGCGTCATCTTCAGCGCACGGAACAAGCTCTTGTAGATGTCGACCTTGGCGAACCGCGCGCAGGCCTGCGCTTCGGTCAGGCCGATCACGCCCACTTCGGGCTCGGAGAACACCGCCGTCGGCACGTCGATGTGGTCGACCGCCGTCGGCCTGCCGCCGAATACGGTGTCGGCGAAGGCATGGCCCTCGCGGATCGCGACCGGCGTGAGGTTGACCCGGTTGGTGACGTCGCCGACCGCGTGGATGTGGGACACCGACGTCTGCGAGAACTTGTCTACGGCGATGCCGCCGTTCTTCGCGAGCGTGACCCCGGCGGCCTCCAGGCCGAGGCCCGTCACGTTCGGCCGCCGCCCGGTCGCGAACATGACGCGATCGACCGTGAACGATTCACGATCGGACAGCGTGACGCAGAAGCCGTGCTCCACCTTCTCGACCGAGTCGACGGTCTGCCGAGTGACGACCTTGATGCCGCGCCGTTGCATTTCCGAGCGCAGATGCTCGCGCACGTCGTCGTCGAAGCCACGCAGAATGTTTTCCCCGCGGTAGACCAGCGTCACCTCGGAGCCGAGCCCGTTGAAGATGCCGGCGAACTCGACCGCGATATAGCCGCCGCCCTGGATGAGAATGCGCTTCGGGAACTCCTCCAGATCGAACGCCTCGTTCGACGAGATGACGTGCTCGAGACCCGCGATCTCGCTCCCAGGATAAGGCGTCGCGCCGGTGGCGAGCAGAATATTCCTGGCCCGCAGCTTTTCACCGGTTGCGACCAGGCGTACCGAGTGCGCGTCCTCGATCACCGCGCGGCTCTTGACGATCGCGACCTTCGCCCGCTCGAGCGTAGAGGTATAGGCGGCTTCGAGCCGTGCGATCTCCCGGTCCTTGTTGGCGATCAGCGTCTTCCAGTCGAAAGTCGGCTCGGGCACGGTCCAGCCGTAGCCGGCGGCGTCCTCGAACTCGTCGGAAAACCGCGCGGCGTAGACCAGGAGCTTCTTCGGGACGCAGCCGCGGATCACGCAAGTGCCGCCGAGGCGGTATTCCTCGGCGATCATGACGCTGGCGCCATAGCCAGCCGCAATACGTGCGGCGCGCACGCCGCCCGAGCCGCCCCCGATGACGAACAGATCGACGTCGTGATCAGGCATGTCCGTGCCAGTCGTCGGTAATCAGTGGGTCAGTATTCAGCAGGGTAAGGATCAGCGCGCTAACCCGCGGCAGGTCGCGACTCGTTTCTGATGACCGGTTACTGACCACCGCTTCCTGTTCACCCCTAGAGCTCGTGCCCCCGCTTCTTCATCTCGGCACGCATCCTGTTCATGACCTCTTGCGAAAGCTTGTCGCCCCAGGCCTGGGCATCGGCCATGGTCTGGTCGAGGATCTTCGGCTCCTGCTCGATCAGCTTCTTGCCAAGCGGCGTCCGATAGAAGGTCAGCGCGTCCTTGAGCTCCTGCTCGCTGAACCGGGAGGCGTAGACGCGCGCCACGAGTTCTCGCAATTCATTGACCTTCGACGCATATTCGGTCTGCAGCTTGGCGGTGACCTCGTTCAGGTCCTTGCTCACCATCGGATTGGTGCGCACCAGCACGTTCTTGGCCTGCTCGACGACGCCGCGCACGACCGGATCATACATGGTCGCCGCGCCCTTGAGGGTGATCAGCTCCTTCGCCATCGAGATGCTGGCGGGCGTGGGTTGCTGCGCCTGTGCCGAACCCGCCAACACGATCAGACCGAGCGCGACCAGCGCCGACCGAACGGCCGCAGCGGTGTGGTGAGCGAACATGACAGCACTCCTCTTCAGGTCAATCCAGGTTCAATCCCGCTCGACGACGCGCACGCCGCTCGAGCCAGCGAGCACGGCGGCCTGCGCAAGCCCGATGAACAGGCCATGCTCGACGACCCCGGTAATGGCATCGAGCCGATCCGCGAGCGATTTCGGATCAGAGATCCGCTCGAGCGCCGCGTCGAGAATCCAGTGCCCGCCATCCGTGACGAAAGCGTGGCCGTCCTTAGCGCGACGCAGCAGCGCCGGCCCGGCGCAGCCGGCGGCGACTGCCGCCGCTTCCACCGCGCGTCGGGTTGCCGCCAATCCGAAAGGCATGACCTCGACCGGCAACGGAAAGCGGCCGAGCGCCGAGACCCATTTCGATTCATCGGCGATCACGATCATGCGCGCGGACGCCGCGGCGACGATCTTCTCCCGCAGCAGCGCGCCGCCCCCGCCCTTGATCAGGCTGAGATTCGGGCCGATTTCATCGGCGCCGTCAACGGTCAAATCGAGCTCAGGCGTCTCGTCGAGACTGGTGAGCGGCACGCCCAGCCGCTCGGCGTCGTTGCGCGTCGCTTCCGACGTCGGCACGCCGATGATGTCCAGGCCTGCCCGGACACGCTCCGCCAGCAGCTCGACGAAGTGGCGCGCGGTCGAGCCGCTGCCCAGTCCCAGCCGCATGCCGGGACGGACGAACTCGATCGCGCGCGCCGCGGCGGCACGCTTTTGGGCATCGACATCCATGGCGCGAGTATCTAACGCCCTTCCGCAGTAGCGTATAGCCAAATTGCTCCACAGGCGTCGCGCGAATTCGTGTCACACCCCGGGCATACGTGTTCCCGGCTGCCGGCAGCGCCTTGCCATCGCCGCCGCCGGCGGGTAGCGATCGCGGACCATGATCGCTGCCGCTGTTTTCGATCTCGACGGGACGCTGGTCGACACCGCGCCCGATCTGGTCGCCACGCTCAACACCGTCTTTGCCCGCGAAGGTTTGCCGCCGGTCGCCTATGAGGCGGCCCGCAACATGGTGGGCGGCGGGGCTCGGCACATGATCGAACGCGGGCTTGCGGCCGAGCGGCGCAGCCTCCCCGCGGCCGAGATCGACCGGCTCTGCCGTGACTTCATCGATCACTACGCAGCCCATATCGCGGACCGGTCGCGGCCGTTCCCGGGGCTCGAGGCCGCCCTCGACGAGCTCGCCGGGCATGGCTTGAGCCTGATCGTGTGCACCAACAAGCTCGAATGGCTGTCGGTGCGGCTGCTCGATGCCCTCGGCCTGTCGAGCCGCTTCGTCGCCATTTGCGGCGCCGACACGTTTGGGTTGAAAAAGCCCGACCCCGAACTCCTTCGCCGCACGCTCGGCCGGGCCGGCGCCCGGGCCGAGCGGGCGGTCATGGTCGGGGATTCCGCCAATGACGTCGATATGGCCCGCGCCGCCGGGATTCCCGTCGTGGCCGTCGATTTCGGCTATACCGAAACCCCCGCCAGCGAATTGAACGCGGATCTGGTGATCAGCGCTTTTCGGGACCTGCCGAAGGCTGTTTTCGGGCTGCTAGGTAACCCGGTGGGGGCGCGGGCCGAAACAACATAATCGGCATTTCACCTTATAGACGCCACACTTAGGGAGCTTTTACGGCGGTAGCTATACGTCGCGAGGATGCGGCCGCGGGGCTTTGCAGGGCTTCGGTCACGCTCGTATGGCCGCATCCTGGGGTAAGGTGGCCGTCTCGGCCGCCCAATTGGTGGGGACTAACCATGAGCCGAGTCATTGCCTTCGTGGCATGTGGCTTCACCCTGGCCGCATGTTCCGCGTCGATGCCGAGCCTGGACTTTCTCAAGTCGTCGCCGGCGACCGAGACTTTGCGGATCGAGTCCGAGCCGCCGGGCGCGGATGCGAAGACCACCCAGGGCCAGACCTGTCGCACGCCGTGTGAGCTGACCGTCCAGGGCGGCGGCGACCTGTCGGTCACCGTTGCGCTCAATGGCTATCAGCCGCAGACGGTGGCGTTACGGTCGGACCAGGCGGAGGGTAAGCTGTCGCCCAACCCGCTCTACGTCGAGCTGCAGGCGGCAACGACGCCGGCGCCCGCGAAGAAAAAAGCCCTCAAAAAGAAGAAGCCGGCCACCGCGGCCGCGACCCAGTCGGCGCCCGCGCCGGCGCCCGCAACCGCTGCGTTTCCGCCACCGCCCGCCTCCACGGAACCGACCTCGTCGGCCAATTATCCCTGGCCGACCACGCGATAACCTTGCTGCGGACCTGACCCAGGCCGGCGCGCGCCCTGCGGGGCGGCTCCGGAGCCCTGGCGACCGCGCGCTGGACGCTCTGGCCGATATCCGTCAGAATTCCCATATTGAGGGCGGCAGCAAGACCGCTCTCTCCGGGAGAACGTCGAGTTGGACGCGATAACGCCCCGCGCGCAAGCACCTGCCTTCGATCCTGAGGGCCATCGGCCGGCTCGCGGCCTGGTCGACCCGTTCGGGCGGACGATCTCGTATCTGCGCGTTTCGGTGACCGACCGCTGCGACTTCCGCTGCGTTTATTGCATGGCGGAGAACATGGCGTTCCTGCCGAAGGCCGATCTGCTCACCCTCGAAGAGCTCGACCGGCTGTGCAGCGCGTTCATCGCCACGGGCGTGCGCAAGCTCCGCCTCACCGGCGGCGAACCGCTGGTCCGGCGCGGGATCATGACGCTGGTCTCCTCGCTCTCGCGTCATCTTGCGAGCGGCGCGCTCGATGAGCTCACGCTGACCACCAACGGCTCGCAACTGCCGAAACATGCCCGCGAGCTGGCAGGTTACGGCGTCAAGCGCGTCAACGTCTCGCTCGACACGCTCGACCCCGACAAGTTCCGCGCCATCACGCGCTGGGGGGAGCTCGACAAGGTGCTGGCCGGCATCGACGCCGCGCAGGCGGCCGGGCTCAAGGTCAAGATCAATGCCGTGGCGCTCAAGGGCGTCAACGAGGACGAATTTCCCACGCTCGTCGAATGGGCGCACGGACGCGGCATGGACCTCACGCTCATCGAAGTGATGCCGCTCGGCGACGTCGGCGAGGGCCGGCTCGACCAATATCTTCCGCTCTCGATGGTGCGGGCGCGGCTGGCCGAGCGCTACACGCTGGACGAGATCGACTACCGCACCGGCGGCCCCGCCCGCTACGTCCGGGTCGCCGAGACCGGCGGCCGGCTCGGCTTCATCACGCCGCTCACCCACAATTTCTGCGAATCCTGCAATCGCGTGCGGGTGACCTGCACGGGCACCCTTTATATGTGCCTCGGCCAGGAGGACGCAGCAGACCTGCGCACGCCGCTGCGCGCCTCGGAGGGCAACGATCTGCTCGATGCCGCCATCGAGGAAGCGATCGCGCGCAAGCCCAAGGGGCACGATTTCGTCATCGACCGCCGCCATCAGCGGCCGGCGGTGTCGCGCCACATGAGCGTCACCGGGGGCTAATCCCCGAGGATGGAATAGTCCCCATCCCATCGGCCGCGACGCGGCGGCGGCGCCGCGCCACGCGCTTCCCTCCCCGACGGCCTCCCAAGTTCAGCCAAACTACCAATTGACTCGGCATGCAGGGGTCGAGGAAGGTCTATCCGCCTGACGGTTGTCGCCGTCATGCCAATCCCGATAGCCGGGCGCATGAACCCCGCACCTCGCAGGACCTTTGCAGGGGGATCAACTTGGAGGGGCTGCTCAAGCTGAGCCGGGCGATCGATTTCGTGAACGACCGGTTCGGCGAGATCGCCAACTGGCTGGTGCTCACCGCCTGCCTGATCAGCGCCGGCAACGCCGCCAGCCGCTACCTGTTCAGCGCCAGCTCCAACGCCTGGCTCGAAGTGCAGTGGTACATGTTCGCGGGCATGGTGCTGCTCGGCGGCCCCTACACGCTCAAGGTCAACGAGCATGTGCGGGTCGATCTCATCTATTCGTCCGTATCCGAGCGAACGCGCATCTGGATCGACATTCTCGGTTGCCTGCTCTTTCTCCTGCCGATCTGCGTCATCCTGGTCTACTTCACCTGGCCGTGGTTCACGGAATCATGGCGCATCAATGAGACCTCTTCCAATGCCGGCGGCCTGATCCGCTGGCCGGTGAAGCTCCTGCTGCCGGTCGGCTTCGCGCTGATGGCGTTGCAGGGCGTGTCCGAGCTCATCAAGCGCATCGAAGCGCTGATCCATCATCACCGGCTGCAGTTCGAGTACGAGACGCCGCTGCAATGATTCATTTCGTACGGGAGAACATGGCACCCCTGATGTTCGGGGGCATGATCCTGTTCATGCTGATCGGCTTCCCGGCGGCCTTCTCGCTTGCCGCCGTCGGCCTGTTCTTCGGTTTCATCGGCATCGAGCTCGGTCTCATTCGCCCGGACTTTCTCGGCAACCTCACCTACCAGCTGTTCGGCATCGTCTCGAACGACCTGTTGCTGGCGATCCCGTTCTTCACCTTCATGGGCGCCATCCTCGAGCGCTGCGGGCTCGCCGAGGACTTGCTCGATTCAATCGGGCAATTGTTCGGTCCGGTGCGCGGCGGTCTGTCCTACGCGGTGATCTTCGTCGGCGCCATATTGGGGGCGATCACCGGCACGGTGGCGGCGTCGGTCATCGCCATGGGCGTGATTGCGATGCCGGCGATGATCCGCAACGGTTATTCGACGCGCCACACGATGGGCGTCATCGCGGCCTCCGGGACCATTACCCAGCTCATACCGCCGTCGCTGGTGCTGGTCGTGCTGGCCGACCAGCTCGGCCGCTCGGTCGGCGACATGTATGCGGGCGCCATCGGACCAAGCCTCATCCAGATTGCCTTGTTTTGCATCTGGGTGCTGATCGTCAGCGTGCTCTGGCCGAAGGATGTCCCTGCGCTGCCTCCGGAGGCGCGCACCCTCAAAGGCTGGGCGCTGTGGAGGAAGTGTCTGCGCGGAATCATTCCGTCATTGGGGCTGATCTTCCTGGTGCTCGGCACGATCTTTCTGGGGCTGGCGACGCCGACCGAGGCGGGCGCCATGGGCGCGGTCGGCTCGCTGGCGCTTGCCGCCTTCAATCGGACGCTGACCTGGCCGCTGCTTTATCAGGGCATGTCGATCACCATGCGCATCACCGCCATGGTGGTCTATATCCTGATCGGGGCACGCACCTTCAGCCTGGTGTTCCAGGGCGTCGGCGGCAAGGAGTGGATCGAGCACCTGTTGACCTCCTTGCCGGGCGGGCAAACCGGCTTCTTGATCTTCGTCAATGTCTTCGTCTTCGTGATCGCATTCTTCCTCGATTTCTTCGAGATCGCATTCATCATCATCCCGCTGCTGGCGCCGGTCGCCGACAAGCTCGGCATCGACCTGATCTGGTTCGGGGTGCTCATCTGCGCCAACATCCAGACGAGCTTCATGCACCCGCCCTTCGGCTTCGCGCTGTTCTATCTGCGCGGAATAGCGCCGCCGTCGATCAAGAGTACGGAGATCTATTGGGGCGCGATCCCGTGGGTCGTGCTCCAAGTCATCCTGGTGGTCATCGTGATCTTCTGGCCGGGCTCGGTGACCTACTGGCTCTCGCGCGGGACCGGGGTCGACCCGTCCAAGGTCAATATCGAGATCCAGCAGCCTGACTTGCCGCCGCCGCTCGACTTCGGCGATCCACCGAAGATCCAGTAAGGCCACGCGCGGATCGCATCCGCGTAGCAGCGATCAAACGCGGCTGCGATTGCGCACCAGATACGTGTCGTAGCTCAACTCGGCCACCTGCCACCACAGATACTGATCGTTGCGGAAGGCAAGCATGGCGTCGAAAACCTTCTTGAAGTCGGCATTGGTCTTTCGACGTCTCGGCGTAGAGCTCGAACGCCGCTTTCAGCGACGCGTCCATGATCGGCTGCGAGAACGGCCGCAGCAGGGCGCCGCCCGCCACCAGCCGCTTGAGCGCCGCCGGATTGCCGGCGTCATACTTCGCCTGCATCCATTCGTTCGCCATGGAGGAAGCGGTCTTGACGAGCGACTTATAGGCGGGCGTGAGCGAATTCCATTTATCGAGATTGACGAAGTGGTGGAGCATCGGCCCGCCTTCCCACCAGCCCGGGTAGTAGTAGTACTGCGCCACCTTGTGAAAGCCGAGCTTCTCGTCGTCATAGGGGCCGACCCACTCGCAGGCATCGAGCGTGCCCTTCTCCAGCGCCGGGTAGATCTCGCCGCCGGCGATCTGCTGCGGCACGACGCCGAGCTTGGAAATCACCCGCCCGGCAAATCCGCCGATCCGCATCTTGAGACCGTTGAGATCGGAGAGTTCCTTGATCTCTTTGCGGAACCAGCCGCCCATCTGGGCGCCGGTGTTGCCCGCCGGAATTCCGTAGATGTTGAACTTCTTGTAGAACTCGTTCATCAGCTCCATGCCGCCGCCGAACTGCATCCAGGCGGTCTGCATGCGGCTGTTGAGCCCGAACGGGACCGCCGTGCCGAACGCGAAGGTCGGGTCCTTGCCGAAATAATAGTAGGACGCGGTCTGGCACATCTCGTCGGTGCCGCTCTGCACGGCGTCGGCCGCCTGCAGGCCCGGCACGATCTCGTTGGCGGCGAAGACCTGGATCTGGAACTTGTTGTCGGTCGCTTCGGCGACCGCCTTGGCGAAGGCTTCGGTCGCGCCGTAGATGGTGTCGAGCGACTTGGGGAAGCTCGAGGTCAGGCGCCACTTGAGCTCCGGCATCGACTGCGCGATTGCGGGCCTCGCGATCGCGGTCGCGGCGGCAGCCAAGCCCGCCGCCCGCAAGAATTGACGACGCTTCATGTGTTGCCTCCCCTGGAAGGCAAGGCAGCCCGTTGGGCGGCCCCCATACCAATTCCGGGGCCGGCAAGGCCGGCCCCGGGATCGACTTCGTCAGGATCGCGTCCGCGTGCGGATCATGAAAGTGTCATAGCTGTATTCCGCAACCTGCCACCACAGATACTCGTCGTTGCGGAATGCGTGCACCGACTCCCACACCTTTTTGTAGTCGGCGTTGGCTGCCGAGGTTTCGGCATTCACCTCATTCGAAGCGGTCAGACAGGCTTCCATGATCGGCTGCGAAAATGGACGCAGGTGCGTGCCTGCCGCAACGAGGCGCTTCAATGCCGCGGGATTGCGGGCATCGTATCTGCCTGTCTCTTCAACGTTGGCGAAGCCCGCAGCCGCCGCAACGATCGCCTGATAGTTTTTCGGCAGCTCGTTCCAAGTGGGCAGGTTGATCATGAAATGTTGTGCGGTGCCGCCTTCCCACCAACCGGGATAGTAGTAGTACGGCGCCACCTTGTGGAAGCCGAGCTTCTCGTCGTCATAGGGCCCAACCCACTCCGTCGCGTCGATCGTGCCCTTCTCCAGCGCGGGATAGATGTCGCCGCCTGCAAGCTGCTGCGGCACGACGCCGAGCTTCTGCAGCGTCTTCCCGGCCCAGCCCCCGATCCGCATCTTGAGGCCCTTGAGGTCATCGACGGTCTTGATCTCCTTGCGGAACCAGCCGCCCATCTGCGCGCCGGTATTGCCGCCGACGAGGGAGTGCACGTTGTACTTCTTGCCGAACTCGTTCATCAGCTTCATGCCGTCGCCGTCGTAGAACCAGGCATTCTGCTGGCGGGTGTTGAGGCCGAACGGGACGGCACAGAACAACGCCCAAGTCGGGTCCTTGCCGATATAGTAGTACGTGGCCGTGTGGCACATCTCGACGGTGCCATTTTGAGCCGCGTCGAGGACTTGTAACGCAGGCACGATCTCGCCCGCAGCAAAGGGCTGAATTTGAAACTTGTTGTCGGTCGCCTCGGCAACGTATTTGGACAGGGTTTCGCAGGCCCCGAAAAGGGTGTCGAGCGATTTCGGCCAGCTCGCCGCCAGTCGCCACTTGATCGTCGGCGTGGATTGCGCGATCGCGGGCTTCGCAATGGCGGTCGCGGCGGCACCTAAGCCAGCCGCCTTTAGGAACTGACGACGCTTCATACGTTCCTCCTGGAGTAGCGAGCCGGCGGGCACGGCCGCACATTCGGCGATCCCGCGGGGCGTCAACCGATCTGGCGCAGGTTGGCCGACCGCCATGGGAAAATCCAGCCGTTCCATCCTCAACTAAAGTTCAATGTTTGCCGCCGGCAAGCGGACGGGAATATCGATGCTCTGTCCGAGCCCAGCCATTCGTCGTCGATGAATTGCGGAGGAGGAATTAATCGCGGGGGGCCGACCGACGCCTATATTCCTCAAAGGGGTCCTCCTCGAGCCTGTTCTTGCTGTCGTCGACCTTCTCGACCTTTTCCGCCGCCGCCTCGCGGCGAACGTACTCCGGGAACCAGGTCGCGATCGATGGAAACGCGACAATCAGTGCGATCGCGATGCACTGCAGGACCATGAACTCGAACATGCCCTTGTAGATCGTGGCAAGCGACCAGTCTTTGACCACCTGCTTGAGATAGTAGGCCGACATCGCGACCGGCGGTGACAAATAAGCGGTCTGCATCGTCACCGCCACCACCGCGCCGAACCAGATCATGACGTAGTCAGGGTGGATGCCCAACGTTTGGCCGAGTGCGGGCTTCAACGCGTCGATGATCGGGAAGAAAATCGGCAGAAACACCAGGATGATTGCCGGCCACTCGAACGGCCATCCCAGCAGGAAGAGCAGGATAACCACGAAAGCCAGCATCAACACCGGCGACAGCGGAAGCCCGAGCATGCTCTCGGTGACCCAGGTCGCGGTCCCGAGACGCGAAAACACCGCCCCGAAAATGTTCGAGGTCACGGCAAGCAGAAGCACCATGCTCGACGTTGCCGTGGTGGAGAGCACCGCTTGCTTGGCCCCGGCATAGGTCACCCGGCCGTAGAGCACGGCCAGCACGAAGGCGCCGAGCGCGCCGACCGCCGCAGCCTCGGTCGGGGTCGCGAGCCCCAAGAGGATCGAGCCGAGCGTCGCCGCGATCAGCGCGAATAGCGGCACCACGCCGACCACCACTTCCCACAGCAGCATTCCGAAGCTGTGGACGCGCTCCTCCACCGGTACCGGAGGTCCGAGGCTTGGGTTAAAGAACGAGCGCCCGAGCAGATAGATGAGATAGATGCCGGCCAAGAGGAATCCCGGCCCGAAGGCGGCGGAATAAAGCTCGCCCACCGAGACGCCGAGCACCGGCCCCATCACGATCAGCATGACCGAGGGCGGGATCAATATTCCGAGCGTGCCGCCCGCCGTGATCGCGCCGGCAGACAGTTTCGAGTCGTAACGGCATTTGATCATCATCGGACCGGCCATGATGCCGAGCACGGTAACAGCCGCGCCGACGATGCCGGTCGCCATCGCGACCACCGTGGACGTCAGAATGACGACCGCGTAGAGCGATCCGCGGATCGGCGCCAGGATGTCGCGGAACGCCCGGAACAGCCGCTCCATCAGGCCGGCCTGCTCGGTGATGAATCCCATGAAGATGAACAGCGGGACGGCGGCGAACACCTCCTCTTTCATCAAGCCGATGGTCTGGAAATAGGCGAGATCGAAAACCACCTTACCGAGGCCGAAATAGCCAAAGACGAACGCAAGAAAAAGCATCGTGAAGCTGATCGGGAAGCCGATGAAGATGGCTCCGATCATCACGGTCAGCATCATCAGGCCGAGGAACTCCTGACCACTCATCGGCCTAGATCTCCACCTTCTCTTTGTGCTCGAGTTCGATGCCGGTGAGCGCCGCATGCAGGCTCTTGATCACCTCCGAGACGCCCTGGATCATGAGCAACAGGCAGGTGAGCGGCACGATCATCTTGAACGGCCACAAAATCGGCCGCCACGGCGTCTGTTCCGAAGTCTCCTTGATGACAAACGCGTACCAAGTCTCATCGGCACTGGCGATCAGGAACACGATCAGAGAGGGAAAGAACAAAACAAGGTATGCAATCGAATCGATCACGCCCTTCGTTCTGGTCGACCAAGTCTCGAAGAAGAAATCGGTGCGGATATGCGCGCCCAGGTGCAGGGCATAAGCCGCGCCTAGCATGAAGATCGCGGCGTACAACATGTACGTCACGTCGTAGACCCAGATCGTCGGCGCGTGAAAGAAGTACCGCGCGATGACCTCATAGCCGACCGCCAGCACCAGCGGCACGTTCAGCCATGCTACACAAAAGCCGATCGCGTCGGTGAAACGGTCGATCGCGGCAGTGATCTTCAAGAGGCCGGGCGAAAATGCCCTCATTCCCGATCCCCTCCCAGGAAGACGGGTCATTGGCGGCGCGGCTTCGCCCCGGTTCCGCGCCGCCCACTTGATGCTGGCGTCCTTCGCGACTGACGATTACTGCTTTTCCGGCCAATAATAGTTCGCCGCGAACGAGTACGGCGGGAACATGAAGCGCTTGGCCGGGACGACTTTCGCCGCGTACGCGCGTTGCGATTCGTAGACCTTCTTGAAGAATGGATCCTTCGCCGATTCTTCCGCGGCCATCTTGTCCCAGGTCTTCATGAACTCGATCAGGATGTCAGGCGGCGTCCGTAGGATCTGCGTTCCATGCTTGGTGCGCATCTCCTCGATCGCGTCGGCATTCTGCTTTTGCCACCTGACGCCCCACTTTACGAATGTCTCGAGCGTCGCGGCCCGCACAACTTCCTGCTGCAGCGGCGTGAAGCTCTTCCAGACATCCGAGTTGATGATGAGCTCGAGCATCGAATTGCTCTCGTGCATGCCCGGCGTGTAGTGGTACTTCCAGACCTGCGGCAGGCCGAGGCGCAGATCCTCGACGCCGCCGACCCATTCGGCGCAATCGATCACGCCGCGCTGCGCGGACGGCACGATCTCGCCGCCCGGCAGATTGACGGTCTGCATGCCCATGCGCTGATAGATTTCGGCGACGATGCCGGTCTGACGGCATTTGAGGCCTTTGAAGTCGGCGAGGTCCCTGATCGGCCGCTTGAACCAGCCGAAGGCCTGCGGGCTCGAGCCGCCGATCGGGAACGCCACCACGTCGAGCTTGAGGATGTCGCGGTAGAACTCCCAGTACAGATCCATCCCGCCGCCCTCGTACATCCAGCCGAGAAAGTCGAAATGATCCATGCCGAACGGCCCGGCGGGTGTGGCCGAAAACAAGGTCGCGGTCTTGTTCTTGCCGACCCAGTAATAGGCGACGCCATGACCGCCATCGATCACCTTCTTGTGGGTGGCGTCGAGGATTTCGAACGGCGGAACGATCTGACCGGCGGCGAGCGCCTCGATCTTGATCGCGCCGCCGGTCAGCTTGTCCACCCGCTCGGCGAACATCCTGAAGTTGTCCTGCAGGGTGAGGCTCGCGGGCCAGGTCGATTGCATCTTGAACGTCCGCGGGGCGGGCTGCTGCGCACCTACCTGACTGGCGAGGCATAGCGCAGTGGCCGCAGCCGCGAGAGAGAGCAGACTTTTCCTCAGTGTAAGCATGGATCGTTCCCCTCCTATTGCCGATGTGGAGCACCGGCTGTTTAGGCCAACAACCTATCGTGACTGCGGTGCTCGCGCAACGCGCATTAGACTCCGTTTGGCGCTTCGAGCGTCCGACCTTGATCGCATCCCTGTTCGGGCCCTGCCGCAAACAGGCATCAGCGGGAGACGTCGACGTAAAGCTCCATCTTCGGATGAATGCCGCAGAACACCAGGAACGAACCTGAATTCGGGAATTCAATCTCGACCGTCTCGCCCGGCTCCTGGGCGCCGGAATCGAAGTCGAGCGCCGGATCGAACACCCGCACATTGTGCGTTCGGGTGTCATTGTTGACGATCCACAATCGCCCGCCGCGCGGAAGCGCGATGTGGGCGGGATGAAAATTTTTGTCGTCTTGCGACACCGTGCTCACGTGTTCCGCCGGCGTCGTCGGCCCACTTTTCACCGCCACGATGGTCTCCGGCAACGCCGGCTCGCGCTCGCTCGTCAGCGTCCCCAGGAAGGCGATCAGGTCGGCGCGCTCGGCTTGCGTCAGCCTGAGCTTGCGCGTGAGATCCTTCGACAGGGTCGGGCGCTCGACCACGCCGCTCTCGTAGTGCCTGATCACATCCGCCAGCGTGGCGAGCGAGCCGTCGTGCATGTATGGGGCGGAGCGCCCGATCTCGCGCAGCCCTGGTGTCTTGAAGGCGTGCTCCGCCGCAGGCAGACGCAGCACGGCGCCGCGCCCGCGGTCTTCGCTCGGCAGCCCGATGTCGTGGAACGCATAGTCGGTGAAGGCAAAGCCGCTGTGGCATTTGACGCAGCCGGCCTTGCCGGTGAACAAACGGAAACCGGCGACCTCACCCGCGGTCAGCGCTTGCGGGGCGCCGGCGATCCAGCGGTCGAAGCGCGTGGGCGGCGACACGAAGGTCCGCTCGTAGGTCGCGAGCGCTCTCGCGAGATTGAGCGCGTTCACCTGCGGGGTCTCCGGGAAGGCGGCGGCGAAAGCGCGCGCCATCGCGGCATCGGCGGCAAGCCGCGTGACTACGGAGATGAGCGGTTGTGCCATCTCGTCGGGCGACTCGATCGGCCCCGCGACCTGCTCCTCGAGGCTGCGCGCGCGGCCGTCCCAGAAAACCGGTGAGGACCAGGCGAGATTCCACAGGGTCGGCGTGTGCCGCTTGAGCGGCCGGCCGGGCACGCCACGGCCCTGCGCTTTGCCGTCGGCGAAGCCCTTGCCGCGCTCGTGACAGCTTGCGCAGCTGAGGCTTTCGTCGAGGGACAGGCGCTTGTCGTGGAACAGCGTCTCGCCGAGCGCCCGCTTCGCTTCGGAGAACGGATTGTCGGCGGGAAACGGCACCCCTTCGGGCCGGCGGAATGACGCCTTGAGCGCCGCAAGATCGTCGCCGATCGCGGCGGCTGCGGGCCGCGGCGGAGGGCCCGCGAGGAGGGCAGCACCGGTGCCGATGACCCCGCCGGCGAAAAACGCCGCCGCCACGAGGCGCATCGTCACCCGCGCCGTCATCGCCTCACATCAGTCTGCCGGCGGCGAGCTCGATGCGCGAGACGTCTGCGAGCAGCGCGCCATGCTCCTTGACCGGCGCTCGCGGCGGCATCGGTGCGGGAAATGCCTTCTTCAGTTCGGCGAATCCCGCGCGCACCGCCCGCAGCGCGGCGGCGTCCTTCTTTTCGAGATCCGGGGCGACGCTCTCGATCAGCCGCTCGGCGTGGAAGATGAAGCCGCGGGCATCCTGGTATTCGACCGGCTTGGCGATGCGGCCCCCGACGATCGCCTGCTGGTATTCGCCGGCCGCGGTCTTGACGGTCTCGACCGCCGCGCCGACGACGAAGGCCGCCCAGTCGGTCTGTTTCGCTTTCATGCCGGCGTCGGCAGCGGCCAGCGCGTCGTTGACCGATTTGAACGCCTTGGCGTAGTCGGCGCCGCCCTTCTTGGCCTTGACTGTGCCGGCCAGCGCCTTGAGCGCATTCTCGAACGGCGGCACCTTGTACTCGGTGAGTTGTTCCTTGATGTCGGCGTAGATTTCCTCGCCGGGATGGAGGAAGTGCGGAAGCGCCGCGTTCCATTGCTGCTGCTTGACCAGCTCGTCGCCCACGAGAAGATGGCCGCGCAAGAGCGCGATCCGCGTGGCGAACGCGAGCTCGGGCGGCAGATTGGCGACTCCCTTTTCGCCCCCCTCCTCGCCGCCCTCGTCGGCCTTCGCAGCGTGATCGCCATGCTGAGCGACCACCAAGCCGGCCCCCCGCGGGATCGCGGTATCGGTGACCAGCCCGCTCGGGGCGGAAAGATCAGGAACCCGTCCGCCGTCGAGGGGGCCTGCGCCTGTTGCGCCGGCGCCCGCGACCACGAATGCGCCGACGCCAAGCCAGATCTTGCGTTTCGTCTTCATGTCCAGTCCTCGCGACGAACGTCAGCCGCCCCCCAATTTTCGATCCTGACGCAACTGCGCCGGCCATCGAGCCACGCGCCGCCTAGATATATCCGTGCGCACAAATGCGTCCAGTCACTTGCTCGTTTTTAATCGTTCCAAATCGTGCAGGTAACTGCGCGAAAACGCTGTGGCAATCACGTTTGCATCTTCGATCGGCCCGATGGATCATGCCGGGCAAAGCCAAGGCGGCACCATGCAGATCGTGATCGGCAACGTGCTTTCGCCCGACGACGTCAAGATCGTGCGGGCCACGCTCACGCGCGCCCGTTTCATCGACGGCCGCGCCACCGCCGGCTTTGCGGCGCGCACGGTGAAGGACAATCGGCAGGCAGCGGGCTCCGACCGTTCGCTCGAAACGATCCGCAAGCTCGTCGCCGAGCGCATCCTCGGCAACGAGGTCTTTCGCCTGGCGGTGCGGCCGAAGACGCTCTCGCCGTTACTCTTTTCCCGCTACGAAAAAGGCATGCACTACGGCAGCCATGTCGACGACGCGCTGATGGGCGGCATGCGCACCGACGTGTCGTTCACGCTGTTCCTGTCCGACCCGAAAAGCTACGACGGCGGCGCGCTCGCGATCGAGAGCACGTCGGGCGAGGAATCGTTCAAGCTCGCCGCCGGATCGCTGGTCGCCTATCCGTCGACGTCGCTCCACCAGGTCACCGCGGTGACACGCGGCGCGCGGCTTGCCGCCGTCGGCTGGGCGCGCAGCTTCATCCGCGATCCGGCGCGCCGCGAGCTGTTGTTCGACCTCGACACCGCACGGCGGCAGCTGTTCGCGCGCGAGGGCAAGTCGGCGGAGTACGACCTCATCTCCAGGTCGCTGGCAAATCTGCTGCGGATGTGGGCCGAGGATTAACGGCAGTTGATCTGCTGCAGGCACCGGCCCGGGCGACCAGCATCACGCCTCGATGACGATCCTCGGCGCAGCGTGGGCCGCGCCAGCGCCTTTGAGCTGATCGCGCACGCCGGCGGCAATGTCGCGATAGATCTTGGCGTGTGGGCCGTCCGGTTCGGTCGCCACCACCGGCAGCCCGGCGTCGGATTTCTCGCGGATCGTCATGTGCAGCGGCACTTCGCCGAGGAACGGCACGCCGAGCCGCTCGGCCTCGTGGCGCGCGCCGCCGTGGCCGAAGATGTCGGAGCGCGCGCCGCATTCCGGACAGAGGAAGTAGCTCATGTTCTCGACGATGCCGAGCACCGGCACGTTGACGCGCCGGAACATGGCGATGCCGCGCCGTGCGTCGATCAGCGCGAGGTCCTGCGGCGTCGAGACGATGACCGCGCCCTTGAGCGGCACCTGCTGCGCCATGGTGAGCTGGGCGTCGCCGGTGCCGGGCGGCATGTCGACCACCATCACGTCGAGCTTGCCCCACTCGACTTCACGCAGCATCTGGGTGAGCGCCGAAATCACCATCGGCCCGCGCCAGATCATCGGCGTTTCCTCGTCGATCAGGAATCCGATCGACATCACGGTCAGCCCATAGCGCGTGATCGGCTTGAGCCGCGTGCCGCCGAGCGTCTGCGGCCGCTCCTTGATGGCGAGGAGCTTGGGCAGCGACGGCCCATAAATGTCGGCGTCGAGGATGCCGACCTTGAGCCCGAGCGCAGCAAGCCCGAGCGCGAGGTTGACGGCGGTGGTCGATTTGCCGACGCCGCCTTTGCCGGAGGCGACCGCGATGATGGCCTCGACGCCCGGAACGCCTTGTGCCGATTCGCCGCGCGGTGCGGCGCGCGCGCCAGTAGGCGCGCCGGCGGGCGCCGCCTGCGGCGGACGCGCCCCGCCGGCACCCGCTTTGCGTTCGGCGGTGAGCGCGACCAGCGCCGATTGCACGCCTGACAGCGCGCGCACCGCCTCCTCGGCGCGCTTGCGCACCGGCTCCCAGGCTTTGACTTCCGCGGCATCGACGGTGATCGAGAAGAACACCTTGCCGTCGCTCGCCACCACCTCCGACAGCGTGCCGGTCTTGGGCAGCGGGGCTCCGTCGGGGGCCTTTACGCCTTCGAGCGCCGCCAGCACCTGCTCTCTGGTCACTGCCATCGCATTGTTCTCCGCCGCAAATGCGCGGGATCCCGGGGCCGACACCATACGACCCACGCGGAAGCGGTCAACGCCGCTTTATGACGGTTGACGCGGCGGCCGCGCCGTCGCAATCACTGCGCATATAGGCGTTCGGCACGCTCGCGGGCAGTGCATTCAGGGAGGAAAGTGATGGCGAAGGTGGCATTCCTCGGGCTCGGCGTCATGGGCTATCCCATGGCCGGGCACCTCAAGAACAAGGGCGGTCACGAGGTCACGGTCTATAACCGCACCGCCGCCAAGGCCGAGAAATGGGTGAGCCAGCACGGGGGACGCAGGGCGGCGACGCCGAAAGAGGCGTCCGAAGGCCAGGACTTCGTCATGTGCTGCGTCGGCAACGACAATGATCTGCGGGAGGTGACGCTCGGGCCGAGCGGCGCCTTCCACGGCGTCAAGAAGGGCGCGGTGTTCGTGGATCACACCACCGCCTCGGCCGAGATCGCGCGCGAGCTCCACGCGGAAGCGAAAAAACGCGGCTTCGACTTCGTCGACGCGCCGGTCTCCGGCGGCCAGGCCGGCGCCGAGAACGGCGTGCTCACGGTGATGTGCGGCGGCGATGCCGAGCCCTATGGGCGCGCCGAGAAGGTGATCGCCGCCTATGCGCGCATGTGCAAGCTGATCGGCGCACCGGGGGCCGGCCAGCTCACCAAGATGGTCAACCAGATTTGCATCGCCGGGCTGGTGCAGGGACTCGCCGAAGGCATCCATTTCGCCAAGAAAGCCGGGCTCAACATCGACACGGTGATCGAGACCATCTCCAAGGGTGCAGCGCAATCGTGGCAGATGGAGAACCGCTACAAGACCATGGCCGCCGGCAAGTTCGACTTCGGCTTCGCAGTCGACTGGATGCGCAAGGATTTGTCGATCTGCGCCGGCGAAGCACGCAAGAACGGCGCCAGCCTGCCGGTGACCGCGCTGGTCGACCAGTTCTATGCGGAAGTGCAGAAGATGGGCGGCAAGCGCTGGGACACCTCCAGCCTGATTGCCCGGCTGGAAAAATAGGTCAGCTCCCGATCGCCGACTTGCACTTGCAGGAAACCGGGACATGGATGGCGTTCGCAAAATTCTATTCCTCAAAGAGCAGGTTCTGGCGGAGGCGGGCCGCAGCGCGGACAAGGCCGTGACCCGCGCCGCCGCCATCGCGGTCATTCGCAATCCCTTCGCCGGCGCCGGGCACGTCGACGATCTTGCGTCGCTGTTCGATCTCGGCGCCGCGCTCGGCGAACAGCTCATGCCGCAAGTCGTCGGGCTTTTGTCCGGTGGTTCGCCCACCGGCTATGGCAAGGCCGCGATCGTCGGGGTCAACGGCGACATCGAGCACGGCGCGGCGCTGCTGCACCCCAAGCTCGGACGACCGATGCGGGCGGCAGTCGGCGGCGGCGAGGCGATCATCTCGTCGAACGTCAAGGTGGCGGCGGCGGGCGCCAGCATCGACGTGCCGCTGGCTCACAAGGACAACATCTGGGCGTTCGACTACCTCGACACCATGACCGTCATGGTCGCCGACGCGCCGCGGCCCGATGAGGTCGTGATCGTCATGGCGGTCAGCGATGGCGGTCGCCCCAACCCGCGTGTCGGCAAAGGGCGCGCGTAGGACGTACACCCCTGCTCGCGCTCAGACCTCGGTGACGAGGCCATCCTCGGCGACCAGCGCGCCGGCGGCGCGGACTTCATCGAGACGCCCGAGCACGGTCGGATTCATGTGGGTCACCATGATCCGCCGTGCCCGCAGCTCGGGCAGCCGCGTCCGCAGGACATCCCAGGTGATGTGACCCGGCATGTGGCCGGAATAGCCGTAGCACTCGACAATGAACAGATCGGCGCCGTCGGCGACCGAGACCAGCGTCTCGACCCACTCGGTGTCGCCCGAATAGGCGAACAGCGACCGGCCGTCGGAGAGGCGGATCGCGGTCGACGGCGCGCCCGAGAAATGCACGACCTCGGTGGTCGTCACCGCGTGCCCCAGCACATCGGTCGGCCGGCCGACCTCGATCTCCATCACCTTCCAGGAGAACCGCCATTTGTTGGTGGTCGAGCGCGGAAAGAAGACCTCGAGCAGCGCATCGAGCCGCGCCCGCGTGCCGGGCGGACCCGCGATCAAGAGCGGCCGCGCGCGCTCGGCGAGGAACTGGGCGTCGAGGAGCAGGAACGGAAGCGCGCCGAAGTGGTCGCCGTGCAGATGCGAGAGCACGATACCGTCGATGCGATTGGGATCGAGGCCGTGCGCCTTGAGCGCCACCAGCGAGGAGGCGCCGCAATCGACCAATAGCGTGCCTTTGACGGTCTCGAGAAAGAAACAAGTGTTGAACCGGCCGCCGGAGCCGAAAGCATCACCGGATCCGACGACGGTCAGGCGCATGTCACGCCGCCGCGCTCGGCCGTGCCGAAACCTCGGCATGCCAACGTTTGAGATTCTTGAGCTCGTCCGGTACCGCGAGTTTCGCCGGCTTCATGAAATCGACGGCAACCAGGCCGGTGATGTCGGCGACCGTGAACTTGTCGCCGGCGACGAAGGGCCGGTCGACGAGCTCGCGGTCGAGCAAGGCGACAAACTCCAAGACGCGCGGCTTGTTGGCCTCGGCCCAGGCCGGCACCTGCGGCACCTCCATCTCCTTCATTGCCGGATGCGAGTTGCGAAAGACGTGCGAGACCGGAAACAGGAAGTGCAATTCGAGGCGCCGGTTCCACATCTCGACGCGCGCGATCTCGAGCGCGCCGCGCCCGAACAGCGGCGGATCGGGCTGAAGCTCCTCGAAATAACGGCAGATCGCGATCGATTCGGTGATCACGGTGCCGTCGTCGAGCTCCAGCGCCGGCACCCGTTGGATCGGATTGACCGCGGTGTAGGCGGCAGACCGATGCTGCATGGCGCCGAGATCGATCGGCTCCAGCGGCAGCTTGATCCCCTTCTCGGCCAAAAAGATGCGCGTGCGCCGCGGATTGGGCGCGCGACCACCGTCGTAGAGTTTCATGCTGTCTCCCTTAACCAGAGCCCGCCATGATAAGTTCCGCGACCTTTAGTTGCAGACGCCAACTCTCCACACCAGCACGGGTATTGGCCCGCGGTCAAGGCGGGTATCCCCTCACCGGTTGGTCGCGGCATTGACGCGATCGGTTTTGCGGCGGATCGGAGCCACGTCGTTACAGAAATCTATTGCTAAGCAAGGGATTTAGCCGCTCCTTAAGCGTGCTCTTAAGGTTTTGGCGCGAGTTTGACGTAGATTCTTGGGGGCAAAGCACCAAACAAGCATGAGCGGCCCGAACGACCAGCGCGATTCCGCACTGCCGGCCGATGGGTCATCGGCCAAGCGCCGGCGCGCGGCTGCCCACTACGTGCGGGCGGCGCGTGATCGCCTCACCTCGACCACCGGCACGCGCCCGGCCTTCGACTACGAGCTGCTGCGGCTGTTCGCGCAGAACCGGCTCTCGGCCTCGTTGGTGATCCTGCTGCTGATCGGCAGCGTCGGCTTCCTGTCGAGCCTGTGGACCGGCGCGGTCAAGGCCGGCATCTGGACCGCGGCGGTGCTGGTGATTCACGCCATCATCATCGCCAAGTGTCGCCAGTTCCTGGCCGAGTCGCCGAGCAACATCAACATGCGCGCCTGGCGGCTGCGCTTCATCATGCTCGATCTGTTCTTCGGGCTGGCCTGGATGTTCATCCTCATCGATCCGGTCGGCGTCGATGAAAGCTCGGGCACCTTCATGCTGTTCGTGATGCTGCTGGTGGTGGCGGTGTCGAGCATGCTGGCGTCGAGCCTACCGGTCGCGGTGTATGCCGCCACCGTACCGGTATCGGCGGCGGTGGCGCTCGACTTCGCCTTCCGCGGCGATCTGCACAACTACATCCTCGCCATCCTGGCGCTCACCGGGCAGGGTTATTTCGCGCTGCTCGCGCACCGGCTCTACTCGACCACGCTCGCCACGCTCGAGGCGCGCGCCGAGAAGGACGCGCTGATCGGCGAGCTGGAAACCGCGAAGGCGATCTCCGACGAGGCGCGGCGGCGCGCCGAGGCTGCTAACATCGCCAAGTCGCGCTTCCTCGCCCAGATGAGCCACGAGCTGCGCACACCGCTCAATGCCATTCTCGGCTTCTCGGAAGTGATGAAAACGGAGATCTTCGGTTCTCACAATGTGCCCGCCTACAAGGATTATGCCGGCGACATCCACAATTCGGGTGTCCACCTGCTCGGCTTGATCAACGAGATCCTCGACCTCTCCCGCATCGAGGCCGGCCGCTACGAGCTCAACGAAGAGGCGGTCTCGCTGGTGCACGTCGTCGGCGAGTGCAGCCATCTCCTGCAGATGCGGGCGAGGAGCCGCAGCATCGCCATCCACGACGTGTTCGAGACCGAGATGCCGCGCCTGTGGGCGGATGAGCGGGCGGTACGCCAGATCTGCCTCAACCTCCTGGGCAACGCCATCAAGTTCACTCCGCAAGGCGGCGAAATCTGGCTCAAGGTCGGTTGGACCGCCTCGGGCGGGCAATATATCAGCGTCAAGGACACCGGCCCGGGCATCCCGGAAGAGGAAATCCCGATCGTGCTCGCTTCCTTCGGGCAGGGATCGAATTCCATCAAATCGGCCGAGCAAGGCGCCGGCCTGGGCCTTCCGATCGCCAAGAGCCTGGTCGATCTTCACGCCGGGACGTTCACGCTCAAATCGAAGCTGCGCATCGGCACCGAGGTGGTCGTCACCTTCCCGCCGGAACGGGTGATGTCCGCGCTCGCGCCGCTCTCCGAGCCTGCGCCATCGATCCAGACTGCGCAACCGCAGACCGAGGCGGCGGCCAGCCCCCCGCGCCCCACCAAGGCCCACACACTGCGGCGGCTGCTCGGGATCGGGACGTAAACTTCCGGCGAGCAGCCGATCTCGGCGATTGCCTTCCGTGCGGCGATCCTTATCTTGCGCGCCGCACCTGACCGCGACGACTCATGGCCGACATCGAGACCCCCTGCAACAAGGTGTGCGTGGTCGACCCGATCTCGACGCTTTGCGTCGGCTGCGGGCGCACCATCGCCGAGATCGCTGGCTGGATCGGCTTCACCGCCGACGAGCGCTCGCGCATCATGGCGGAATTACCGCAACGCCTGGCGACGCTGCGCGGGAACGAGAAGACCCGCGCAGATGCGACCTGAAGGACGATAGCGTGCGCCGGCTCCTCTGGATTCTATTGGCCATTCTGATCGCCGTCCTGTTCGCGCTGGTCGTGCAGCAGGGTGGGACGCTCGCCGGCCTCAGCCAGTACGATTTCTCTTCCCTCACCACCAAGGTCGTGGCGCTCGTTTTCGTCTGCGTGCTGGTGCTGGCGCTGTTCCGCCAGCGCTTCTCGCATGCGCTCGAGTCGGCGCTGATCTGGGTCCTGATCGCGCTCCTGCTGGCGATCGGGTACACCTACCGTTTCGAGCTGCGGGACGTCGCCGAGCGAGTGCTCGCCGAGCTCATCCCGGGCCGCGCCGCCACCCGCGGGCGGACGGTCGAGATCGCGCGCGGGCCCGGTGGAAGCTTCTTCGTCACCGTGCAAATCAACGAGGCGCGCGCGTCGATGGTGCTCGACACCGGCGCAAGCGCGGTCGTCCTCACCCAGGAGGCGGCCAAAGCCGCCGGCCTGCCGCTCGAAGTCCTCAACTACTCGGTCAATGTCGATACCGCCAACGGCCGCACCCGCGCCGCGCCGGTCACGCTCGACCGGGTGTCGGTCGGCGGCATCACCGAACGCTCGGTGCCGGCCCTGATCGCGCAGCCGGGACAATTGCGCATCAATCTCCTCGGCATGAGCTTCCTCAACCGGCTGCAGAGCTGGGAGGTGCGAGGCGACAAGCTCATCATGCGAGGCTCTCCGTGAACGGTCATCCGACCAGGCTCACGATGAAACGCACGCAGACGATCAGCAGAAAGCAACCGAATGCGATCTCGAGGCTGCGCTTCGACAGCGCGTGGGCGAGCCGCGCGCCGTAGGGCGCGGTGAAGCTCGAGACCGGCGCCATCAGCGCAAAACCGATGAGCGAGACGAAGCCGACCGAGAACGGCGGCAGCAGCGCCTGATGCGGCAGGCCCGCGATCAGGTAGCCGATCGTGCCGGCGATGGTGATCGGCACGCCCAGCGCGGCCGAGGTCGCGACCGCGCTGTGGATCGACCTGCCATGCAGGGTGAGGATCATGTTGGCGATCGAGCCGCCGCTGATGCCCATCAGCGAGGCGCAAAGGCCGACGAAGAACCCATAGCCGGTCATGGCAGCGCGGCCCGGCAGGTCGTCGGCGAGCCGCCAGCTGTCGCGGCCGATCAGGAGCTTGAGGGCGATCACGCTCCCGACCAGCACGAATGCGAGCTTGAGCACCGCGGCCGACGCAAAGCCGGCGATGGCGGAGCCGGCCGCCACGCCGACCACGGCGGGCACGGCCCATTGCCGCACCACGTCCATCATCACCGCGCCCTTGTCGCGATGGATGCGGAAGGAAAGCACGTTGGTTGGCACGATGATCGCGATCGAGGTTCCGACGCAGAGCTGGAAGCGCACCTCGTCCGGCACGCCGAGCACGCGGAACACCTCGTAGAGGACCGGAACGATGAGGGCGCCGCCGCCGATGCCGAACAACCCGGCCAGGACGCCGGTGATGACGCCGGCGACGATGATCAAGGCGGCGAGCAGCAACAGCTCGCTCACCGGCACGCCAAGCACCATTTCCAACTCCGAAGGAGGCGGCCCGCAAGCGCCGCCGAGACGTGGTTATTGTTATATTTCAACTGCTTACAAATCCATTCGGCGGAAAGGGTCGAACTGGCTTGGACCCAAGTTAGCCGCATTTGCGCACCCTTGTACGCAAGAAAAAACTTTGCGCGGCGCCCAAGGATTCCGACCGCACCCGCGTCTCATGGTCAGGCGGAGATTGCGCCGAAACGAAGTTGGCCGCCGGACGAGCGTGATCGCCGTCAATGACCATGGACTGCAAATCGCCCAGGCGCGCCGGTTTGATCGATAGGATCATCCCTTGAAGGGAAACAACAGTTCGTCGATCGAATTCGGGACGATCGAAGGCATCACCGAGCGGCCCGACGCACCCACCGGCGCCGGCGCCGATGCCGCCGCGGCGATCTTCGACCCCGATCGCGATCTCGTCGAGCTTGCTCGCGGTGGCGACCGCGATGCGTTCGAGGCTTTGCTGCGACGGCACTACGATCGCATTCACCGCCTGGCGTGGCGATTGACCGGCTCCAAGTCCGATGCCGAGGACGTCGCGCAAGACGTCTGCTGCGGGCTGGTGGAGGAGATCGGCAGCTTCCGGGGAGAGGCCAAATTCACAACTTGGCTCACCGGCATCGTGGTGAATGCGTGTCGCGATCACCGCCGGCGCGGGCTGACATTGACGCGCCTGCGGGAGCGCCTGTCGGTGCTGGCCGGCTTGGCCGCCCGGCCCGACGGCCGCGATGCCTACCGGCAGAGCTGGCTCGCGAGCGAGGTCGCGCGGCTCGACCCGCTGCTGCGGGACACGGTCGTCTTGATCGTCGGGGAGGACCTGACTCACGCGGAAGCGGCTCGCGCCCTTGGGGTGGCCGAGTCCACCGTCTCGTGGCGGATGCATGAGGCCAGGCGGCAATTGACCCCACAGACTGCGAAGGAAATTCCCGATGGCCTCTGAGCACGACATCCTCGCTCGGCTGCCCGAGGCTCCGGCCCCTTCCCCGGACGCCCGGCAAGCCGCGATCGCAAGCGCCGTGGAGCGGTTCGAGAAGAAAAGTCGCGCGCGCCGCCAAGGATCCGGGCACGACCGGCGTCTCACGCAGCAGACGGCCCCTTTCACTGCGCCGTCGCGCAGGAGCCCCGCCATGCCGCGTGCACGCCACCTCATTGCCGCAAGCCTCGTCGTCCTGATGGCCGGATCAGCCGCCTGGTATGTCGGCGAAACCCGGCATGCGTCCCTTGTTCCGAGCCCAAGCAAGCTGGAAACGCTCCCGTACGACCAGGCGATCGCGACGAGACAGCTGCGCGATCCGCATTCGGGCCTGGCGTCACCCTATGCACCACCCGCGCCGGCGCCGGAGAAGGACGCCAGATGGCGCGCTCGGGATTCACGCGTTGAATTGCTGGTTGCACCGCCGGGCGTGCGCGTTGGGCCGGTCGAGCATGGTGTGCCATCCGAGCCGGTCGGCCGCGACCGGTTTGCCGGCGCTGCCGAGAATATCTTTCGGATCGTGCGCGAAGCGCCGGTCTCGACCTTCTCGATCGACGTGGACACGGCCTCGTACTCGTTCGTGCGCGCCTCGCTCAATCGCAACGTCCTCCCGCAGCCCCATGCGGTCCGCGTCGAGGAGCTGATCAACTATTTCCCCTACGCCTATCCGGCGCCCACGACGGCGACCGAACCGTTCCGGACCACGGTCGCGGTGTTCCCGAGCCCGTGGTCCGATGGCCGCAAGATCGTCCAGATCGGGATCAGGGGTTATGCGGTGCAGGCGGCCACCCGCCCGCGCGCCAACCTGGTGTTCCTGATCGACACCTCCGGCTCCATGAATGCGCCGAACCGGCTGCCGCTGGTCAAGCAATCGCTGGCGATGCTGCTTGCGCAGCTCGAGCCGAGCGATCGCGTGGCGATCGTCACCTATGCCGGCCATGCGGGCACCGCGCTCGAGCCGACCGTCGCCTCCGACAAGGCACGCATCCTCGGCGTGATCGAGCGGCTCGAGGCGCACGGCAGCACCGCCGGGGCGGAGGGCATCCGCCAGGCCTATGCGCTCGCCGAGCAGAATTTCGATCCCAACGGCGTCAACCGGGTGATCCTGGCGACCGACGGCGACTTCAACGTCGGCATCACCGACAAGGACGAGCTCAAGGGCTTCATCGAGCGCCAGCGCGGGAACGGAATCTTCCTCTCCATCCTCGGCTTTGGCATGGGAAACTACAACGACGCCCTGATGCAGGCGCTCGCCCAGAACGGCAACGGCGTCGCCGCCTATATCGACACCATCAACGAGGCCCGCAAGGTGCTGGTCGAGGAAGCGACCTCCACCCTGATCCCGATCGCCAAGGACGTGAAGATCCAGGTCGAGTTCAATCCCGCCACCGTCGCCGAGTATCGGCTCATCGGATACGAGACGCGGCTGCTCCACCGTGACGACTTCGCCAACGACAAGGTCGACGCCGGCGACGTGGGTTCCGGACAGACGGTGACGGCGCTCTATGAGATCGTTCCGGTCGGCGGACCGCGCGTCGTCGGCGATCTGCGCTACAGCGAGGCTTCCGGCGCAGCCGGCGGTGCCGCGCCAGCATCCGTGGCGGGGGAATATGCGTTCGTGAAGATCCGCTACAAGCTGCCCAAGTCCGACGCGAGCACGCTGATCAGCACGCCGGTCGACCGCGGCTCCGAGCACGCGCGCTTCGAGGAAGCGCCGAACGAGGCCCGCTTTGCCAGCAGCGTCGCCGCGTTCGGCGAGATTCTCCGGGGCGGCCGCTATATCGGCGCCTTCGCCTACGACGACGTGCTGCGGATCGCCTCGGCGGCGCGCGGCGACGACCCGTTCGGCTACCGGACCGAGTTTCTGCAGCTGGTGCGCGCCGCCAAGACCGCGAGCGCGATGCGTCCGCCCCGCTAGTCCGATCAGCTCCGCGGCCGGCGAGGCGTTTCCCCCCGACCCCCTGCCGCATGGCGAAGGGGCCGCCAAAAAACAAAGGCGCCGATAGCCGCCAGAAAAACAGAAAAAGGTGGGGAACCCACCACCAAAAAA
>JBEVIH010000097.1:0-10946 GCA_040510815.1 Xanthobacteraceae bacterium | reverse complement strand
ATATCCTGACCAAGGAGGAGGGCGGCCGGCACACGCCGTTCTTCACCAACTACCGTCCGCAGTTCTACTTCCGGACCACCGACGTGACCGGTGTGGTGACGTTGCCGGAGGGGACCGAGATGGTGATGCCGGGGGACAACATCGCCATGGAGGTGACGCTGATCGTTCCGATCGCGATGGAGGAGAAGCTGCGCTTCGCCATCCGCGAGGGCGGCCGCACCGTCGGCGCCGGCGTCGTCGCCAGCATCATCGAATGAGGTTGCGCAACGGGCCGCGGTTCGCCGCGGCCCTTGCCTTGGAGCACTAGCGCATGAACGGCCAGAACATAAGAATCCGGCTCAAGGCGTTCGACCACCGCATCCTCGATGCGTCGACCCGCGAGATCGTGGCGACCGCCAAGCGCACCGGTGCGCAGGTGCGCGGCCCGATCCCGCTGCCGACCAAGATCGAGAAATTCACCGTCAACCGGTCGCCGCACATCGACAAGAAGAGCCGCGAGCAGTTCGAGATGCGCACCCACAAGCGCCTGCTCGACATCGTCGATCCGACGCCGCAGACGGTGGACGCGCTGATGAAGCTCGACCTCGCCGCCGGCGTCGACGTCGAGATCAAGCTCTGAGCCGGGTGGGACGAGCAGGACAGGGACCACGCACATGCGTTCCGGGGTGATCGCACAGAAGGTCGGGATGACCCGCGTCTTTACGGACGGCGGTGAGCACGTGCCGGTGACGGTGCTGCGGCTTGCCAATTGCCAGGTCGTCGGCCACCGCACCAAGGACAAGAACGGCTACGTGGCGCTGCAGCTAGGCTCCGGCAGCCGCAAGCCGAAGAACGTGACCAAGGCCGTCCGTGGCCATTTTGCGGTCGCCAAGGTCGAGCCCAAGCGCAAGCTCGCCGAGTTCCGGGTCGAGGAGAGCGATCTGATCCCGGTCGGCGCCGAGATCACTGCCGACCATTTCGTGGTCGGCCAGTTCGTCGACGTCACCGGCACCTCGATCGGCAAGGGTTTTGCGGGCGGCATGAAACGGTGGAATTTCCACGGCCTGCGCGCCTCGCACGGCGTGTCGGTCTCGCACCGCTCGATCGGTTCCACCGGCGGCCGGCAGGACCCGGGTAAGACCTTCAAGAACAAGAAGATGCCCGGCCACCTGGGCGTCGAGCGGGTCACCACGCTCAATCTCAAGGTGGTGCAGACCGACGTCGAGCGCGGCCTCATTCTGGTGGAAGGCGCGGTCCCCGGCGCCAAGGGCGGCTGGATCACCGTGCGCGACGCGGTGAAGAAGTCGCTGCCGAAGGAGGCCCCCAAGCCCGGCAAATTCCGCCTGGCTGAAGCGGCAGGGGCGTCCGCCGACAAGGCGGAGGCTGCCAAGGCCGAGCCCGCCGTGCAGGAGGGCGCGTGACATGGAACTGAAGGTCACGACCATCGACGGCAAGGCCGCGGGTTCGGTGACGCTGCCGGACGCGATCTTTGGTCTCGAGCCGCGTGCGGACATCCTGCATCGCTGCGTCAACTGGCAGCTGGCCAAGCGCCAGCGCGGCACGCACGACGTCAAGAACCGCAGCGAGATCAACCGCACCGGCAAGAAGATGTATCGGCAGAAGGGCACCGGCTCGGCTCGTCACGGTCCGGCGAAGGTGAACCTTTTCCGGGGCGGCGGCCGCTCGTTCGGGCCGACCCCGCGCAGCCACGCGATCGGCCTTCCCAAGAAGGTGCGCGCGCTCGCGCTCAAGCACGCGCTTTCGGCCAAGGCCAAGGACGGCGGCATCATCATCCTCGACAAGGCGACGGTGAAGGACGGCAAGACCAAGGCCTTGCAGACGAGTTTCGAGAAACTCGGCCTCGCCAACGCGCTCATCATCGACGGCGCCGAGGTCGAGGCGGGCTTCCGTCTTGCCGCGCGCAACATTCCCAACATCGACGTGCTGCCGGTTCAGGGCATCAACGTCTACGACATCCTGCGACGGCCGACGCTCGTGCTGACCAAGGCCGCGCTCGAGGCGCTGGAGGCGCGGTTCAAATGAGCACCACCGATCCGCGCCATTACGACGTGATCATCTCGCCGGTCATCACCGAGAAGGCAACGCTCGCCTCGGAGCAGAACCAGGTGATGTTCAAGGTCGCCAGCACCGCGACCAAGCCGCAGATCAAGGAGGCGGTGGAGAAGCTCTTCGACGTCAAGGTCAAGAGCGTCAACACCCATGTCCGCAAGGGAAAGGTCAAGGCCTTCAAGGGCAGGATCGGCACGCAGTCGCCGGTCAAGCGCGCGATCGTCACCCTCGAAGAGGGTCACCGCATCGACGTGACCACGGGTCTGTAAGGAGCGAGGTGATGGCACTCAAGAGCTACAACCCGGTCACGCCCAGCCAGCGCCAGGTCGTGCTGGTCGACCGCTCCGGTCTGCATCGCGGCGCCCCGGTGAAGACGCTGACCAAGGGCAAAAGCTCATCGGGTGGCCGCAACAACAACGGCCGCATCACGGTGCGGTTTCGCGGCGGCGGCCACAAGCAGGCCTACCGCAAGGTCGACTTCAAGCGCCGCAAATTCGACGTGCCGGCCAAGGTCGAGCGCATCGAATACGACCCCAACCGCACCGGCTTCATCGCGCTGATCAAATACGACGACGGCGAGCTCGCCTATATCCTGGCGCCGCAGCGGCTCTCGCCCGGCGACGTGATCGTTTCCGGCGAGCACGTCGACGTGAAGCCGGGCAACGCCATGCCGCTCGCCAGCATCCCGATCGGCACGATCGTGCACAACATCGAGATGAAGATCGGCAAGGGCGGCCAAATCGCACGCTCGGCCGGCACCTATGCGCAGATCGTCGGCCGCGACGGCGAATACGTCATTGTACGGCTCAACTCGGCAGAGCAGCGGCTCGTCCACGGCCGCTGCATGGGCACGATCGGCGCGGTGTCGAACCCCGACAACATGAACATCTCGATCGGCAAGGCCGGACGCAAGCGTTGGATGGGCCGCATGCCGCACAATCGCGGCGTGACCATGAACCCGATCGACCATCCGCACGGCGGCGGCGAAGGTCGCACCTCTGGCGGCCGCCATCCGGTGACGCCGTGGGGTTTCCCCACCAAGGGCAAGAAGACCCGCAGGAACAAGTCCACCACCAAGTTCATCATTGCGAGCCGCCACGCGCGGAAGAAGTAGACGAGGACGGAATCATGGCGCGTTCGGTTTGGAAGGGCCCGTTCGTCGACGGCTATCTGCTCAAGAAAGCGGAGGTCTCGCGCGCGTCCGGGCGGCACGAATTGATCAGGATCTGGAGCCGGCGCTCGACCATCCTGCCGCAATTCGTCGGGCTGACCTTCGGCGTCTACAACGGCCAGAAGCACATCCCGGTGCTGGTGACCGAGGAGATGGTCGGCCACAAGTTCGGCGAGTTCTCGCCGACGCGCATGTTCTACGGCCATTCGTCCGACCGCAAGGCCAAGCGCGCGGCGGGTCCCGCCGCCCCGGGCGCTCCTGGCGCCCCCGGTGCGCCGGCCGCCCCGGGCGCGGCCGCGCCGGCCGCCGGCACGACGACGTGAGGCGGGGAGGGCAGGGATGAGCAAGAAGTCACGCGAGCGCACGCTCCCCGACAACGAAGCGAAAGCGGTCGCCCGCATGCTGCGGGTGAGCCCGCAGAAGCTCAATCTGGTCGCCGGCCTGATCCGCGGCAAGAAGGTGGCGACCGCGCTCGCCGACCTCGAATTCTCGCGCAAGCGCATCGCGCGCGACGTGCGCAAGTGCCTGGAATCGGCGATCGCGAACGCCGAGAACAACCACGACCTCGACGTCGACGATCTGGTCGTCGCCGAGGCGCATGTGGGCAAGGCGCTGGTGATCAAGCGTTTCACCCCGCGCGGCCGCGGCCGCATGGGACGCATTCTCAAGCCGTTCTCGCACCTGACCATCGTCGTGCGTCAGGTCGAGGCCGCGGCATCGTAGGAGAGGACCGATGGGTCAGAAGGTCAATCCGATCGGCTTGCGGCTCGGCATCAACCGCACCTGGGACTCGCGCTGGTACGCCGGCAAGAACGAGTACGGCAAGCTCCTGCACGAGGACATGAAGATCCGCGAGGAGTTGATGAAGGACCTCAAGCAGGCGGCGGTGTCCAAGATCGTGATCGAGCGGCCGCACAAGAAGTGCCGCGTGACGATCCATTCGGCGCGGCCGGGCGTGGTCATCGGCAAGAAGGGCGCCGACATCGAGAAGCTGCGCAAGAAGGTGGCCGCGCTCACCGATTCCGACGTCGTGATCAACATCATCGAGATCAGGAAGCCCGAGCTCGATGCCCAATTGGTGGCGGAGTCGATCGCGCAGCAACTCGAGCGCCGCGTCGCCTTCCGCCGCGCCATGAAGCGCGCCGTGCAATCGGCCATGCGGCTCGGCGCCGGCGGCATCCGCATCAACTGCTCGGGACGTCTCGGCGGCGCCGAGATCGCGCGCATGGAGTGGTATCGCGAAGGCCGCGTGCCGCTGCACACGCTGCGTGCCGACGTCGACTACGGCACCGCCACCGCCTTCACCACCTACGGCACCTGCGGCGTGAAGGTGTGGATCTTCAAGGGCGAGATCATGGAGCACGACCCGATGGCGCAGGACAAGAAGATGGCGGAGGCCGATGCCGGCCGGCCGCGCCGGGACGCGTCGTAAGGTCGGCGCGCAGGAACGAGAAGGGCTTAGGCCATGCTGCAACCGATGCGCACCAAGTTCCGCAAGGCGCACAAGGGCCGTATCCACGGCCTTGCGACGTCGGGCATCGACCTCGCCTTCGGCCAGTATGGGCTCAAGGCGCTGGAGCCCGAGCGGATCACCGCGCGCCAGATCGAGGCGGCGCGGCGCGCGCTCACCCGCCACATGAAGCGCGCCGGCCGGGTATGGATCCGGATCTATCCGGATGTGCCGGTGTCGAAGAAGCCGCTCGAGGTGCGCATGGGCTCGGGCAAGGGTGCCCCGGAATTCTGGGTGGCGCGCGTGAAACCCGGCCGCATCCTGTTCGAGGTCGACGGCGTCTCGGTTGCCGTCGCGCGCGAAGCGCTCGGGCTGGCGGCCGCGAAGCTTCCGATCAAGACGCGCTTCATCGAGCGCATCGCGGAATAGGTTCGAGGAGTTGATGATGAAGCCGGGCGACCTGCGGGCCATGACCGTCGACCAGCTCGACGACGAGGTCCTCAAGCTCAAGAAGGAGCAATTCAACCTGCGCTTTCAGCGGGCGACCGGCCAGCTCGAGAACACGTCGCGGGTGCGGCAGGTGCGCCGCGACATCGCGCGAATCAAGACCATTGCGGTGCAGAAGCGCTCCGGCCAGCCGGCGCCGGCGGCAAAGGCCGCGCCCCAAGAGAAGCCGGCAAAGAAGCCAGTAAAGAGGCCAGCAACCAAGCCGAAGCGCGCCGCGCGCTCGAAGGCCAAGGCGGAGTAAGGACAGATGCCGAAGCGCACGCTGCAGGGCGTCGTGGTGAGCGACAAGCAGGACAAGACCATCGTCGTGCGGGTCGAGCGCCGCTTCACCCATCCGGCCATGAAGAAGACGGTGCGGCGCACGAAGAAGTACTACGCCCACGACGAGAAGAACGAGTATCACGTGGGCGATCTCGTCTGGATCGAGGAGCGCCGTCCGCTGTCCAAGCTCAAGCGGTGGGAAGTCATCCAGGGCGAGAAGAAAAAGGTCGTGTAGGCGCGTGCGCGCGGAAACAAGTGCGAGGAGAGCATCATGATCCAGATGCAGACCAACCTCGACGTGGCGGACAATTCCGGCGCGCGTCGGGTCATGTGCATCAAGGTGCTCGGCGGCTCCAAGCGCAAATATGCCACGATCGGCGACGTGATCGTCGTTTCGGTCAAGGAGGCGATCCCGCGCGGGCGCGTGAAGAAGGGCGAGGTGATGAAGGCCGTGGTGGTGCGAATCTCGAAGGACATCAAGCGCCCCGACGGCTCGATCATCCGCTTCGACCGCAACGCGGCGGTGCTGATCAATCCGCAGATGGAACCGGTCGGCACCCGTATCTTCGGGCCGGTTCCGCGCGAGCTGCGCGCCAAGAACCACATGAAGATCATCTCGCTGGCGCCGGAGGTGCTGTGATGGCGGCGAAGATCCGCAAGGGCGACAAGGTGATCGTGCTGACCGGCCGCGACAGAGGTCGCACCGGGGAGGTGATCGAGGTGCATCCGGCGGAGACCCGCGCGCTGGTGCGCGGGGTCAACATGGTCAAGCGCCACCAGAAACAGAGCGCGCAGCAAGAGGGCGGCATCATCTCCAAGGAGGCGTCGGTGCATCTGTCCAACCTGGCGCTGGCCGATCCGAAGGACGGCAAGCCGACGCGGGTCGGATTCAAGTTCGTCGGCGAGGGCCGCGACCGCAGGAAGGTGCGCATCGCCAAGCGCTCGGGAGTCGAGATCGATGGCTGACAAGGAAGACAAGGCCGACAAGGGCGAGGCCAAGAAGCCCGAAAAGGCGGAGCGAGCTCCGAGGCCCGAGAAGGGCGACAAGGGCCAGCAGGCGAAAGGCCAAAAGTCCGATAAGGGCGACAAGCCCGGCAAAGGCGAGGCGGCCGAGAAAGCCCCCAAGCCGAGGAAGCCGGAAGAGCGGGTGACGCCGCGCCTGAAGACCCATTTCGAGCAGGTGGTGCGCAAGCAGCTCACCGACGAATTCGGCTACAAGAGCCGCATGCAGGTGCCGGTGATCGAGAAGATCGTCATCAATATGGGCATCGGTGAAGGCGTCGCCGACCGCAAGAAGGTCGAGTCGGCGGCCGCCGACCTGGCGCTGATTTCCGGCCAGAAGGCGGTGATCACCAAGGCGCGCAAATCGATCGCCACCTACAAGCTGCGTGACGGCCAGGCGATCGGCTGCAAGGTGACCTTGCGCAAGTCCCGAATGTACGAGTTCGTCGACCGGCTGATCAACATCGCGCTGCCGCGGGTGCGCGACTTCCGCGGACTGAATGCCAAGAGCTTCGACGGGCGCGGCAATTTCACGCTCGGCATCAAGGAGCACATCATCTTCCCCGAGATCGACTACGACAAGGCGGCCGATATCTGGGGCATGGACATCACGGTCTGCACCAGCGCGAAATCCGACGCCGAGGCGCGTGCGCTGTTGACGGCGTTCAACTTCCCATTCCGGCAGTGAGGGGCGCAAGACCCTCAAACGCGGAAAGTCAGGAGAACTAGATGGCGAAGAAGAGCTCGATCGAGAAGAACAACCGGCGACGCCGGCTGGCCAAGAAATTTTCCGGCCGCCGCTCGCGGTTGAAAGCGATCGCCCGCGACAAGAACAGGCCGATGGAGGAGCGGTTCGCCGCGACCCTGAAGCTCGCGGAGCTGCCGCGCAATTCCTCGGCGAACCGCATCCGCAACCGCTGCGAGATGACGGGACGGTCGCGCGCGTTTTACCGCAAGCACAAGCTTTCCCGCATCGCCCTCCGGGACCTCGGCTCCAAGGGCATGATTCCGGGCCTGCTCAAGTCGAGCTGGTGAGGAGGATCGATCGATGGCTTTGAACGATCCGCTCGGCGACATGATCGCGCGCATCCACAACGCGCAGATGCGCAACAAGTCGAAAGTCTCGACGCCCGCCTCCAGGCTGCGCGTGAGCGTGCTCGATGTGCTCAAGACCGAGGGCTTCATCCGCGGTTACGCGGCGGTCGAGCACGCCAATGGGTTCAAGGAGCTCGAGATCGAGCTCAAATATTTCGACGGCGAGCCGGTGATCCGCGAAATCTCGCGCGTCTCCAAGCCGGGCCGGCGGGTGTACGCCTCGGTCAAGGCGCTGCCGCGGGTCAACAACGGGCTCGGCGTTGCGATCCTGTCCACCCCCAAGGGCGTCATGGCCGATCACGATGCGCGTGACGCCAATGTGGGCGGCGAAGTTCTCTGTACGGTGTTCTAGGCCGGAGCCAATGGATTAGAGCCATGTCTCGTGTCGGAAAAAAACCTGTGCCGGTCCCATCCGGCGTCACCGCCAACGTCGAGGGTCAAACCGTCAAGGTGAAGGGCCCGAAGGGCGCGCTCCAGCTCGTCCTGCACAATGACGTGGTGGCCACGCTCGAGCAGGGCGCGATCAAGGTCGATCCGCGCGCCGAGACCAAGCGCGCCCGTGCGCTGTGGGGGACGTCGCGAACGCTGGTCGCCAACCTGATCGCCGGGGTCACCAAGGGTTTCGAGCGGCGGCTCGAGATCGCCGGCGTTGGCTACCGGGCGGCGGTGCAAGGCAAGAACCTGCAGATCGCGCTCGGCTACAGCCACGACATCGTCTATCCGATCCCGGAAGGCATCACGATCGCGGCACCGAAGCCCACCGAGATCGTGGTCACCGGCATCGACCGGCAGAAGGTCGGCCAGGTGGCGGCGGAAATCCGCGATTTCCGCAAGCCCGAGCCCTACAAGGGCAAGGGCATCAAATATGCGGGCGAATACATCTTCCGCAAGGAAGGCAAGAAGAAGTGATGGGATTTGGCCATGGCGACCGTCATTGATCGAACGATACGGCGGACCGCGAAGGTGCGTCGGCGCATCAAGCGTGCCGCCGGCGAGCGCGCGCGGCTGTCGGTGTTCCGCTCCTCCAAGCACATCTATGCCCAGGTGATCGACGACGTGAAGGGCGAGACGCTGGTTGCCGCCTCCTCGATCGAGAAGGACATGCGGGGCCAGCTCAAGACCGGCGCCAATGTCGAGGCGGCAAAAGCGGTCGGCAAGCTGGTCGCCGAGCGGGCCGGCGCCAAGGGCATCAAGGACGTGGTGTTCGACCGCGGCGGTTATCTCTACCACGGCCGCGTCAAGGCGCTGGCCGAGGCCGCGCGCGAGGGCGGTCTCAAATTCTGATCATGATGGAACGGGCGCGGCCCGAACGAATGGAACAACGATATGGCACGTGAACCACGCGAGCGCGGCGGGCGGGAAGAGCGCGACAGCGAATTCACCGACAAGCTCGTCCACATCAATCGTGTGGCGAAGGTGGTGAAGGGCGGCCGCCGCTTCGGCTTCGCCGCGCTGGTCGTCGTCGGCGACGAGAAGGGCCGCGTCGGCTTCGGCCACGGCAAGGCGCGCGAGGTGCCAGAGGCGATCCGCAAGGCCACCGAGGCCGCCAAGCGCGGCCTCGTCCGCGTGCCGCTGCGGGAGGGTCGCACCCTGCACCACGACGTGCACGGACGCCACGGCGCCGGCAAGGTGTTCCTGCGCGCGGCGCCGCCCGGCACCGGCATCATCGCCGGCGGCCCGATGCGCGCGGTGTTCGAGACGCTCGGCATGCAGGACGTGGTGGCGAAGTCGCTCGGCTCGTCGAACCCGTACAACATGGTGCGCGCCACCTTCGACGCGCTCAAGCGCCAGGACTCGCCGCGCTCGGTGGCCTCCCGCCGCAACATCAAAGTGTCGACGCTGCAGGGCCGCCGGCGCGAGACCGGCGAGGCCGAGCAGGCGGCCGATTGAACGAGCGTGAGGCCGGGAGGCCGGGATGAGCAAGACCGACAAAGTCGTCAAGATCGAGCAGATCGGCAGTCCGATTCGCCGCCAGCACACGCAGCGCGAGACGCTGATCGGGCTCGGCCTCAACCGCATCGGACGCGTGCGCGAGCTGCCCGACACCCCGCAGACCCGCGGCATGATCGCCAAGGTGGCGCATCTCGTGCGCGTGCACGAGGGCAAGTGATGATGCTCGCCATGCCGGGGACGAGCCCGGGCGTGGCGTAGGACACAAGACGAGGACCGTGCGATGAAGCTTCACGAACTTGCCGACCGGCCCGGCGCGCGCAAGAAGCGCGCCCGCATCGGTCGCGGCATCGGCTCGGGCACCGGCAAGACCGGCGGCCGCGGCGGCAAGGGGCAGACCGCGCGCTCGGGCGTGCGCATCAAAGGCTTCGAGGGCGGTCAGATGCCCTTGCATCGCCGCCTGCCCAAGCGCGGCTTCAAGAACACGCCGTTCGCGCGCAAGCTCAACGAGGTCAATCTCGGCCGCGTGCAAGCCGCCATCGACGCCGGCAAGCTCGAGGCCGGCGCCACCGTGGACGCCGCGGCGCTGGTCAAAGCCGGCATCCTGCGGCGCGCCAAGGACGGGGTGCGGCTGCTCGGTTCTGGCGAAATCAAGGCCAAGGTCGCCTTCTCGGTCTGGGGTGCCTCCAAATCCGCGGTCGCGGCGGTGGAGAAGGCGGGAGGCTCGGTCGCCCTCCTGGGACCGAAACCGGAGGCGGCCGAACAGGCGGCGACCTGACCCCTATCAAGCGGCGGGCCGATCCCCATATAGGGCGAGCGGCTGAATCTAGGTGGGGAACGGGAGCTTCAGCGCATGGTTTCTGCAGCAGAACAACTGGCAGCCAACCTCAATTTCTCGGCGCTTGCCAAGGCCGAGGAGCTCAAGAAGCGCATCTGGTTCACCCTCGGCGCGCTCCTGGTCTATCGGTTCGGCACCTACATCCCGCTCCCCGGCATCGATCCCCAGGTCTGGGACCAGATCTTCCGGCAGCAGGCCGGCGGCATCCTCGGCATGTTCAACATGTTCGCCGGCGGCGGCATCTCCCGCATGGCGATCTTCGCGCTCAACATCATGCCCTACATCTCGGCCTCGATCATCATCCAGCTGATGACGACGGTCTCGCCCACGCTCGAGCAACTCAAGAAGGAGGGCGAGCAGGGCCGCAAGGTCATGAACCAGTACACGCGGTACCTCACCGTGCTGCTGGCGGCGTTCCAGTCCTACGGCATTGCCATCGGGCTCGAAGGCGCCGGCAACGTCATCAGCGACCCCGGCTGGTTCTTCCGCATCTCGACGGTGATCACGTTGACCGGCGGGACCATGTTCCTGATGTGGCTGGGCGAGCAGGTGACCTCGCGCGGCATCGGCAACGGCATCTCGCTGATCATCCTGGCGGGCATCGTGGCGGAGCTTCCCTCGGCGATCGCCGGCACCCTCGAGCTCGGCCGTCAGGGCGCGCTCTCCACCGGCTTGATCCTGGT
>JBEVIH010000096.1:0-6954 GCA_040510815.1 Xanthobacteraceae bacterium | reverse complement strand
CAAATCGGCCGAGCCGCCGATCATTTCCGGCACCGCGGCGGTCAACGCGTCGAGCGCGTTTTCCGACGCGGCGCGGGTCGCGATCTCCTTCGGCGCGGCGTTGAGCTTTTCCTTGATGGTGCGTACCGCCGCCGCCAGCCGGTCTTTCGGCAACTCGCCGGCGACGCGCCGCTCGAATTCGGCGCGCCGGTCTGCGGCGAGCGCCTTGAGCCGCTGGCTCCAGGCGGCGCGCGCCGCCTTCGAGCGCTGGCCGGCGGTACGCCATTCGGCGCGGATGTCGGGGGGAATCTCGAATGCCGGATGGCTCCAGCCGAGCTTGTCGCGCGCGCCCTTGATCTCGTCGGCGCCGAGCGGCGAGCCGTGGCATTTCTCGGTGCCGGCCTTGCTGGGGGCGCCGAAGCCGATCACCGTGCGGCAGGCGATCAGCGACGGGCGATCCGAGAGCCTCGCCCGCTCGAGCGCGGCGGCGATCGCATCGGGATCGTGACCGTCGATGCGGGCCGCCGCCCAGCCGGCGGCCTCGAACCGCTTCACCTGATCGACCGAGTCGGCGAGCGCGAGCGGCCCGTCGATCGAGATGCCGTTGTCGTCGAACAGCACGATCAGCTTGGCGAGCTTGAGGTGCCCGGCGAGCGCGATCGCCTCCTGGCTGACGCCTTCCATCAGGTCGCCGTCGGAGGCGAGCACGTAGGTGTGATGGTCCACGACCTCCGCGCCGAACGCGGCGGCGAGGTGGCGCTCGGCGATCGCCATGCCGACCGCGTTGCCGAGCCCTTGCCCGAGCGGCCCGGTGGTGGTCTCCACGCCCGGCGTCAGGAAATTCTCGGGATGGCCCGGCGTGATCGAGCCGAGCTGGCGGAAGCGCTTGATCTCCTCGATCGTCATCTTCTCGTAGCCGGTGAGATGCAGCAGCGCGTAGATCAGCATCGAGCCGTGGCCGGCCGAGAGCACGAAGCGGTCGCGGTCGGGCCAGGCCGGATCGGCCGGATCGAACTTGAGGAAACGCGTGAACAGCACGGTGGCGATGTCGGCAGCGCCCATGGGCAGGCCGGGATGGCCGGCTTTGGCCTGCTCGACCGCGTCCATCGCCAGCGCGCGGATGGCGTTGGCCATGCGGTCGTGCTGCGCCCGCGGCGTCTCGGCCGCTCGCGCGTCGCGGCCGGCGGCGGAAGGCGCGGCGGCTGCCGGCGCGGCGGCGAGGGGAGACTTCGGACTGCTCATGCGGAGGCCGGATTGGGTTGCTCGCGCGAGCCTCTAGCATGCGGGCAGGGGGAGTCAAAGAAGACCCGCACCGGCTTGGCTCGCCATTCACAGTCAACCGGGCAAAATGGGGTCAAACGTTGACGGGACGCTGCGACTCCACGTAGGCTTCCTGCCCCAACCGCTTGCCGATGCGAAAGATTTTCGCGGCCACAAGGCTGACGAATCCGGGGGGTAATGGCGGGACAGGGGGAATCTGGGGCGATGACCGAGCCGAGCGCGATCGACGCGGCCACCAAACGTCTTGCGCTTGCGCTCGATGCGCTGGAGGCGGCGGTCGAGCGCCGGAGCGAGGCCGACCGCGGCGCCGATGGGCTGACCACCCAGCTGCATGCGGTGGTTGCCGACCGCTCGCGGCTGGCGTCCGACCTCGACCTGGCGGCGGCGCGGGCGCGCGAGCTCGAGACCACCAACCGCGAGGTCGCCGAGCGGCTCGATGCCGCCATCGACACCATCCGCTCGGTGCTCGCGGCGAGCGAGCGATGAGCGGCGATTACGCCGATGCGGGAATGCCATGACGCAGGTGAACGTCACCATCAACGGCCGCCAGTTCCGCATGTCCTGCGAGGACGGGGAGGAGGCCCATCTGATGGAGCTGGCCGAGGATCTCGACCGGCGCATCCAGAAGCTGCGCGCGCGGTTCGGCGAGATCGGCGACACCCGGCTGACCGTGATGGCGGCGCTCACCCTGGCGGACGAGCTGGCGGAGAACAGGGAGCGAATGCAGCGGTTCGAGCCGGAGCTCGCCTCGCTGCAGGACGCCCGCGCGCAATCCGCCGAGCGCTCCATGGCGACCCAGGCGGCGGTCGCGGCGGCGCTCAATTCGGCGGCCGAGCGCATCGAGGGCCTCACGCGCAGGCTCAACGAGACGCTGCGCGACGACAAGGTGGCGATGGGGTGAGGCGAATGCGACGCTGCCGCTGAGGTGGCGGCCGGGCGCAAGAGGCACTACATTGCCTGCGCGGGGCTGCGGGGTGCGACGGAGTCATACTCCCGGGGCCTTACGATCCTGAAGGGAGCTGTCCCTGACCGGGCCCCTGGGCTCGGACATATGGCGCCCACCTACTTATGTAGGTTCCCGGGGTCGCAACTCCGACGGCCATCGCGGCTCCGCACCTAAGTTTCCCTCGTGTCCCGGGCGCAGCGCAGCGTGAAGCGAAGCGCAACGGTGCGCTGCAGACCCGGGACCGTTACGAACTCCAAGTATGGAACGGTCCCGGATCAGCGGTGCACCGCATCGCAAGTCGGATGTTTCCGACTTGCGACACTCGATATAAAAGTGCCGGAAGTCGGGAACGCCCGACTTCCGTGTGCTGCACCGCGTCCGGGACACGATGTCTCAATCCACCTCGATTGAAGACGCCAAGGCCGTGCTGCGCCGCGAGGCGCTGGCGCGGCGAGACGCCTTGCCGCGGGAGCTGCGCGCGGCGGCGGCCGAGGCGATCGCGGCGCGGCCGTTTCCCCTCGCAATCGCGCCCGGCGCCGTCGTGTCGGGCTTCATGCCAATGAAGAGCGAGATCAATCCTGTCCCGCTCATGCGCAAGCTCGCGGACGCGGGCGCGACGCTCGCGTTGCCGGTGGTGGCCGGCAAGGGCCAGCCGCTGATCATGCGCGCCTGGAGCTTGGGCGAGCCGCTCGCGGCCGGCGTCTGGGGCATCCGCGAGCCGAAGCCGGAGGCCCCGGAGGTTTTTCCCGACATCCTGATCGTGCCGCTGCTCGCGTTCGACCGCCGCGGCCATCGCATCGGCTATGGCGCCGGCTACTTCGACATGACGATCGCGGCGCTGCGCGCCGGGAAGCCGGTCGTCGCCGCCGGCATCGGCTTCGCGGCGCAGGAGATCGCCGAGGTCCCCACCACCCCCCGCGACGCCCGCCTCGATCTCGTGCTAACCGAGCGCGAGGTGATCGACTGGCGGGATCGATAACACATGCGGATTCTCTTCATCGGCGACATCGTGGGGCGCAGCGGGCGCGCGATCCTGCTCGAGCGGCTGCCGAAGCTGATCGCCGAGTGGCGGCTCGATTTCGTCGCCGTCAACGGCGAGAACGCGGCCGGCGGCTTCGGCATCACCGAGGCGATCTACCAGGAATTCGTCGACGCCGGCGCCGACGTGATCACCGGCGGCAACCATTCCTGGGACCAGAAGGAGGCGCTGGTCTTCATCGAGCGGGCGCCGAAGCTCTTGCGCCCGATCAACTTCCCCCCCGGCACGCCCGGCCGCGGCGCGGCCCTGATCGACGCCCGCAACGGCGCGCGCGTGCTCGTTGTCAACGTCATGGGCCGCATCTTCATGGACCCGCTCGACGATCCGTTCGCGGCGGTCGAGCGCGAGCTTTCGGCCTGTCCGCTCAAGCGCGCTGCCGACGCCATCATCGTCGACATCCATTGCGAGGCGACCAGCGAGAAGCAGGCGGTGGGCTTCTACTGCGACGGCCGCGCCAGCCTGGTGGTCGGCACCCATACCCACGTGCCGACCGCCGACCACCAGATCCTCGCCGGCGGCACCGCCTTCATCTCCGACGTCGGCATGACCGGCGACTACGACTCGGTGATCGGCATGGCCAAGGACGAGCCGATGAACCGGTTCCTGCGCAAGATCTCGGGCGCCCGCTTCGAGCCGGCGCTGGGCGAGGCGACGCTGTGCGCGGTCGCGGTCGAGACCGACGACGCGACCGGGCTGGCGCGGCGCATCGCAATGGTGCGCCTCGGCGGCCGGCTCGAACAGGCCCGCCCGGCATTCTGGGAATAGGACGCTTGCGTTCGAGCCGACGCGAAGGGCGGTGAACTGGGGCCGCCTTTGCAGTAGGCTTGTCGCGGGCGGACCACCGTCCGCCCCCAAACACATAAAAGGGAGGCGGAAATGTCCAAGCTAGACCACGTTTCCTTCTCGCGCCGGCAGTTGCTCGCAGGCGCCGCGGCGACCGCGGGCCTCGCCGCCAGCGCGGTCGCGCCGGCGGCGGCCAAGGCGCCGCTCACCAACACCCAGGCGCCCTCGTTCTATCGCTTCAAGATCGGAAGCATCGAGGCGACGGTCGTGTCGGACGGACCGCTGCCGATCGGTCCGGCCTCGCGCACGTTCCGCGGCCCGAGCGAGGCCGAGCTCGGCAGGATGTTCGGCGATCACTTCATGCCGACCGACAACGTCGTGCTCGACCAGAACTGCCTGGTGATCAACACCGGCGACCGGCTGATGCTGTTCGACACCGGCATGAGCTCGGTGAAGCGCCCTAACACCCAGACCGGGCGGCTGTTGACCAGCATGCAGCAGGCCGGCATCGATCCCAAGGACATCGACGCCATCGTGCTCACCCATCCGCACATCGACCATTCCGGCGGGATGGTGGCCGACGACGGCAGCCGCCTGTTCCCGAACGCGCAGGTCTACCTGCAGCAGATCGACTTCGATTTCTGGATGGACGACAAGCGGCTCGGCACGCCGGCGGAAGGCTCCGCCCGGACTGCGCGGAAAAACCTGCCGCCCTACCGCGACCGCATCATCTTCATCAAGGACGGTCAGGAGATCCTGCCGGGCGTGCAGGCGGTGCACACGCCCGGGCACACCGTCGGCCACACCGTCTATATGATCTCATCGGGCGGCAAGACCATCTGCAATATCGGCGACGTCGCCCATCACCCGATCCTGTTCGATCACCCGCGGGTCGAGGTCGCGTTCGACACCGATTCCAAGCAGGGCGCGGAATCGCGGGTCAAGCTGTTCGACATGCTCGCGGCGCAGCGCATCCCGCTGATGGTGTTCCACATGCCGTGGCCCGGGCTCGGCCAGCTCGCCAAACAGGGCGACGGCTTCCGCTTCGTGCCGACGCCGATGCAGCTGGTGCTGTAGCCCGGCGATCGACGCATTTGCTGGCCGAAGCCGGATTGCTCCGGCTTCAGCTGTCCTGTTGCCGGGCTTGGCCGTTGACAGCCGCCGTGCGCGCTTTGCACAGTCGGCGGTCGCTACCGAAGCGATACATCACCCGCGAGGTCGAGATGCTCACGTCCCGTCACGCGCCGCAGGGCCTGCCCGCCCTGCTTGCGACGCTCGTGCTGTCCTGCGGTCCCGGCCAAGCGGAGACCCTGGACGAGCTCTATGCCAAGGCCAAGGCCGAAAAATCGCTCACGATCTATGCCGGCGGCCCGGTGACGAACTACGAGCCGCTGGCGCGCGAATTCGAGCGCAAGTTTCCCGGCCTCACGGTGTCGATCGAAGGCGGCTTCAGCAACGTGCTCAATCAGAGGATCGAGCAGCAGTTCAAGGACGGAAAGCTCGCCGCCGACATGGTGCTGTTTCAGACCGCGCAGGATTTCGTGCGCTGGAAGGGACAAGGCAAGATGCTCGCCTTCAAGCCGCAAAGCTTCGACGCCATCGACAAGTCGTTCAAGGATCCCGACGGCGCGTTCATCGTCTGGTACGTCGGCACGCTCTCCTATGCCTACAACACCCAGCACGTGAAGCCGGAAGACGCGCCGAAATCGGCGCTCGATTTCCTCAAGCCCGCGTTCCGCGGCAAGGTGATCGCTTGCTATCCGCACGACGACGACGCGACGCTCTATCTGTTCCACACCATCATGCAGAAATACGGCGCCGACTATCTCGACAAATATGTCGCCAACCAGCCCAACTGGGTGCAGGGCCATTTGAGCGTCTCGCGCTCGGTCGCCGCCGGCAAGGACCTGGTCACGCCGGATGCGACCACGTCCACCATCCTCAACCTGAAGCGGGCCGGACAGCCGATCGAATATGGGTTCTCGAACGTCGACCCGATCCCGATCTATTATTCGACCGCCGGCATCTTCAAGGACGCGCCGCACCCCAACGTCGCCAAGCTCTATCTCTCGTGGATCCTGGAGCGCGAGCAGCAGAGCCGCATCGGCACGTATTCGTCGCGCACCGACGTGCCGCCGCCGCTGCCCGAGCTCAAGCCGCTGTTCTCCTACAACGTGGCCAACGGCTACCGGGATTTCGTGACCAACACCGCCTTGCTCACCGACCTGCGCAAGCGGTTCGAGGCCGCGGTCGGCCCGATCCGCAACGTCGGCGGGGTGCGCTGAGCGCGCGCTCCGCAGCCTGCGTTGCGGCCGCGACCGGTTCTGGATTTTGCGCACGGCGCATCTTATAAGGCGCCGACATCAATGCATTTCAGCGGTGCGCCGATCGCCCTTTTGGTGTGCGGAGCGCGCCCGTGATGCCGAGGAGCGAGGCATGGCCGGCCATTCCCAGTTCAAGAACATCATGCACCGCAAGGGCCGCCAGGACGCGGCCCGCGCCAAGCTGTTCGCCAAGCTCGCGCGCGAGATCACGGTCGCGGCCAAGTACGGGGCGCCCGATCCCGACATGAACGCGCGGCTGCGGCTCGCCATCCAGGCGGCACGGGCGGAGAACATGCCCAAGGACAACATCGAGCGGGCGATCAAGAAGGCGTCCGGCGCCGATACGGCCAACTACGACGCGGTGCGCTATGAGGGCTACGGGCCAGGCGGGGTCGCCATCATCGTCGAGGCGCTGTCCGACAATCGCAACCGCACCGGCGGCGCGGTCAGGGCCGTCTTCACCAAATACGGCGGTAATCTCGCCGCCACCGGCGCCGTCTCGCACATGTTCGCCCACGTCGGCGAGATCACCTACGCACCTGGCGCGGGCACAGACGATGCGGTGCTGGATGCAGCAATCGAGTCAGGTGCCGACGACGTGC
>JBEVIH010000095.1:0-12360 GCA_040510815.1 Xanthobacteraceae bacterium | reverse complement strand
GTCAAGTCCGCTGCGGCTGCGTCGAGCGCAACCGCGACGAGCGGCGCGGCCAAGCCCGATTCGGCTACGCCGCCGCGACTCGCGTCGGGCAAGGTCGGCGCTCTGTCGCCGTCCGGGCGTTCGGTTCCCAGCTCCGGCGCGCCGCCCGCCGCGCCCACGCCCACAGCCCGGCTGGTGCTTGACGCGGGGGAGCCCGAGCCGCCGATATCCGGTCGGCCCATCGATGGACTTGGCGCCTCGCTGATGGAGCAGAAACGCATCACCCCGCGCAGCCCGCGCGCCGCTTTGGTGCCCGAACACGTTCCGGTCCCGACCCGTTCGGGGCGGCCCTCACGGCGCGCCCGCAATCCGCTGGTGATCGTCGGCAACGCCATTTTCACCGTGTTGATCCTGGCGCTGCTGGCCGGCGGCGGCGCGGTCGTGTTTGGCAAGAGCCGGTTCGAGGCGCCGGGCCCGCTGCAGCAGGACAAGATGGTCAACATCCCGCCCCGCCTGGGCATGATGGAGATCGCCGACCTGTTGCGACGCGAAGGCGTGATCGACGAGCATCGCTTTATTTTCTTCGGCGGCGTTGTCGCGCTCAAGGCGCGCAGCGAGCTCAAGGCCGGCGAATACGTTTTCACCAAGCGCGCCAGCGTGCGCGACGTGGTGGAGACGATGGTCGAAGGCAAGGTGGTGCAGCACCAGCTCACCATTCCGGAGGGGCTGACCTCCGAGCAGATCGTGGCGCGCCTGCTCGAAAACGAGATTCTGACCGGCAACATCAGGGAGATTCCCCGCGAGGGCACCCTGCTGCCCGACAGCTATCATTTCAATCGCGGCTTCACGCGCGAGCTGATGATCCAGCGGATGCGGCAGGCGCAGGATCGGCTGGTGCGGGAAGTGTGGGAGCGCCGGGTGCCTGATCTGCCGGTCAAGACCCCAGAGCAGCTCATCATTCTCGCCTCCATCATCGAGAAGGAGACCAGCCGAGCGGACGAGCGCACCCGCGTCGCCGCCGTGTTCGTCAACCGGCTCAAGCAGAAGATGAAGCTGCAGTCGGACCCGACCATCGTCTATGGCCTGGTGTTCGGCAAGGGCTCGCTCGGTCACCCTATCACCAGGAGCGAGCTGCAGCAGCCGACCCCGTACAACACCTACATCATCGACGGCCTGCCGCCCGGACCGATCACCAACCCCGGCCGCGCCTCGATCGAGGCCGCCGCCAGCCCGGCGCGCACCAAGGAGCTCTATTTCGCGGCCGACGGCACCGGCGGACATGCCTTCGCCGAAACCTACGATCAGCATCAGAAGAACGTCCAACGGTTGCGCGTGATCGAGCACGAAACCAGGGACCAATCGGCTCCCGACGCGCAAGCGCCGGCGCGCGCCGCGCCGGCGGGCGCGACACCGCAGCGGGGCAAGCGCAGCGCGAGCGGCTCACCCAAGGCCGCGGGGGCGCAGTAGCGGCGGCCAGCGGCTAGGCGGTGCTCGCGTCTCTTGCGTCGCATCTTCGACGGAAAACCGGTTCCCACTTTTCCCGAAAATGCTCTAAGGTCGCGGCCCGATTCTTCCTCCAGGTTTTTTCGGCAGGGTTGCGGCCGATGGCGCTCTCGAGCATGACCGGCTTCGCGCGCGGCCACGGCGTCTGCGGGGCCTATGCCTGGTCCTGGGAGCTCAAGTCGGTCAACGCCAAGGGTCTCGACCTTCGGCTGCGGCTGCCGCCCGGCTGGGACGCAGTGGAGGTGCCGGTGCGCGCGAGCGCCGCGCAAGCGCTGGCGCGCGGCAACGTCTATGGAACCCTCACCGCCGAGCGCAAGGGCGTCGCGCCGATCGTGCGGGTCAACGAGCCGGTGCTCGACGCGGTGCTCGCGACCCTCAAGGGTCTGGCCGGCAGGGTCAAGGCGGCCGAGCCCCGCCTCGACGGTATTCTCTCGCTCAAGGGCATCATCGAAATCCTCGACGAGGATGAGCGCGAAGACGATCGCCGTGCCGCCGAGGCTGCGGTCGTCGCCGGTTTCCAGCAGACGGTTGGCGAGCTCGCCGCCATGCGCCGCCATGAAGGCGAGACCTTGGGACGGGTGCTGTCGCAGCGCCTCGCCGAGATCGCGGCGCTCGCCGCGCGGGCCGACGCCGCGCCCGGCCGCCGGCCCGAGGCGGTCAAGGCGCGGATCGCCGAGCAGGTGGCAATGCTGCTCGACGGCTCCAACCGCCTTGATCCCGACCGTCTGCATCAGGAGGCGATCCTGATCGCCAGCAAGGCCGATATCCGCGAGGAGCTCGACCGGCTCGCCTCCCATGTCGCGCAGGCGCGACGCCTGATCGCCGAGGGCGGGGCGGTCGGCCGCCGGCTCGACTTCCTCGCCCAGGAGCTCAATCGCGAGGCCAACACGCTCTGCGCCAAGTCGAACGACGTGGAGCTCACCAATATCGGCCTCGAGCTCAAGAGCGTGGTCGAGCAGTTCCGCGAGCAGGTGCAGAACGTGGAATGAGCCGATGACGGCGGGCGGCGACCACCGAAAACCAGATGCGATCGCCCGGCGCGGGCTGATGCTGGTGCTCTCCTCGCCCTCGGGCGCAGGCAAGACGACCTTGTCGCGCAAGCTGCTGGAGGCGGATCCCGCGGTCGAGCTTTCGGTCTCGGTCACGACCCGCAAGCAGCGGCCGGGCGAGGTCGACGGCCGCGACTACCATTTCATCGACGCCGCGCGCTTCGACGCCATGCTCAAGCAGGGCGAGCTCCTGGAGGCGGCGCAGGTGTTCGGTCATCGCTATGGCACGCCGCGCGCTCCGGTCGCGGCCGCGCTCGGGCGCGGGCGCGACGTTCTGTTCGATATCGATTGGCAAGGGACCCAGCAGCTGCGCGAAAAGGCGGTCCACGACCTGGTCAGCATTTTCGTGCTGCCGCCCTCGATCCCCGATCTCGAGCGGCGGCTGCGCACCCGCGCGCAGGATTCGGATGAGGTGATCCACGCCCGCATGGCGAGGGCTGCGGACGAGATGAGCCACTGGGCGGAGTACGACTATGTGGTGATCAATACCGACATCGACCGAGCCTTCTCGGAGGTGAGATCGATTCTCGCCGCCGAGCGGCTCAAGCGCGAGCGCCAGACCGGCCTTTCCGCCTTCGTGCGCGGATTGCAGGCAAAGCTCTGAGACGCAATTGGACCGGTCACCGTCAGATGCTCGACGGCGGCGCGAAGAAGCATTTGCGCATGCCGCCCCACTGGCACCGCCAGTAGTTGCCGTCGGGCGAGGGCAGCGCCTCGCTGAACGGCACCGTCTCCTTGGTGCTGCGAACGAAATAACCCGCAGCGGTGACGCTCACGTCGCTGGACGCCAGCTCGAAGCAATCGCGCTCGCCGCAGCAGAGTTCGCCGGCGGCGTTCTTGTAGCCGCCGCGTTGGATCCACTCCGCCGGACCGTGCGCGCTGGCAAGCGACAGCGTGGCGGTCACGGCAAGGGCGGCAAGCGTGAGACGCGTTACACCTCCAATTGGTGTCGGGGTCATGGCCCGCTCCATTTCTGCGGGAAACGAGCGAGCGTGCGCCTCGATCTACTAACAATCCGTTAACTACGATTGCTAACCTTGCGTTTACCATCTATGTATTTGTTAAATCTTGACTTTTTCGACCGACGTCAGGCCGTCAATACCAGCCGGCCGAGGACCCGCCCGGCGCGCAGCTGCTCAAGCGCGCTCTGCGCTTCGTGCAACGGGCGCTCGCCGATCGGCGGGGGCGCAAGTTTCTTGGCGCGCGCGAGATCGACGACCTCGCGCGCCTCGGCGAGCGTGCCGGTCTGAGTTCCCTCGATCGCCATCGCCTTCAGCGCGAACATCGCGACCGGCATCGTGAAGGTGCCGCCGAAGAGGCCGGTGATCACCGCCTTGCCGCCCTTGGCGAGCGCGCCGGTAGCGAAAGCGAGGGAGCGCTCCGAGCCGACGAAGTCGCAGGCCGCGTAGGCACCGCCGCCGGTCGCCGCGAGCACGGCCTTGCGTGCACCGGCATCGCTCGGGTCGAACGCCGCGGCGGCGCCGGCCGCGAGCGCGGCCGCGCGCTTGTTGGGGTCGATGTCAGCGACCAGCGGTGCATGCGCGAACATCGCGCGCGCGAGCGCAAGGCCCATCATGCCGACGCCGCCCATGCCGACGAGCAGAACCGGTCCATGCGCCGCGTGCGCCTTGAGCCGCTTGAGCGCCGCGTAGGCGGTGAGGCCCGAGCACATCAGCGTCGCCGCGAACGACGCCGGAAGCGGGGCATGGTCGAGCAGGTAGCGCGGATGCGGGACCAGCACATGGGAGGCGAAGCCGCCGTCGACATTGATGCCGAGATAGCGCGAAGCAGCACAGATGTTCTCCTCGCCACGGCGGCAGGCCGGGCAGGCGCCGCAGCCGATCCAGGGATAGACCGCGACCGCCCGGCCCGGCATGGCGTCCCGCGCATCGGGCCCCGCGCGCTCGATCACGCCCGCGATCTCGTGGCCGAGCGTGAACGGCAGCGCGCGGCCGGCGCGCACATCGAGCTTCTTGTCGTCGCCGAGCAGAAAATAGCCGTCCTGCATGTGCAGGTCGGAATGGCACACGCCGCAACGGTCGATGCGCACCAGCACCTCGCTGCCCTGCGGCTGCGGGCACGCCACGACGGTCTCGCAGAGCGGCATGCCATAGGTGGTGAGCGACTGGCGGCGGAGCTCGGTCATGGATGCATCCTAATGGACTGAGAGAGGCCGCGCGCGAGCGCGACGAAGCCCTCGACCGGGATCTGCTCAGCGCGGGCGGTCGGGTCGATGCCGGCTGCCGTCAGCAACGCGCCCGGGTCGCCACCCAGGGATTTCAGGCTCTGCCGCAGCATCTTGCGGCGTTGCCCGAACGCGGCCGCGGTCACGCGCTGGAGCGCGTGGGGGTCGCAGGCGAGCGGATGCGGGCGCGGAATGAGTTCCACCAGCGAGGAGGTCACCTTGGGCGGCGGCACGAAGGCGGAGGCGGCAACATCGAACCGGATGCGCGCCTCGCTGCGCCAGCCGGCCAGCACCGACAGGCGACCGTAGCTCCTGGACCCCGGCGCGGAGACGATTCGTTCGGCGACCTCGCGCTGGAACATCAGGACCAGCCGGTCGTACCAGGGCGGCCACGGTTCGAGCGTGAGCCACGAGACCAGGAGAGCGGTGGCGATATTGTAGGGCAGGTTGGCGACGACGCGCACGGGTGCGCCCCCGAGATGGAGGCGCGGATCGACGTCGAGGGCATCGCCGGCGATCGCCGTGAGGCGACCCGGATAGCGCGCGGCGATCTCCGAAAGCGCGGCAAGGGCGCGATCGTCGCGCTCGATCGCGATGACCCGCCGCGCGCCCTGGGCGAGCAGCGCCCGCGTCAGCCCACCCGGACCGGGACCGATCTCGACGACGTCGATGCCGTCGAGCGGGCCGGCGGCGCGCGCGATGCGGGCGGTGAGATTGAGGTCGAGCAGAAAGTTCTGACCCAGCGCCTTCTTGGCGTTGAGACCGTGTCGGCGGATCACCTCGCGCAGCGGCGGGAGATCGTCGACGGCGCTCATCAGGCGTTCACGGCACAGCCCGCGAAGACGGGCGTGAACGCCCTGACGGCCTTCGCGGGCTCTGGTCGCGCAACGCGACCGGACGCGGCTCGGCCGCAGCCGCCAGGCGTGCCGCAAGCTTGATCGCGGCGATCAGGCTTCCCGGATTGGCGCGGCCGCTGCCGGCGATGTCGAACGCGGTGCCATGGTCGGGCGAGGTGCGCACGAACGGCAGGCCGAGGGTCACGTTGACGGCATGGTCGAACGCCAGCGTCTTGATCGGGATCAGCGCCTGGTCGTGATACATGGCAAGCGCCACGTCGTAGGTCGCGCGCGCGGCCTGATGGAACAGAGTATCGGCCGGCAGCGGCCCACGAGCGTCGATCCCTTCGGCTCGAAGAAGCTCGACCGCAGGACGCACGACCGCCAGATCCTCCTCGCCGAGCGCGCCGTCCTCGCCGGCATGCGGGTTGAGGCCGGCGACCGCGAGACGCGGATGCGCGAGGCCAAAACGCAGGCGAAGATCGCGCGCGACGATGCGGCCGGTTTCCGCCACCAGGTCGGTGGTGAGCTTGGCGACCACGTCCTTGAGCGGCAAATGGATGGTGACCGGCACCACCGCAAGCTCGGGCGCCCACAGCATCATCACCGGCTGCGCCGCGACCCCAGTCAGGTCCTCGGCCAGCTTGGCGAGATACTCGGTATGGCCGGGCTCGGTGAAGCCCGAGCGATAGAGCACGTTCTTGGCGACCGGATTGGTGACGATCGCGCAAGCCGCGCCGGCGCCGACGTCGGCCACCGCGCGACGGATCGCCTCGATCGCCGCCGGTGCGCTCGATTGATCGGGATGACCTGGCTCCGCGGTGACTGCCACGCCGGTGTCGACGACCGGCAGCGCCGTCTTGAACGCCGCCGCGGCGCCCGCCGGCTCGACCACGGCAATCGGCAGGCCGGGCGCGATCCGCTCGGCCCGCCGCATGAGAAATTGCGGATCGGCGAGAACGTAGAAGGGATGCAGGTCGAGCTCGGCGCGCCGCCGCCAGGCGGCAAACGTGATGTCGGGTCCGATACCGGCCGGCTCGCCGAGGGTGAGCGCCAGTGGCCGAGGCATTGGCGGCGCTCTACCGGTACTCGATCATCGAGCTGCGCCGAATTTCCTGCAGGTATTGCTTGGACTTCTGCTCGAACCTCTCGGCGAACACGCTTTCTCGGGCCTGACGTTTGCCGGGCGTGTTGTCGGCCGCCGACTCCTTCTTGGAGCAGACCGCGAATACTTCGACGCCAAATTTGGTCACTTCGGGTGCCGTCAAGCGGCCGACCTCGATGCTTTCGAGTATCTTGCGCAGCTCGACAGGAAGGTCGGCCGAGCTGCGGACGACCTGGTCGCGCACGGCGACGTCCTTGAGTGCGCGCGCAAACGGGATGCCTTCCTCGCAATTCTGGAAGCGGCCGCGCAAGGCTTCCGCCTCGCGGCGTCGCCCGTCGATGAAGGGTTCGGGAGAGCCGGGCGGCACCACGAACAGGATCGGCCGCAACGTGTAATCATAGCCGGCCGCGTCCTCGGATTTGCCTTCCAGCGCGACGAGAACGTCCTTCTCCTGCACCTGCAGGAATGATCCGAAACGCCCACGCACCAATTGCTGCCAGGTGATGTCGGCCTTGATCTTCGCTTTGAGCGTGTTGGCGTTGATGCCCGACTTCGCGAGCCCCTGGGTCAGCTGCTCGGGCGTGTTGCGCATGCGGCCGGCCATGGTGGCGAAGGCGGTGTCGACCTCGCTGGTCGATACCTCGAGACCCCATCGCTTGGCCTCGCGGACCTTCAGCCTTTCGTTGATGAGCTCCTCGATGACCTCTTGGCGCGACGGGGTCTTGTGGGTGGACAACTGAGTGAGCTTGCTGCGCTGCTCGATGTCGAGTGCCGTGATCGGGTCGCCGTTGACGATGACAACGACTTGCTGGGCGCGTGCGGCGGTCGCGGACGCAGCAAGCGCGATCAGCGCGGCTGCCAGGAGCCCGCGGGCTCGGATCAGGATGTCGACCATGTCTATCATCGCTTCGTTCGCTTTACGGTGCTAGCGCGGGGTGTTGCCGAAAGTGTTGTTGAGCACGGAGGTGCTCGTACCGGCCGCGTTTCCGCCCAGGGTACGCAGACTGATCTGCATCATGAACGTGCGGTTGACCGAAACGCTGCCACTATAAGCATAGTCTGAAATGTAATTCAGGGCCAAGATGAGGCAGTCGTCGATATATCCGACGCCGATCTGGGATTGACTGAGCTGGGCGTGCAGCAGGTCATAGCGTGCCGCTCCGAACAAGACCCAGTTCGAATCGAGCTTCAGCCGTGCGCTGCCGAGGACGCCCTCGCGGCGCTCCAGGAACCCGAGCTGCGGCTGAGCGGCATAGTTGCCGTACATCACCGACGTGCTCCAGCGGCCGAAATTGGCGGCGGCTTCCACTTCGCTGCGCTGCAGCGTGAAATCGTCCTCCTTGAGGCGAAACCGCGACGTGAACAGGAAGGTGGAATTGGGCTGGTAGGATACCCGCGTCACGTAGTCCGAGAGCGCGGTGTCGAGGCCGGTGCCGAGGCCGGTATTGGTGGTGCCGCCGATCGCGTACGAGTTTTGTCCGAACATTTGATACGACTGTCCGAACAGGACGTTGACGTTGCCGCCGCGATTGAATTGGGCGGTGTATTGGAAGCCCAGATTGGCCCGGCTGCCCCCTTCCGTCCGGTCCCAGCCGGAGAACTTGTTGACCTTGAACAGGTTTGAATCGTCGAAGATGAGGCTCTGGGCGTCTTCGTTCGGCAGCAATCCGATGCCGGTTTCGTCGGGGCGGAAGATCAATTGGGCAATCGGCTCGAGCGTTTGGGTGCCCCAGGACTGGACCCCGATGAGCGGATAGCGGTACTCGAGGCCGACTGTCGGCATGACGCGTCCGACGGTGTTTTCGCCCACTTGGATGTAGTTCGACACCCCCAGTTCCGGATCGACGCGCAGCGTCGCCACATCCCCGCGCATGATGACGAAGGGAGTGAAGACCTGGCCATATGGGTCGATGATCGAGCGCCGCCAATAGGCCTCAGAGGACAGCCGGCTATAGTTGCCGGGCACGCCGCGCAGCAGGCAATTGGCCGAGTTCTTGACCGCGGGATCAGCTGTCGTCGGCAGGCAGAAGCCGCTGGCGACCGCCGCCTGCGAGATCGGATCGAAGCTGGCCGTGTCCCTCGTCAAGCTCGTCAGATTGGTGTTGAAGCCAACTTCGCCCCCCCAGACCGAATGCTTGAGGACATATTGGTGGTCCATGACCGGAAGCACGGTCGGAATCTGCTTCTGGTCGTCCAGCACGGAGAAGCCGAAGAAGTAAAGCGTCCGCATGTCGAAATAGCTGCGGTCGCCGCGGCCCGCGAGGTAAAGCTGGGACAAGGCGTAGTCGGGGGTCAGTCTCAGCTGGCTGGCGGATTGAATGTTCTTCTGCAGGCCGTAGTCCTGAAAATAGGTTTTGTCCGAGAGCAGCGTCGCGTCCCAGCCCCACACCCACTTGCCCGAGAGATTGAATTGGCCCGAGGTCTCCAGGCTGCCGCGCCAGTCGCGATAACCCGGTGTCGCCAGCCCGTTTTGGAGGAAGGCATCCTTGTCGAGCTGGCGAATGCCGGTGGCTCGGACGAAGTAGGAGCCGCTTTCCAGCCGCTGGCGCCACTCGCCTTGCAACAGCGGGCCCTGTCGGGTGGTGATCATCGGTGTGAACGTGAAGTCGTAGTCCGGCGCCAGCGCCCAATAGTAGGGAACCGTAACGCCGACGCCAAAGATCGTGCTCGAGCTGAAGCTCGGAACCAGCACGCCGGTCTTGCGCTTCACCGTCGGGTCGGGTGCGGAGAAATATGGAATATAGGCGAGCGGCACGCCGAAGAATTCGAGCCGCGCGTTCTCGAAATACATCATCTTTTCGCCCTCATCATGGATGATGCGGGCGGCCTTGACCTGCCATTTCGGCGGCTTCTTCGGGTCGTCCTTGCAAGGCTCGCAGGCGGTGTAGACGCCGCTGTGGAAGACCGTGTAGTTGCCGCTCGAGCGCTCGCCGCGCGCGGCCGCAAACCGGGTCTGCTCGGCGCCCTCGAGCCTCAGCGAATCGACGAAGCCGTCGCGGAAGTCATCTCCGAGATCCATGATGTTGCCGGTGGCAACCGTGCCGTCGGGCTGGGTCAGCTTGACGTTGCCTTCGGCGTGCAGGCGCTTGGTCTTCTGGTCGTAGATGACGCGATCGGCTTCGAGCGTCGAGGGGCCATAGTAGATCTGCACGTTGCCGACCGCGGACACGCGTTCGTTGCTGTAGTCGTAATTGATCTCCTCCGCGCGAACCAGCATCTGCTCCTGTCCGTCGGCGCGCTGGACCGTACGCCGGGGCGTCGGCTTCGGCCGCGGGGGAAAGGTGAGGAACTCCTGGGCATGCGTCGGCGGCACGTGGATAGCGCCCGTAAAAAGGCTCGCCGCGAGCGCAAGAATGAGCCACGCGCCGCACCAGGCGCGGCGACGCAATGATGATGGAGGAGTGCGGTGCGGCCACGCCATCACCCATCCTCCTGGTAGAGCAACGCCGTAAGCCCGGTGAGCCCGCCCACCAGCGCTGGCAGTCCGGCCGCGGCCAGCGGCGGCATCAGCCCGGCCTTGCTCAGATCGCCGGTGATCTTCGCCAAGACGTACAGCAGAAATCCTGCGCCGATGCCGCCAAGCACAACCTTCTGCACGCCGCCGAAGCGGAAGAAGCGCAAGCTCACCGCGGCGGCGAGCAACACCATGGCGGCCAGATAGAAGGGCTGCGCGAGGAGCTGGTAGTATTGCAGCCGATAGCCGGCGGCGGTCAGGCCGGCGTTGTCGGCAACCTCGATATAGGAGGGAAGCTGCCAGAACGGCACGGTTTCGGGGGTCGCAAAGCTTTCCCCCACTTGGGCAGGCGTCAGGTTGGTCTTGAGCCGGTAGCTGTCGCGATCGATCGGCTGCACTCCGCTGGCGAAAAATCTGGCCTCTTCGAGGCGCCAATATCCAGCTTCGAGCGTGGCGCTCTTGGCCTCGATGCGATCGCGGAAATGGCCCGCGTCGTCGAACCGAAAGATGGTCACGCCGCCCAACTGAATTCCCTGTTGGCGGCTCGCCTTGGCATTGATGATGGTTTGTCCATCGTCTGAACGCTGGCGCAGCCAGAAGCCGGTGCCGGCGGTTCGGAAAGGGGCATCGCTGCCGAACAGCTCCGCTTCGAGCCGCGTCGACTGCTCGCGCAGCGTTGCCGAGATCGGATTGTAAAGCGCCGTCATGGCGGCGCCGATCACGAACGCGATCACGAGCGCCGGCGTGATGAACTGCCACGCCGAGACGCCGGCCGCCCGCGCCACGACGAGCTCCAGGCGGCGCGACAAATTCAGATAGCAGAACATCGACGCGACCAGCACGGCGAAGGGCACGACCCGCTCGGTGACGAAGGGTACCCGATAGAACGTGATCTTGGCGACTAGGAGTGCCGAGAGATCCTTGACGTCTCCGGTGCGGCGCATCATCTCGACGAAGTCGATCATCGCGACCAGTGCGAAAGCCCCCGCGAACACGGCGAGGATCGCGGACAGGAAGCGCAATCCGAAATATCGCGAGAGCGTGCCGGTCATAACGTTTGCCCCATCGGCCCGCCGGCGCGCTGTGTGAGGCGTTCCGCGATGGTGTTGACCGCATTGGCGATGAAGGCCGGAGGCTCGACCACAAAGCCGCGCGAAATGCCCAGATATCCCAGCACCAACGCCCCGGCGAGCGCGACGTATGGGAGCGCCAGCACGATCGGCGTGTGAACGCCGGCGACCATGGCGACGAAGCCTACTCCGCGTACCGCTGCCACCATGCCGATGGCCGCCAGCAGCGAGGTGGTGCGGCCCTGCCGGGTCGTGCGCGGGGCGCCGAGGTAGGCGAAAGTCAGTAGCACGAAGGCAATCGGGTAGAGCGGCGCGGTGATCCGTTCATGAAATTCGGCCCGGATTTGACCCGGCTGATCGGAGAAGGACGGATCGTTGGAGGCCGGCCGATAGAGTTCCCAGAGATAGCGCTCGCGCGCCGAGTACTTGACGTTTTGCGGTGCGTTCGAAAGCCGCGACAGGTCGAACGCATAGCTGTCGAACAGCACGATCGCCGGATCGCGCTGTCCGATCTCGTGCCGCTGCACGCTGCCGTTCTCGAGCACGAGGAACATGCTGTTCTCGTTCTTGAGGATGTCGCCTTGCTCGGCGAGGATGGTTGCCCGCTCCTTTGGCTCGCGCTGATCGTCGATGAAAATGCCCAGCAGCTGCCCGTTCGGGCGGCGCTCGCGGATGTGCAGGGTGAGCTTGGTGTCGAGCGAGGTGAAGCGGCCCGGCTGCACGATGTGGCTGACCAGGTCGGCGCGGATCTGGTTCGCCCAGAGCCGCAGCTGGCGCAGGCCCCAAGGCGAGACGTAAGCGCTGATTGCGGCGACCAGCAGCGAAACGACGATACCGACCGCCAGGAACGGGCGGAACAGGTGCCAGGGTGGCATCCCGGCGGCGTTCATCACGATCAGCTCGGAATCGTTGCCGAGCTTGTTGAGCACGTGGGCGACCGCAATCATCAGCGCGAGCGGAGCGATGATGAGGAGGAGCAGCGGAATGATGAGACTGGTGAGGCCGATGAAGACGAAGATGCTCTGGCCCTGATTGGTCATCAGGTCGACGTCGCGCAACGCCTGTGTGATCCACATGAGCGCGGTCACGCTGGCACAAACTACCAGGAACGCGCCAAACGTGGTGCGGAAAATATACCGGCCGATGGACCCCATTCGACTACGCGTCCCCGCTCGCGGC
>JBEVIH010000094.1:0-3672 GCA_040510815.1 Xanthobacteraceae bacterium | reverse complement strand
ACCGCTCCAAGGACATGATCATCTCGGGCGGCTCCAACATCTACCCGCGCGAGGTCGAGGAGGTGCTGCTGCGCCACCCGCAGGTGCGCGAGGCCTCGGTGATCGGGCGGGCCGACCGCGAATGGGGCGAGGTGGTGGTCGCCTACGTGGTCGGCGAGGCGCCCGCGGCCGAGCTCGACGCGCTCTGCCTCGCCCACATCGCCCGCTTCAAGCGGCCGAAGGACTATGTGTTCGTCGAGGGCCTGCCGAAGAACAATTACGGCAAGATCCTCAAGACCGAGCTGCGCGAGCGCGATGCCAGCCGCCAGCGGCCGGCGTCGTAACATCGCCGACTCCTTCCGCCCTCATCCGGAGGAGCGCGCGTGCCGCAGATGTTCGGCAACATCGAACTTGCGTGCGCGCAGCGCGGCCGTGCTTGCGGAACATATGAGCGCGGTCGCGCTGCGATGCTCCTCAGCATGAGGCCGGGAGAGGTTGCGGGCCTAGGTCAGAAGGCTCAAATCAGCCGCGTCTGGCTCGGCAGGCCGAGCAGCACCTGCCCGACCATCTCGAAATTGACGAACTGCGCCTGCACCTGCTGCATCACCGTGTGCATGTCGCGGAAGCGGCGCTCGAACGGATTGCTCTCGAAGATCGCGGTGGCGCCGGCCGCGTGATAGACCGTGTCGACCACGTCCTTGGCCTGGTGCGCCGCGTAGGTGCCGGCGAGCTTGAGCGTGGCGCGCTGCGCGATCGAGGGAATGTCGCCGCGCGTCGCCGTCTCCCACATCTCGCGCAGCGACTGCAGCAGGTAGGCGCGCGCGGACTGCAGCTTCGCCTCCGCCAGCGCCACCTGCGACTGCACCACCGCGTTGTCGCGCAGCACCGCCGTCCGGCTGTTGGGGATCTTGGTGGCGGCGAGCTCGACGAAGGCGTCGAGCGTGGCGCGCGCCAGCCCGAGCGCGATCGCCGCAAAGCCCATGCCGTAGAGATGGTAGATCGTAATGCGGTAGAGCGGGCCACGCTCGCGGCGGTCGTCGGGGGACTCGCGCGTGTAGCTGTATTCGGCCGGCACGAACAGGTCCTCGATCGTGTAGTTGTCGCTGCCGGTGCCCTTGAGGCCGACCACGCGCCAGATGTCGGTCACCCTGGCGCTGCTCTTCGGAAACAGCAGGGTGCGCTCGGCCGGCTTGCCGTCGGGCTCGAGGCGCGGCGTGCCGTCCGGCTCGAACAGCGCGCAGTGGCAGGCGAGCCAGCCCGCGTGCTTGATGCCGCTGGCGAAGCTCCAGGAGCCGGACGCCCGATAGCCGCCGGGCACCACGACGGCCTTGGTGTTGGTGCCGGACGGCCCCGAGGCCATCACCGCGCGGGCGTCGCCGAAGATCTCGCGCGCCACCTCGGGCGCCACATAGGCCGCCGACACCGTGCAGCCCGAGCCTTGGCCGATGCACCAGGCAGTCGAGCCGTCGGCCTTGGCGATCTCCTCGAGCGTCTGCACATAGGTCAGCGGATCGACCTCGAGCCCGCCGCAGGAGCGCGGCATCAGCATCCGAAACAACTGCGCCTCATGCAGCGCCGCGAGCACCTCGGGCGTGACTGCCCGCTCCCGCTCGATGCGCGCCGCGTGGGCGGCGATCAGCGGCGCGAGCGCGCGCGCCCGCGCTACGCAATCGCCGGCCGCCCCGGCCTGCGCGGCGCCGCCCTCCGCCGAAGATACGCGTTCCAGCATTGCTGCTCTGCCTGCAATCGGCATTGTGGCGCATTCGCCCGGTCGGTCAATGGCACGTTCAAAGCAGGCGCAATCCCCCATAGCCACGGCGGCGCAGCTTTGCGATAACCCCTCTCCCGCAAGGTTCGATCAGCTCCGAGGATGCAATGGGTGAGTTCGCGATCGGTCAAAGCGTGTCCCGTTTCGAGGACCCAAGGCTGCTCAAGGGCGGCGGCCGCTACGTTGGCGACATGGCGCTGCCCGGCATGGCGTTCGGCCATGTGCTGCGCTCGCCGCACGCCCATGCGCGCATCCGCTCGATCGACACCGCGAAGGCCAAGACAGCGCCCGGGGTGCTGGCGGTGCTCACAGGCGCCGACTGGCAGGCCTCCGGCTGGGGCGACCTGCCGGTCCCGGGCGGGCTCAAGCTGCGCAACGGCAGCGTGTTCAAGCCGCCCTATCCGGCGCTGGCCAAGGACAAGGTGCGCTGGGTCGGCGACTATGTCGCCTTCGTGGTGGCGGAGACCACCCACCAGGCGCTCGACGCCGCCGAGCTGATCGAGGTCGACTACGAGCCGCTGCCGGCGATTGCCTCGACCGCGGAGGCGACCGCCAAGGGCGCGCCGCGGGTGTGGGACGATTGCGCCGACAATATCGGCTTCGTGCAGCTGTTCGGCGACAAGGCCGCGACCGACGCCGCCTTCGCCAAGGCCGACCACGTGGTCAAGCACCGCTTCGTGATCAACCGGGTCACCGCCGCCACCATGGAGCCGCGCGGCTGCATCGGCGACTACAACCCGACCGACGGCCGCTACACCGCCTACACCACCCTGCAGCGGGTGCATCCCTACCGGGCCGACCTGGCGCCGATCCTCAAGGTGCCGGAGAGCAAGATCCGGGTGGTGGCGGGCGACATCGGCGGCAGCTTCGGGATGAAGTCGGCGGTCTACAACGAGGTGGCGCTGGTGCTGCTGGCCTCGAAGCTGCTCGGCCGGCCGGTGAAGTGGACCTCGACCCGCTCCGAATCCTTCCTGTGCGACGCGCAGGCGCGCGACAACGTCACCGACGCCGAGCTGGCGCTCGACAAGGACGGCAATTTTCTCGGCATGCGGGTCACGACCCTGGCCAGCATCGGCGCCTATCTGCAGACCGGCATGCAAGCCTTCACCGGCAATATCGGCACGCTCGCCGGCGTCTACCGCACGCCGGCGATCCACGCCGACGTCACCGCGGTGTTCACCCACACCAATCCGGTGCGCCCCTACCGCGGCAACGGCCGCCCGGAGGCCGCCTATGTGATCGAGCGGCTGGTCGACCTCGCCGCCGACGAGCTCGGCATCGATCCGGCCGAGCTGCGCCGGCGCAACTACATCGCGCCCGCCGCGATGCCGTTCAAGACCGGGCTCACCTTCACCTACGACAACGGCGAGTTCGAGAAGAGCATGGACATGGCGCTCAAGCTCGCTGACGTGGCGGGCTTCGAGAAGCGCCGCAGCGAGGCGCGCAAGCGCGGCAAGCTGCGCGGCCTCGGCATGTCCAACACCATCGAGCGCGCGGCCGCGCAGGGCTTCGAGGGCGCCGAGATCCGGTTCGACAAGTCGGGCGCGATGACGCTGTTCTCGGGCAGCGTGACCCAGGGCCAGGGCCACGAGACCATCTACAAGCAAATCGCCTGCGACCGGCTCGGCATCGATCCGGAGGAGGTCTACTACATCCAGGGCGACACCGATCAGGTGTTCCTGGGCGAAGGCACCGGCGGCTCGCGCTCGGCGACGCTGGGCGGATCGGCGGTCGACGCGGCCGCCGACAAGATCACCGCCAAAGGCAAGAAGATCGCCGCCCACGCGCTCAAGGTCGATGCCGCCGAGGTCAATTTCGCCGACGGCGTGTTCTCCAGCCCGAAGACCAACCGCACGCTCACCATCAAGGAGGTCGCCGAGATCGCGCTCGACCCGGCCAAGCTGCCGAAGGACATGGAGGTCGGC
>JBEVIH010000093.1:0-14184 GCA_040510815.1 Xanthobacteraceae bacterium | reverse complement strand
CGGCCTCGAAATGCACCTCGGCGGTGCGCTGGTAGTTGCGGGTGATGAAGCCGTACAGGATCTCGGCGAGGAATCGGCGTTCCATCGGCCCGAGCCGCCCCATGATGCCGAAATCGACGAACACCAGCTTGGCATCGTCGTCGACGAATAGATTGCCAGGATGCATGTCGGCGTGGAAGAAGCCATCGCGCAATGCGTGGCGCAGGAAGGTCTGGATCACCGCGCGGCCGAGCTCCTTGAGCACGAAGCCCTTGGCGGCGAGCTTGGCGCGGTCGTGCAGCGGCGTCGCCTCGATCCATTCGAGCGTCAGCACGTCGCGCGCGGTCAGGTCCCAGTCCACCGCCGGCACGCGGAATTCCGGATCCTCGCGGGTGTTCTCCGCCATCTCCGAGAGCGCCGCCGCTTCCAGCCGCAGGTCCATCTCGATCGCGACCGCGCGGCGCAGCGTCTCGACCACCTCGACCAGCCGCAGCCGCTGCGCCTCGACGGAGAATTGCTCGGCCTTGCCGGCGACGAAGCCGAACGACTCGATATCGGCGCGGAAGCGGCGCTCGATGCCCGGCCGCAGCACCTTGACGGCGACCGCGCGGCCGCCGCCGCGCGCGATCTCGGCGCGGTGCACCTGCGCGATCGACGCCGCCGCGACCGGCGGGCCGAACGCGACGAACGCCTCGCGCAGCGGCTTGCCCAGCGCCAGTTCGACAGCGCGCTCGGCTTCCGCCTGCGAGAACGGCGCCATCTTGTCCTGCAAGGTCTCGAGGTCGCGCGCCAAGGTGATGCCGACCACGTCCGGCCGCGTCGCCAGGAACTGGCCGAGCTTCACATAGGTGGGGCCGAGCCGGGTCAGCGCGGCGGCCAGCCGGTTGGCGGCGACCTTGCTCGCCGGCCGCTCGATCACGCGCGCGAGCGATACCGCGGCGCGCGCCGGCAGCGGCAGCCGGGTGGTGTCGACGAGCGCAAACACCCCCTCGCGCGCGAACACGATGCCCGCGCGGCCGAGGCGGGCGAGGTGGGCCAGACCGGCGATCACAAGCGCCAGCCCGAATGCAGCGCTACGATGCCGCCGCTCATGCGCTGGAACGAGACCCGCCGGAAGCCCGCCGCGCGCATCATCTCGGCGAACGCGTCCGGCCGCGGGAAGCGGCGGATCGACTCCACCAGGTAGCGATAGGCGTCGGCGTCGCCGGTGACGGCGCGGCCGAGCGCCGGGATCACGTTGAACGAATAGAGGTCGTAGAGCCGGTCGAGCCCGGGCACATCGACGGCGGAGAATTCCAGGCAGAGGAAGCGCCCGCCGATGCGCAGCACGCGATGCGCCTCGGTGAGCGCCGCCGCGATGCGCGGCACGTTGCGGATGCCGAACGCGATGGTCACCGCGTCGGTGCTGCGGTCGGGGAACGGCAATGCCTCGGCGTTGGCCTCGACGAAGTCGATGGCGTCGTCGAGCCCGCGCTCGGCGGCGCGCTCGCGCCCGACCGCGAGCATGTCCGCGTTGATGTCGGCCACGGTGGCGTGGGTGCCGGCGCCGCCCGCTGCGATCGTCCGGAACGCGATGTCGCCGGTGCCGCCGGCGAGGTCGAGCAGCGCGAACGGCTGCGGCCCTCTCGGCGGATTGACGGCGGTCACCAGCGCGTCCTTCCAGGCGCGGTGCAGCCCGCCCGACATCAGGTCGTTCATCAGGTCGTAGCGGTCGGCGACGCTGCGGAAGACGTCGTCGACCAGCGCCTGCTTGTCGTCGAGCGGCACCTGGCGGAATCCGAAATCGGTATCCTTGTCGGCTCCCGGCATGACGAATAGTCCTTTGTCGGCAGGACCATAGCGCGCCGGCGCCGGGGACGCTATGTGTCACATCCGAACTCGGTTTACCGATGGTTCGGCAGCTCAATTCGGCTGCATCCGACCGATGCGACCCCGGCGAAAGGCCCGACAATGCCCGAGCTGCCCGAAGTCGAGACCGTGCGCCGTGGCCTGGCGCCGGCCATGGAAGGCGCGCGCTTCCGGAAGGTCGAGGCGCGCCGCGGCGATCTGCGCTGGCCGCTGCCGAAGGATTTCGTGCAGCGGCTCGAAGGCCAGACCGTCGAGGGTCTCGGCCGCCGAGCCAAGTACCTGCTCGCCGACCTCTCCTCCGGCGAGGTGCTGCTGATGCATCTCGGCATGTCGGGCTCGTTCCGGGTGCTGCGCGACGGCGGCGAGGACACGCCCGGCCAATATCACCACGAGCGCGGCAAGCTGCTCGCCCACGACCACGTGGTGTTCCACATGGGCAACGGCGCGGTGGTCACGTTCAACGATCCGCGCCGCTTCGGCTCGATGAAGCTGGTCCCGCGCGCCGAGCTCGAGCAGGAGCCGCTGTTGCGCGCGCTCGGCCCGGAGCCGCTCGGCAACGCGTTCGACGCCGCGATGCTGGCGCGCGCCTGCCGCGGCAAGAAGACGTCGCTGAAGGCGGCGCTGTCCGACCAGCGCATCGTCGCCGGGCTCGGCAACATCTATGTCTGCGAGGCGCTGCACCGCGCGCGGCTGTCGCCGAAGCGGCGCGCCTCCACGATCGCGACCAGGTCCGGCGCGCCGCACGAGCGCGCGCAGCGGCTGGTCGACGCCGTCAAGGCGGTGCTCAACGACGCCATCCGGGCCGGCGGCTCGTCGTTGCGCGACCACCGCCGCACCGACGGTGCGCTCGGCGACTTCCAGCACGATTTCCGCGTCTACGACCGCGACGGCAGGCGCTGTCCGACCGCGGGCTGCGGCGGCACCATCAGGCGCATCGTGCAGACCGGCCGCTCGACGTTCTTCTGCCCGGTGTGCCAGCGGTAAGGGTGTCCGCGCCGCGGCCCCAAGGTCGGCGGAAAGTCTGCTAGCATTCCGGCGCGGAGGCATCCGGCGAGGCCATGAAGACCCGACAGGGCAAGCCAACACGCGTGCGGCGCCGCAAGCGGCCGTCGGCCGGGCGCGCCGCCGCTTCGCAAGCCCCCCTGCAGCAGAAAGTCGCCCGCCTCGCCCGCGAGCTCAAAGAGGCGCGCGAGCAGCAGAGCGCGGCCGCCGAGGTCCTGGGCGTTATCAGTTCCTCGCCCGGCGCGCTGGAGCCGGTGTTCGACGCCATGCTGGCGAACGCGGTGCGTCTCTGCGAGGCCAAGCTCGGCGTACTGTTTCTGCGCGACGGCGACGCGTTTCGGGTGGCCACGATGCACAATGCGCCGCCCGAGTACGCCGAGGAGCGGCGGCGCCAGGCGATTCGTACCGGGCCGGAAACAGCGCTGGGCCGCTGCGCGGCAACCAGGCGGGTGGTGCAGATTGCCGACCTGTCGGCCGAGCCGGAGGCGGCGCCGATCCTCGCCAAGTTCGCCGGCGCCAGAACGTTTCTCGTCGTTCCGATGCTGAGGGAAGGAGACTTGGTTGGCGCCATCGGCATCTACCGCCAGCAGGTGCGGCCGTTCACCGACAAGCAGATCGAGCTGGTGACCAACTTCGCCGCCCAGGCCGTGATCGCCATCGAGAATACGCGACTGCTCAACGAGCTGCGCCAGCGCACCGGCGACCTCTCCGAGGCGCTCGAGCAGCAGACCGCGACATCCGAGGTGCTGAAGATCATCAGCAGCTCACCGGGCGAGCTGGAGCCGGTGTTCCAGGCGATACTGGCGAACGCGACCCGCATCTGCGAGGCCAAGTTCGGCATCCTGTTTCGCTACGACAATGGCGCGTTGTGCCCCACGGCGACCCTGAATGCGCCGCCGGCATTGGCCGATTTCCTCCGGCAGCATAGCCCATATCTGCCGGTACCCGGACAACCCCTCCACCGCCTCATCCGGACGAAACAAGTCGTCCATACCCTCGACCAGGCAGCAGAACAGGTTCAAACCCCGTCGGCCAGGCTTGCCGGCGCGCGTTCGCATATTGCGGTGCCGATGCTCAAGGAGAATGAGCTCGTCGGAACTATTTCGGTCTACCGCCAGGAGGTCCGTCCGTTCACCGACAAGCAGATCGAATTGGTGAGCAATTTTGCCAAGCAGGCCGTCATTGCCATCGAGAATACCCGCCTGCTCACCGAGTTGCGCCAGCGCACCGACGATCTCGGTGAGGCGCTGGAGCAGCAGACCGCGACCTCGGACGTGCTGCAGGTCATTTCGAGCTCGCCCGGGGAGCTGGAGCCCGTCTTCCAGTCCATGCTGGCGAACGCGACCCGCATCTGCGAGGCCAAGATCGGGATTCTGTTCCGGTACGAGGATGGAACCTACACCGCGGTCGCAAAGCTCGGCGTAACGCTGGCCTATGCGGAATACCTCGATCGGGGACCGATTCGGCCCGGCGCGACGACCGGCCTGGGTCGTGTCGCCAGCACGCGGCAGACGATCCACATCGTGGATACCCACGCCGAGCAGGCCTATGCCGACCGCGAACCTTTCCGTGTCGCCACCGCCGAGCTCGGCGGCGCACGAAGCCTGCTCAACGTGCCGATGCTCAAGGAGGGAAAGCTGATCGGCGCGATCGGCATCTACCGCCAGGAGGTGCGGCCGTTCACCGACAAGCAGGTCGAGCTGGTGACGAACTTCGCCGCCCAGGCGGTCATCGCCATCGAGAACACCCGTCTGCTCAGCGAGCTGCGCGAATCGCTGCAGCAGCAGACCGCCACCTCCGATGTGCTTCAGGTCATCTCAAGTTCACCCGGCGACGTCCAGCCTGTGTTCGATGCCATGCTGGAAAAGGCCACTCGCGTCTGCGAAGCCAATTTTGGAACGATGTTCCGGTTCGAGGACGGCGCCGCTCGCCCGGTTGCATTGGTCGGTGTGCCACAGGCCTATGTCGAGTTCGTTCAGCGCGGGGGTCATCAACCAAGCGAGCACGCTCCGGTCATGCGGGTCGCCAAAACGAAACAGATCGTGCATGTCGCCGATTTCAGCACCGAACATGCGTATGCCGTTGAACGCAACCCGTTCTCGGTCGCCGGCGTAGAAATTGCCGGCATCCGTACGCTCCTTGTGGTCCCGATGCTCAAGGATAACGAGCTGATCGGCGCTATCGCCATCTACCGTCAGGAGGTGCGGCTTTTCACAGACAAGCAGATCGAGCTGGTCAAAAACTTCGCCGCCCAGGCCGTTATCGCAATCGAGAACGTGCGGCTCCTCAACGAGCTGCGCGAATCGCTGCAGCAGCAGACCGCCACCGCCGATGTGCTGAAAATCATCAGCCGCTCGACCTTCGATCTCAAATCGGTGCTCAACACGCTGGTCGAATCGGCGGTGCGGCTGTGCGAGGCCGACATGGGAAACATCGCGCGCCCGTCCGACGATGGCTTCTTTCGCGTGGAGGCGAACTACGGCATGTCGTCCGCGCTGATGGAATTGATGCAGCGCACGCCGATCAGGGCCGGGCGCGGCAGCGCAATCGGCCGCGCGCTGCAGGAAAAGACGACGATCCATATCCTCGATGCGCAAACCGACCCGGACTACCGTTTGGTCGAAGCGCGCGAGCTCGGCGGCTTCCACACCATGCTCGGCGTGCCGCTGTTGCGCGAAGGCACCCCGATCGGAGTCTTCGCACTCGTACGCCGCGTCGTCCGGCCGTTTACCGACAAGCAGATCGAGCTGGTCACCACCTTCGCCGACCAGGCGGTGATCGCGATCGAGAACGTGCGGCTGTTCGACGAGATCCAGGACAAGAGCCGGCAGCTCGCGGAGGCGAGCCAGCACAAGTCGCAGTTCCTCGCCAATATGAGCCACGAGCTGCGCACGCCGCTCAACGCCATCCTCGGCTACACCGAGCTGATCCGCGACAGCGTCTACGGCGAGCCGTCCGAGAAGATGCGCGACGTGCTCAAGCGGATCGAGGGCAACGGCAAGCACCTGCTCGGCCTGATCAACGACGTGCTCGACCTGTCCAAGATCGAGGCCGGCCAGCTCACGCTCGCGCTCGCCGATTATTCGCTCAAGGACGTCGTGCACGGGGTGTTCAGCGCGGTGGAGCCGCTCGCCGCCGAAAAAAACATTGCGTTCAAGGTCGAGGTGGCGAAGGACCTGCCGGCGGGCCATGGCGACGAGCGCCGCATCACCCAGGTGCTGCTCAATCTGGTCGGCAACGCGATCAAGTTCACCGATCAGGGCGAGGTGACGATCAGGGCGGCGGCGGTCGACGGGTCGTACAATCTCTCGGTGAGCGACACCGGTCCGGGCATCTCCGAGGCCGATCAGGCCAAGCTGTTCCAGGAGTTCCAGCAGGCCGACAATTCGATCACCCGCAAGAAGGGTGGCACCGGACTAGGTCTTGCGATCTCGAAGCGGATCATCGAGCTGCAAGGCGGCCGCATCTGGGTCGACTCGCGGCCGGGGCAGGGGTCGACGTTCTTCGTCTCGCTCCCGGTCGAGGTCGAACCGCAGGCGAGGCCGGCGTCGGCGAGCGGATAGCGTCCTGCATCCCGGGGCCGGGTGGCAAGGGGTGCGCCCCGGCCTCGCGCGCCTGGCCTTGGCAGCAAAGCCGCGAACGCGCATTCTACTCCCGCGCAACCGCGGGCATCGCCAACGTCCGCGAAAAAATCTCAGCCGTTGGGAGGAATCACCATGAGACGAATGATGCTCGGCGCCGTCGTGCTCGGCGCCTGCGTGCTCGCCGCCACCGCGGTGCCGGCCTTTGAGGGAGCTCCGCTGGCGCCGGTGCCGGCTGGCCAGGTCGGAATGTCGGCGGACAAGCTCGAACGTATCCGCGACGTGCTCAAGGGCGAGATCGACCAGGGCAAGCTGCCGGGAACGGTGGTCATGGTCGCCCGCAAGGGCAAGCTCGTCTATGCCGACGCGGTCGGGCTGCAGGACAAGGCCGCCGGCAAGGCGATGGCGCTCGATTCGGTGTTCCGCATCTATTCGATGACCAAGCCGCTGGTCTCGGTCGCCGCCATGATGCTGGTCGAGGACGGCAAGCTCCAGTTGACCGATCCGGTGTCGAAATTCCTGCCCGCCTTCAAGGGCCAGCGGGTCAGCGTGGCGCGCGCCGATGCCGAGTTTGCGCGGCTCACCTACACCAATGTCGCGGCCGACCGCGAGATGACGGTGCAGGACCTGCTGCGCCACACCTCCGGTCTCGCCTATGGCGAGATCACGCAGAACGCCCCGATCAAGGACGCCTATGCCAAGGCCGGCGTCTATCTGCCGGGCGTGCGCGACTACGATTCCCGCGACATGGCGCCGGCTGAGCAGGTCGACCGGCTGGGCGCGGCTCCGCTCGCGCATCAGCCGGGGACGGTGTGGGAGTACAGCCTCGCCTCTGACGTGCTGGGACGCGTGGTGGAGGCGGCGTCCGGCCGGCGGCTCGCCGATTTCCTCGATGAGCGGCTGTTCAAGCCGCTGCGCATGGCCGACACCGCCTTTCACGTGCCGGCCGGGAAGACCAGCCGACTCGCGCAGCCGCTGGCGACCGACCACGCCAGCGGCCAGCCGATCAAGGTGATCGACGTGTCGGCGCCGCCGAAGAACGATTCCGGCGGCGCCGGTGCGGTGTCGACGGCGGCCGACTACCTGCGCTTTTCCCAGATGCTGCTCAACGGCGGGCAGCTCGAGGGCGTGCGCGTGCTGTCGCGCACCACCGTCGAGCTGATGACCTCCGACCATCTCGGCAGCCGGATCACGGCGCCGCTCACGCCCGGCGAGCTCCTGCTCGGGACGCCCGGCTACGGCTTCGGTCTCGGCTTCGCGGTCCGGCTCGCGCCCGGGATCGCCGGCGTGCCGGGCTCGGCCGGCGAGTTCATGTGGGCGGGCTATGCCGGAACCTACTTCTGGGTCGACCCGAAGGAGCAGGTCACGGCGGTGTTCATGAGCCAGGCGCCGAGCCCGATCCGCGCCTATTACCGCAAGCTGGTCAAGCAGTTGGTGTACCAGGCGATCGTCGACTGACGGTGCGCGGGGGCGGGCGTCGGCCGCATCCGGCGCCCGCCCGTTATCACTGCCCACGATCGAGACCGGAACCCGACGCCCCTTGCTGCGGCGCAACCGCGCTCGCGACGGCTGTCACAATTCACAGCTTTGCCGGCTGCGCCGGCGACCCCCTGGAAATACCCGTTCCGATCGGCGACTATGGCCGCGCGCCCCGTATTGCGTGACCCCCCAATGCCGCCCCCGCGTGAAGTCGAGCTCAAGCTCGACGTGCCGATTCATAGCTTGCGACGCCTGACCGGCAGCTCGCTGCTGCGGGGCGCGTCCGCGTCGGCGCGCACGCCTGCCAGCCTGGTCTCGACTTATTTCGACACCAAGAAGCTCAAGCTGCGCCACAAGGGGCTCTCGCTGCGGGTGCGGCGGATCGGCCGCCGTCACGTGCAGACCGTCAAGCAGGAAGACAGCGCAAGCGCGACGGTGTTGACCCGCAACGAATGGGAGCACGACGTCGCCGCCGACCGGCCGGACCTCGACGTGACCCGTGACACGGCGCTGGCGCCGCTCTTGAGCAAGAAGCTGCGTCGCGACCTCAAGCCCGTCTTCCAGACCCGCGTGCGCCGCCTGGTGTTCCAGCTTCGCAGGGGCGACAGCGAGGTCGAGCTCAGCATCGACAAGGGAACGGTCGAAGCGGGCCGCAACAGCTCGCCGCTCTGCGAGGTGGAGCTGGAGCTCAAGCACGGGCAGCCCGCCGACCTGTTCGAGCTGGCGAAGCGCCTGGCGGGCGAGGTGCCGGTGCAGCTCGCGGTCCAGAGCAAGGCCGATCGCGGCTATGCGCTCATTGCCGCCGCTGAGCCGGAGGCGACGAAAGCCGCGCCGGTCGCGCTGGCGCCCGATATCGACGTGCAGTCCGCGTTCAAGATCATCGCCCGCGCCTGCCTGCACCAGCTCGTCGCCAATCAGCCGGTCGTGCTCGGCGGCGACCCGGAAGGCGTGCACCAGATGCGGGTCGCGATCCGGCGCTTGCGGGCGGCGATCTCGTTGTTCGCCGACATGCTCCCCGACCCGCAGACCAACGCGTTGAAGGCCGAATTCAAGGGGCTCAGCGGCGAGCTCGGCCCGGCGCGCGAGCTCGAGGTCTTCCTCAAGCGCGTCGTCAAGCCGGTCGCCGCGCGCAAGCCGCATGGACCGGGGCTGGCGGTCGTCTCCCGCGAGCTTCGGCAACGCCGCGCTCGCGCCTATGCGCGCGCCCATGCGGCGGTGGAAAGCCAGCGTTGTCGCGCGCTTGTTCTCGATGCCGCGGCGTGGATCGAGGCCGGCGACTGGACGCGAAATCCGGACGAGGTCGCGCGCAGCCTCCGGGAACGGCCGATCGCGGCGGCCGCCGCGGACGAGCTGCGCCGGCGATGGAAGAAGATCGTGAAAGAGGGCAAGCACCTGGACGACTTGAATCCGGACCGCCGCCATCGGTTGCGCATCCAGACCAAGAAGCTTCGCTACGCCGCGGAGTTCTTTGCGGGCGCTTTCCCGCGCAAGAAGTTGGTGCGGCGCCGGGAGGATTTCGTGGCCAGCCTCGGGAAGCTGCAGGATGCGCTCGGCGATCTCAACGACATCGCGGTGCACGAGGAGCTCTCCGAACGGCTTCTCGACGGCGAGGATGCCGGCGGCAAGCGGCGTCGCGGCCGGGCCAGGAAGGCCTTCGCCGCCGGCCGCCTGTCGGGCCGCGAGGAGGCGCGCATCGCGCCGGTGCTGGCCGAGGCGGAGCGGGCCTATGCCGTCTTCGCCAAGGCCAAGCCGTTCTGGACGTGACGGGGCGGTACGGTCGCCACAGGAAAAACGCGGTACCCGTTGAGCGCGGTTCAAACGAAATAGAACCGTCGGTGTGCTTGTGCTCATGCCGCGGGCTCCCACCCTCCCCTGGAGGGGGAGGGTTGGCGAGCCAGCCGGAGCGCGCAGCGCGGAGGCGGCGAGCCGGGGTGGGGTGAAGCTTTGAGTCGACTGGTTCCAGCTTCGTAGTCACCCCACCCCGCCCGCCATCGCTGCGCTTCGCTTGCTCAGGCGGGCGACCCTCCCCCTCCAGGGGAGGGTGGCGCCGAGTTCGCGGGGCCGCCTAATTCCGGCAGCCTCTCGGCAGCACGTTCGTCGCGCCCCAGTCGTTCGACGGCAGCCGCGCATAGGGCGCCGCGAAGGTCTGCTTGATCATCTCGAAGCGGGCGGGGCGGGGCGATCCGGCGTTGTAATCGACGATCCAGAAATAGTCGTAGGTCTCCCGGCCAGGTCTTGGGCACGGTGGTCTTGGGCTCGACGGCGTCGAGGTTCAACAGCTGCCGCAACGTCACCTTCTGGTCCGGGAACGACGCTTCCAGCGCCGCATCGGCGATGTGGTGATGCTCCCACACCATCACGACGGTCTTGCCGCTCCATTTGCTCAGCACGTCGGCGGTGGCCTCGCGCGTCCGCTCGTTGAGCGCGCGGGTGGTGTCCGCCGCGCTCTGCCCGCGCCGGGGCAGCACCGAATACATGATCAGCGGCTTGCGCCAGGTCGTGGCCGCCGGGCTCGCCAGCTCGAGCGTGTGCAGCGTGATGACGAAGAACGCGTCCGGCTCGCCGCCGGCGAACAGCGACGCCTCGGCGCCGCGGCCCAGGTAGCGGCCGGCGAGCGCCAGCGAGCGCTGCACGCCGACGTCGCACAGCCGGTAAGCGTCGCCCTTCTCGCCGTGGCGCAGGATGATGATCCGCGCCGGGTTGGCGAGAGCGTCGTGCGCGGTCGCGGCCGCCGCAATGACGAGGAGCAGGAAGAGAGCCAGGCGGCGGACCATGAGAGACCTCCCGATGCGATCCTGCGAATCGCGAATAGTAGCTCATGGCCGTTCGTCATTTGCTATTCACTACTCGTCCCGCCGGGTAGCAGCCGCCGGCAATATCCGCTACCCATGGCCGGCGTCCGCGACAGCCGAGAAAGCGAGCCGAGAAAGCGAACCATGCGCACTGAGACCATCATCGTCGAGACCCGCGGCCGGGTCGGCCTGATCCGCCTTAACCGGCCGCATGCGTTGAATGCGCTCAACATTACGCTGCGGCACGAGCTCTTGGCGGCGATCGAGGCTTTCGACGCCGACCCCGGCATCGGCTGCGTTCTCATCACCGGCTCCGACAAGGCGTTTGCCGCGGGCGCCGACATCAAGGAGATGGTGGACAAGTCCTATTTCGAGATCTTCACCGCCGACGCCACCGCCGAATACGACCGGCTATCGCGCGTGCGCAAGCCGCTCGTTGCCGCGGTCGCCGGTTTCGCGCTCGGCGGCGGCTGTGAGCTCGCCATGATCTGCGACCTCATCATCGCCGCCGACACCGCCAAGTTCGGCCAGCCGGAGATCAAGCTCGGCGTCATCCCGGGCATCGGCGGCACCCAGCGGCTGACCCGCGCGGTCGGCAAGGCCAAGGCCATGGACCTCATCCTCACCGGCCGCATGATGGACGCCGCCGAGGCCGAGCGCTCGGGCTTGGTGGCGCGCGTGGTGCCGGCGGCGAGCCTGATGGAGGAGGCGATGAAGGTCGCCGAGACCATCGCGTCGATGTCGCTGCCGGCGGTGATGGCCGCCAAGGAGGCGATCAACCGCAGCTTCGAGGTGTCGTTGGCCGAGGGCGCGCACTTCGAGCGCCGCATCTTCCACACGCTGTTCGCCACCGAGGACCAGAAGGAAGGCATGGCCGCCTTCATCGAGAAGCGCCCGGCGAAGTTCAAGAACAGGTGACCGTCGGACCCCTCGGGTTGCTCAGGCTCGCCGGGACTCGGCGAGAGACTGCAAGCACGTCGCGGGCGATGGACGGCCCCGATTCCGGCATGGCTGCCCCAATGTCCCACGCCTCTGTTCCCGGCCCGCCGCATCGCGCATAATGCGCCGCAACGATGTCTTGCCCTACAGGATGACGGTCATGCCCAAGCTGCGTCACATCGCGATTGCCACCAACGACCCCAAGGCGACGGCGGAATTCTACAAGCAGGCGTTCGGCTTCGAGCAAGTCGGCGAAACCAGCCCGCAGAGCCCGCTCGCCAGCGGATATTTCCTGAGCGACGGGACGCTCAGCATCGCGGTGCTGAAGTTCAAGACCGACCAAATCGGCAAGGGCATGGATTTCACCGGCGTGCATCACTTCGGCGTCCTGGTCGACGATCCGGAGAAGGCCACCGCGCATCTGGAGGCGCTGGGCGCCGAGTGCTTCATGGGCAAGGACAAAGGCCACGGCCAAGGCTTCTTCGAGATCAAGTTCAAGGGGCCGGACGGCACGGTGTTCGACATCGCCGGCCATCCCTGGCTGGGCAGCAAGCCGCTGGACGCCTGACCGGCGAATGTCAGCCGTGTTGCAGAGCCTGACCAAAGACCTGCGCGCCGCCGCGCCATCCGCCGGCGCCATCGCCGCGCTTGCGCAAGGCCAGCTCTACGCCCTGCAGCATCCGTTCGCGCTCGACGGCCGGGTCAGCTCCTATCCGGCCAGCGCGCGCGGCTACTCGGTGGCGAACAGCTACCTGCTGACGCAGGACGACGCCGCCATGCTGATCGACACCGGCTTCGGCAAGGACGAGCCGCTGATCCGCGCGCAGATCGAACAGCTGATCGCGCCTAGGCTGCCGCTGTCGCTGTTCCCGCTGCGGCTGAACGAGTTCATGTCGATCAACAACGTGGAAACGTTCGCCGGCCACTTCAACGTCGAGCAGTGTTACACCAGCAATGTCGATGCCGCGCTGTGGTTCGATTTCGGTGCCAAGGCGAACGGCCGCAGCACCCTGGAATCGATGCGGGTCACGGCGGTCACGCGCGCCGACACGATCGAGCTTGGAAAAAACGGCCGGCCGATCGATGTCATGCAGGCGCCGATTCGCCTGATCGCCACGCGCTGGCTCTACGACCGCGCGACGCGCACGCTGTTCAGCTCGGACCTGTTCACCCACGTCTGGCGCGACCGCGCGGAAGGCCCCTGGATCGTCACCGACGACGACGATACGACGACCACGCGCGAGCTGCGGTCGTTCATGCTGAACACGCGCTACTGGTGGCTGGAAGGCGCGCCGACCGATTCGATCCGGCGCGGCATCGGCGACGTGTTCGACAAATACGACGTCGAGACGATCGCGCCCGGCTACGGCTGCGTGCTGCGTGGCCGCAAGGTGGTGGCGCGCCATTACCGGATGCTGGACGAGTTTCTCAAGGCTTGTGACAAGAGCGTGGCGGTGTCGCGCTACGTCTCTCGCGACGAGGAGCGCTGAGCCGTGCTCGACAAGGTTCCGGCCAACAGGATGCCGCGCGAGATCGCGCCCGGCGTGTTCTGGATCGGCGACTGCCTGGCGCAGCGCCACAAGGGCAAGATCTATCACGGCTACAACGCCGCCTTTCTGGTTGCCGGCGAGACCGCGTCGTGCCTGGTCGAGACCGGCCATCCAAAGGACTTTCCGGTGATCGAGCGGCACATGAACGAGTTGTTCGCCAAGGGCGTCGCGCCGCTCAAGTACCTGTTCGTCACCCACCAGGAGACCCCGCATTGCGGCGGGCTCGGCCGCGTGCTCAAGACCTTTCCGGACGCGATCCTGTGTGGCGACGTGAGCGACTATCACCTGGCGTTTCCGCAATACGAGCACCGCATGCGCTGGATGCAGGAGGGCGACGAGATCGATCTCGGCGGCCGCTCGCTGATGGCGGTCGAGCCGGTGATCCGCGACCTGCGCACCACCTGGTGGGGTTTCGACACCCGCGAGCGCGTGCTGTTCCCGGGCGACGGCTTCGCCTACAGCCACTATCACCAGGACGGCCACTGCGGGCTGGTGGCCGAGGAGGCAGTCTCGCTCGACCTGCCGGACGTGTCGGCGGTGTTCGCGGACCTCGCGCTGTTCTGGACCAAGTTCGCCAACATGGACGCCTATTGCGACCGGCTCGACCACCTGATCGCGCGGCTCGGCGTCAAGACCATCGCGCCGACCCACGGCCTGCCGATCACCGACGTGAAGGCCACGGTGCCCAAGGTGCAGGAAGGGCTCAAAGCCGCCGCGCTGGTGCCGGAGTCGGGAACCAACGAGAAGGTGCCGCTGACTGGCCCTGGTGCAACGGCGCCGGCGGCGTAAGCCGCCAAGGGCGCAGGGTTCATCGTCAGCCACGACCGACGCTAGCTGAGCGTTTTCCAGTTGATTTGCGCCAGTCTCTCGGTGGTCATTCCGGGACGGCCCGAAGGGCCGGGCCCGGAATCCATATTCACCGCCTGTGGTTAATGGATTCCGGGCTCCCGCGCGGCGCCCCGGCCCCCGCCAGTACACCCCCCCACGGGGGCCCCACAACCCGGAAAACCCCCC
>JBEVIH010000092.1:0-4539 GCA_040510815.1 Xanthobacteraceae bacterium | reverse complement strand
CGTCGACCGCAAGAGCCTGCCGAGCGCCGGCACCATCCTGGCCGATCTCACCGGCGGCAAGATCGGCGGCGAGGCGCACGACCGCGCCGCGCCCGAACGGTTGAAGGCGACGCTGTATTGATTGGGGCGGAACGCCGCCGCCGTCAATCGACCAGCCGGAACACCTCCCCCGTCCAGCCGCAGGCGGCGAGCCGCTCCTGCATGTGCAGCGGCACCGGCGCCATCACGCGGATGGGGTCTCGGTTCTTGTAGAGCGGCACCACGACCTCACGGGAATGCAGATGGAGATCGGGCCCGCCGTGGCGCGGCGCGGTGCCGTAGACGCTGTCGCCGACGATCGGCCAGCCCATGGCGGCGCAGTGCACGCGCAATTGATGGGTGCGGCCGGTGACCGGCTCGAGCGCGAGCCAGGTGATGTCACGCGCCGCGAATTGCGCCCGCCCCATCACCTTCCAGGTCGTGGTCGCCGGCTGGCCCTGAGGGTCGTGCTTCATCCACCAGCCGCGGCTCGCGTCCTTGCGGCCGAGCGGCAGATCGATGCGGCCCTCGTCCTCCGCCGGCCCGCCCTCGACCACCGCCCAGTAGGTCTTGCCGACACGGCCGCTCTTGAACAGCCGGCCGAGCTCGGCCAGCGCCTTGCGATGGCGGCCGAGCACCAGGCAGCCCGAGGTGTCGCGGTCGAGCCGGTGCGCGAGCGCGGGCGCACGCGGCAGCCCGAACCGCAGCGCGCCGAAATAGTCCTCCAGGCTCTCGCCGCCCTTCGGCCCCTTGTGGACTGCGAAGCCCGCCGGCTTGTCGATCACCAGCATCAGGCCATCGCGATAGATGAGACGAGCCACTATCTCTTCGGGGGTCATGCCGCTATCACGACGATGATATGAGCGAAGCAACGCAGACGTCCGATCCCGCCGCGAATGCGGCGCTGATCCGCCGGTTCTACGACGAGGTGTTCAACCGCGGCAATGTCGCGTTCGCCGACCGCGTCCACGGCCCCGGCTACCGCTACCACGACACGACCGAGCCCGGCCCCCCGGTCGATCACGCCACCTACATGGCCCGCAACGCCGGCTTTGCGGCGGCGTTCCCGGATCGCAAGGTCGCGATCGAGGACCTGATCGCCACCGGCGACCGGGTGGTGGCGCGGGCGGTCCTGCACGCCACCCATGCCGGCCTGCTCGGTGACATCGCGCCGACCGGCCGCAAGGTGCGGCTTGCCTCCACGATCATCTATCGCTTCGATCAAGGCCGCGTGGTCGAGGAATGGGAGCTGTTCGACAAGCTCGGCATGTACCAGCAACTCGGGGTCACGCCGCCGCCGGGCCCGAGCAAGACAACCGCATGACCACAGACACAACGAATAACGACACGACCGAGAAGCCAAGCTGGTGGCAGCGGCTCAGCGGCGGGCTCAAGCGCACGTCGGCGTCGATCGGCGGCGCGCTCGGCGACCTGGTCATCAAGCGCAAGCTCGACGCCGCGATGGTCGACGAGATCGAGGAGGTGCTGATCCGCGCTGATCTCGGCGTCGACAGCGCCGCGCGCGTCGCCGCCGCGGTGGGCGAGGGCCGCTACGACAAGGCGATCACCCCCGACGAGGTGAAGGCGGTGCTCGCCGCCGAGGTCGAGAAGATCATGGCGCCGGTTGCGCAACCGCTGGCGATCGGCGGCGTCAAGCCGTTCGTCGTGCTGGTGGTCGGCGTCAACGGCTCGGGCAAGACCACCACCATCGGCAAGCTGGCGGCGAAGCTGCGCGCCGAAGGCCGCTCGGTGATGCTGGCCGCCGGCGACACGTTCCGGGCGGCCGCGATCGACCAGCTCAAGATCTGGGGCGGGCGCAGCGGCGCCTCGGTGATCGCGCGCGCGCCAGGCGCCGACGCCGCCGGGCTCGCCTTCGACGCGCTGACCGAGGCGCGCGGCGAGGAGATCGACGTGCTGCTCATCGACACCGCCGGCCGCCTGCAGAACAAGGCCGTGCTGATGGACGAGCTCGAGAAGATCGTGCGGGTGATGAAGAAGGTGGACCCGGCGGCGCCGCACGCGGTGCTGCTGGTGCTCGACGCCACGGTCGGGCAGAACGCACTCTCGCAGGTCGAGGTGTTCCGCGAGGTCGCGGGCGTCACGGGGCTCGCCATGACCAAGCTCGACGGCACCGCGCGCGGCGGCATCCTGGTGGCGATCGCCGCCAAGCATGCGCTGCCGGTGCATCTCATCGGGGTGGGCGAAGGCATCGACGACCTGGCGCCGTTCTCGGCCAAGGATTTCGCCAGGGCGATCGCGGGGATTGAATGAGAGGGCGAATGGCGAGTAGCGAATGGCGAATAGTGGCGCGCTCGCGCCGTCTACGCTTATCTAATCGCTACTCGCCATTCGCTATTCGCCGCTAACCTCCGGACCAGAACCCACGCATGCCTGCCAAACCCCAGCTCCATCCCGGCCTCAAGCTCGCGCTCGATCTCGGGCCCTTGCTGCTGTTCTTCGTCGCCAATTCGCGGCCGGCGCTGTTTGCGCCGCTGCTGGCGCGGTTTCTTCCGCCGGAGCTGCTGACCGGAGAGCACGCCGGCATTTTCGCCGCCACCGCCGTGTTCATCCCGGCGGTCCTCGTCGCGCTGGTCGTGTCCTACGCGCTCACCCGGCATCTGCCGGTGATGCCGCTGGTCACCGCGGTGGTCGTGGTGGTGTTCGGCGGGCTCACCCTCGCCCTGCAGAACGAGACCTTCATCAAGCTCAAGCCGACCATCATCTACCTGTTGTTCGGCGCGGTGCTGCTCGGCGGGCTGGCGTTCCGCAAGCCGCTGCTCGGCATGGTGTTCGATTCGGTTTTCAATCTCACCGACGAAGGCTGGCGCAAGCTCACCTTGCGCTGGGCGCTGTTCTTCTTCGCGCTCGCCATCCTCAACGAGATCGTCTGGCGCACGCAGCCGACCGACGTCTGGGTCAGCTTCAAGGTGTTCGGCGTGTTGCCGCTGACCTTCGTGTTCGGCGCGCTGCAGTATCCGCTGCTGCAGAAGTACGCGGCGCCGGAGGCAAAAGAGGCACTCGTGTCCCGGACGAGCGACGGCGAAGCCGGAGCGAAGAGCCGGGACCCAGGGGAGAACCGACGGCCGTAGGCCGTCTCAATATTGCGCTTCGCGAGTCTTGCGCTGGGTCCCGGGTCTCGTTCCGCTCGGGCTTCGCCCGCGCTTCACTCGCCCGGGACGCGAGAGAGCGCCTTCTCGATCGCGGGCTGCAGCGCCTTGTCCAGGTTGTCGGCCGTGATCGGTCCGATCAGCTTGAACGCGATCCGGCCGTCGCGGCCGACCACGAACGTCTCCGGCACGCCGTAGACGCCCCACTCGATGGCGGCGCGGCCGTTGCGGTCGATGCCGTTCGCCGCGAACGGATTGCCGTGGCGGCCGAGGAAGCGCCGTGCATTGTCGGCCTCGTCCTTGTAGTTGATGCCGACCACGCGGATGCGCCGGTCGGCGGCGAGCTTGAGCAGCAGCGGTGCCTCGTCGTGGCAGGGCACGCACCACGAGGCCCAGACGTTGAGCACCGTCACCTCGCCGTTAAACGCCGCGCCGTCGAGCCCGGGCACCGGCCTGCCGTCGCGCTCGAGGCCGGGGATGGGCGGAAGATTGGTCGAGGGGGCCGGCCGCCCGATCAGCGCGGAGGGAATGCGCGAGGGGTCGCCGGCGCCGAGCCGGTACATGAACAGTGCGGCCAGCGCCAGGAATACGATCAGCGGGATGAAGACGATGAGCCGGCGCCGGCGCGTGCCGGCACGTCTTTCCGGCGTGGCGCCGGCATCGTCCTGGCCGAGCACCGTCATGGCGCGTCCTCGCCGGTGCGTTGCGAGCGCCGGGTGACGCCGCGCGCCTCCAGATCGTCGAGCTCGCGGGTCAACTGCCGGCGGTCGAGCGTTACCCACGCGATCATTCCGGCGACGATCACGGCCGCGGCCGCATAGGCGGTGACGATGAACGCCGCATGGGGTCCGAGATTCATGGTTCAGTGCCCCGCCGCTGCGCGCGCCTGCAGCATCTGCAGGGTGCGCAGCCGCCGCCGCATGATCTCGTTGCGCATGGTGGCGAGGTGCAGCGTCAGAAACAACAGCATGAACGCGACCGCCATGAGGATGAGCGGCACCAGGATGGCGGGATGGATGGTCGGCCCGCCCAGCCGCAGCACCGAGGCCGGCTGGTGCAGCGTGTTCCACCAGTCGACCGAGAACTTGATGATCGGCAGGTTGATGGCGCCGACCAGCGTGAGCACCGCCGCCGCGCGCGCCGCCCGCGTCGGTTCATCGATCGTGCGCCAGAGCGCGATCACGCCGAGATACATCAGGAACAACACCAGCACCGAGGTCAGCCGCGCGTCCCAGACCCAGTAGGTTCCCCACATCGGGCGGCCCCAGAGCGAGCCGGTGATCAGGCAGATGAGCGTGAACGCGGCGCCGATCGGCGCGGCCGCCTTGGCGGCGACGTCGGCGAGCGGATGGCGCCACACCAGCGTGCCGAGCGCCGCGACGCTCATCAGCGCCCAGGCGAAGATGCCGAGCCA
>JBEVIH010000091.1:0-5987 GCA_040510815.1 Xanthobacteraceae bacterium | reverse complement strand
GAGCGCTGGTCGAAGCAGTACCGCGCCTCCGAGACCGAGAAGATCGACGAGATGGAGCGGCTGATCGCCTGGCTGCCGGCGCACCTGCCACCGCCGGGCCCGGTGCGGATCGTGCACGGCGACTACCGGCTCGACAACATCATCCTGGCGGCCGGCGGTCCTTCGGTGCTGGCCGTGCTCGACTGGGAGCTCTCGACCTTGGGCGATCCGCTTGCCGACCTCGCCTATCATCTCATGCAGTGGGACATGCCGCCGTCGGAGACCGGCGCCGGCGTCGGCACCTTGCTCGGGCATGATCTGACCGCGCTCGGCATCCCGGCGCGCGCCGCCTATGTCGACGCCTATGTGGCGCGCACCGGCCTCGACCCGCGCGCGCAGCTCCCGGTCTATCTCGCCTATAATTTCTTCCGGCTGGCGGCGATCCTGCAGGGCATCGTCGGACGGGTGCGCGACGGCACCGCCACCAGCGAGAGTGCCGCCGCCATGGCGCCGCTGGTGCGCCCGCTCGCCGCCAAGGGCTGGGCGTTCGCGCAGGAGGCGGGCGCGCGATGAGCAAGACCTTTGCGCTCGCGCTCGGCGGCGGCGGCGCCCGCGGGCTCGCCCATATCGCGGTGCTCGAAGCCCTCGACGAGATCGGCGCGCGGCCCTCGGCGGTGGCCGGCACCTCGATCGGCGCGCTGGTCGGCGCCGCCTACGCGGCCGGCATGAGCGGCAGGGAGATCCGCCGCTTCGTGATCGCGCTCGCCCACGACCGCGGCGAGATCTTCCGGCGGCTGATCGCGGCGCGCGCCGGCACCTTCTCGAACCTGTTCAACATCGGCTTCGGCAGCGCCACCCTGGTCGATGCCGAGAAGTTCTGCGCCCAGTTCCTGCCCGAGCAGGTGCCCGACGACTTCGGCGCGCTCGCCATCCCGCTCATGATCATCGCCTCCGACCTCTACCGGCGGCAGCCGGCGGTGTTCGCGTCCGGCGCGCTCAAGCCGGCGCTCGCCGCCTCGATCGCGCTGCCGACCGTGATGCGGCCGGTGATCGTGGACGGCCGCGTGCTGATCGACGGCGGCGCCACCAACCCGCTGCCGTTCGACCAGCTGCGCGGCCGCGCCGACATCGTCGTTGCGGTCGATATCTCGGGCGAGCCCGCCGACGAGCGGCGCGACATTCCCAATCCATGGGAATGCCTGCTCACCACCGTGCTGGTCATGGGCAGCGCCATCACCGCCGAGAAGCTCAAGCACGGCGCCCCCGACCTGATCGTCCGGCCCAAGGTCGGCGGCTTCCGCTCGCTCGACTTCCTGCAGGCGAGCGCGATCCTGCGCGCCTCCGAGCCGGTCAAGGCCGAGGTGAAGGAGAAGCTGGCGGCGCTGCTGGCGGGATGATCCTGCGAATAGCGAATGGCGAATAGGTACATGTGCTATTCGCGATTCGCCACTCGCTATTCGCTCCTCACCGCACGTCGCAGCGCTTGGAATCCTCCAGCGTCGCGCTGCTCAGGTTGATCCAGTTGAGCGCGGCGAAATAGCAGACCGCGACCGACTTTTCCCGCTGCAGCGTGACCACGAAGATCTCCCGGTTCTCGGTCGCCTCGCCGCGCGCGAAGGTCACGCTCTTGATCTCGTAGCCCTTGCCGACGATGGTCTTGAACGACTGCTGATCCTGCGCCATGGCCGCCGACGCCAGCGCGGTTCCCAGCGCAACGGCGAACGCCAACATTGTCCTCACGAGTTCCTCCTCAATCCGAATCGTCCCACGGTGGATGCGACGGATCATAATGGAGGATGCGCCGCGCCGTCACGGGGCCGCGACGCGGATTTTCAGCGCCGCATCCCGTGCACCGTAGGGTGGGCAAAGGCGCGCGCACGCCGCGACGCATCTTTTCCGAGGCTCGATCGCGCGCCGTGCCCACGCGTCACAGGTGCGTTGAGAGAGATCCGCGTGGGCACGGCGCTGCGCCGATCGCGGGGACAGAGCGGAATTCTCGTCTCGCGCCTTTGCCCACCCTACGAAGCCGCCGTCACCGCCGGGCGCGGAAGAAGGCCTGCAGCAGCGCCGCCGCCTCGGTCTCGGCGATGCCGCCATAGACCTCGGGCCGGTGCAGGCAGGTGGGCGAGGCGAAAAAGCGCACCCCATTCTCGACCGCGCCGCCCTTGGGATCGGCGGCGCCGTAATAGAGCCGCCGGATGCGCGCGAACGAGATCGCGGCCGCGCACATGGCGCAGGGCTCGAGCGTGACGTAGAGGTCGCAGTCGACCAGCCGCTCGGAGCCGAGCGCCGCCGCCGCCTGGCGGATCGCCACCATCTCGGCATGCGCGGTGGGGTCGCGGTCGGCCAGCGTGCGGTTGCCGGCCTGCGCGATCATGTCGCCGTCGTGCACGATCACGCAGCCGATCGGCACCTCGCCCATGTCGGCCGCCGCGTGCGCCTCGTCGAGCGCGAGATCCATGAACGTATTCGCCGGCATGGTGTCCTGTGTTCCGGGCGCGGCGCAGCACGGAGCGTAGCGGAGTGATGCGCTGCAGACCCGGGACCGTTACGAACTCCGAGTCTGGGACGGTCCCGGATCGGCGGTGCACCGCTCCGCAAGAGCTACGCGCTGCACCGCGTCCGGGACACGAGCCCGAGACTTTGCTATCACGCCGGCACCGGAGCGGCGAGCCCAACGATGCGGCAGATGCGCGAGCAAAACGACCAGCCGGAGCGCGGCGAGCGCATCGCCAAGGTGATCGCGCGCGCCGGGCTCGCCTCCCGCCGCGAGGCGGAAGCCTGGATCGCGGCCGGCCGCGTCGCCGTCAACGGGGCGGTGATCGCCTCGCCGGCGCTCAACGTCGCGGCCGGCGACCGCGTCACGGTCGACGGCCAGGCGCTGCCGGCGCGCGAGCGCACGCGGCTCTTCCTCTATCACAAGCCGCGCGGGCTGGTGACCTCGCACGCCGATCCGGGCGGCCGGCCGACCATCTTCGCCGCACTGCCGAAGGGGCTGCCGCGCCTGATCAGCGTCGGCCGGCTCGATCTCAACACCGAGGGGCTGATCCTGCTCACCAACGACGGCGGGCTCGCGCGCGTGCTCGAGCTGCCGGCGACCGGCTGGCTGCGCCGCTACCGGGTGCGCGCCCACGGCCGCGTGCGGCAGGACGAGCTCGACCGGCTGCGCGGCGGCATCACCATCGACGGCGTCCGCTACGGCGCGATCGAGGCGCGGCTCGACCGCGAGCAGGGCTCGAACGCGTGGCTCACCTTCGCGATCCGGGAAGGCAAGAACCGCGAGGTCAAGAACGTGCTCGGCCATCTCGGGCTGGCGGTGAGCCGCCTGATCCGAATGTCGTTCGGCCCATTCCAGCTCGGAGATCTGGCGGAGGGCGCGATCGAGGAGGTGAAGACCCGGGTGCTGCGCGAGCAGCTCGGCGAGCGGGTGGTGGCGGCGGCGGGTGCGGATTTCTCGGCGGCGATTGCCGAGCGCGGGGCGCCGGCACACCAGCTCGCGCGTCATTCCGGGGCGCGGGCACCCGGGTCGGCGCTTCGCGCCGCCCGGGCACAGGCTCCGCCCGCGAGCCCGGAATCCATGACCACCGGCCGTGCAAAATTTGCCAGGACTAGGGTTATGGATTCCGGTCCGCGCGCTGACGCGCGCGACCGGAATGACAAGAGGAGAGGGCGTCAGCCGCCTCGGGATGACGGTGCACGTTCTTCGCCGAACCCGAAGCGCAAGACCCGTCGCCACGACGCCGAGCGCCTGGGCGAGCCCGAGCTGGCGCGGCGGGAACGGCGGCAGCGGCGCCGGCCGCCGCCCGGCAAGAAGCCCTGATGCGCATCGTCGGCGGCCGCCTGCGCGGGCGCGTGCTCGCCGCGCCGAAATCGCAGGCGGTGCGGCCGACCGCCGACCGGCTGCGCGAGGCGCTGTTCAACGTGCTGGTGCACGCCTACGGCGATCCGGTCACCGGCGCGCGCGTGCTCGACCTGTTTGCCGGCACCGGTGCGCTCGGGCTCGAGGCGCTCTCGCGCGGCGCCGCCTTCGCGCTGTTCGTCGACGACGGCGCCGAGGCGCGCGCGCTCATCCGCGAGAACGTCGCGGCGCTCGGGCTGGGCGGCGTGACCCGCATCTTTCGCCGCGACGCCACGCAGCTGGGCGCCGCGCATCCGGTCGAGCCGTTCTCGCTGATGTTTCTCGATCCGCCCTATGGGCAGGGCCTGGCCGAAAAGGCTTTGACATCGGCGCGCGCCGGCGGATGGCTCGCGCCCGACGCGCTGATCGTGGTGGAGGAGGCGGCGAAGCCGGGCTTCACGGCGCCCGCGGGATTCGAGGAGCTCGAGCGGCGCGTCTACGACGACACGGTTCTCATCGTGCTGCAGCACCGCGCGTGACGCGCGATCGCCTCAGCGGATCAACACGACTCCCGCGACCACCGACGAGTAGGCCAATGTCGGCGCCACGATCTCGGTGCGCTCCCTCTCCCCGTGATGTACGGGGAGAGGGAGCCGGCCGAGTCCGCGGCGCGGCCAGCAGCCATATCCGGTCGAGACCGTGGCTGCGGGTGCTACTTCTTCTTCCAGACCTCGGTGCCCTTGGTGCCGGCGTCGGTGCGGCGCCAGTACTTGCCCTCGAGCGAGCCGTCGGGCTTGGGCTCCATCAGCATGATGACGGCGCGGCCCTCGGCGGTGCTCGCGACCGCGAGCGAATTGCCGACCACCTGGCCGATGCCGACATATTTGCCGTTGTCCCACTTGAGCTCGAGCGCGCCGTTCTTGTCCATCGTGATGACCAGCGGTCCGGGCCCGTCATATTTCTTGCCGTCGGTTTCGGTGCCGGTCACGGTGTAGTTGCCGATCAGGCTGGCGGCCTGCAGCTGCGCATGGGACGGCGTGGCGAAAGCAACGGCGGCGAGCAGCGTGAACGCGTAGATCGTCTTCATAGGTTCTCCGGGGAAAGGTGGTCGGGTTCGAGGTCGTCGACGGCATGCGCAAGCGCGGATTACGGCGACGGCGCACAATAACCGCCGGCGGTGACGGCGCGAAGAAGTCGGCGAAAAATTTTCCGCAGGAGTCTTAATCGGACAGGGCAGGGTGGAACCGCGTCTCGGCGCCGGCGATCAGTCGGCGCTGACGCCGGCGGCCCGGATCGGCGGGCCCCATTTGTCGAGCTCGGAAACCACCAGCCGGGCGAGGAACTCGGGGCTGCGCTCGGCCGGCGGCGCCACGAACAGGCCGAGGTCCTCGATGCGCTTGCGCACCGCGGGCGTGTCGAGGGTCTCGGCGGTCGCCGCGTTGACGCGGCGGACGATCGCGTCCGGCGTGTCCTTGGGGAAGAAAAAGCCGTTCCAGCCGTTGGCGTCGACGTCGGCGAGGCCCTGCTCGAGCGTGGTTGGCACGTCGGGCAGCACGGCGGCGCGGGTGGCCGACATGGTGGCGATCGCCTTGATGGTGTCGCCGCGGATCTGCGGCAGCGCGGTCGAGATCACCTCGCACATGAAGTCGATGCGCCCGGCCATCAGGTCCTGCAGGGCGGGGCCGGTGCCGCGATAGGGAACGTGGGTGATGCTGGTGCCCATCTTGGCGTTGAGCAGCACGCAGGCGATGTGAGTGGCGGAGCCGCCGCCGGCCGAGCCGTACTGCATCTTGGCCTGGTTGGCCCGCGCATAGGCGATAAATTCGGCAAGCGTGTTGGCGGGCAGGTCCTTGCGCGCGACCAGGACCTTGGTGTTGCTGACCAGGAGCCCGCCGGGCGTGAACTCGGTCACCGGATTGTACAGCGGCTTCTTGTAGAGGAACTGGCTGAACGTGTGGGTGCCCTGGTTGCCGAGCAGGACCGTGTAGCCGTCAGGCGCCGCCTTGCCGACGCGGCTCGCGCCCACCATGCCGCCGGCGCCCGGGATGTTGTCGACGACGACCTGCTGGCCGAGCAGCTCCGTCATCCGCGGCGAGAGGATGCGGGCGACCACGTCGATCGGGCCGCCGGCCGCGAACGGCACCACCACGGTCGGCGGCCGGGTCGGCCA
>JBEVIH010000090.1:0-14287 GCA_040510815.1 Xanthobacteraceae bacterium | reverse complement strand
TCCGGGAGACCCGTCGATTTCTACGCTGACGGATATATTGAACAGGCATGATGCTGTCATGAAATGCCAGTTCGATGCTTTCGCAGATTATGTCAGCGAGGCCGAAGCCAACGGCATCGAAAATTTTCATCTTTATGAATGGACGAAAAAAACTATCGACGACCCTGCCAAGAAGTCAAAATACACCAAGTCTTTCGCGCTTTATGTCGGGGGCGACGAGGTCTACGAAAAGGACAAAGCGGACGCGCTAGAGGCCGAGCTGAAGCCTCTAGTCGGAGGTCCCATCGTCGCGAAGATGTTCAAATACGATACTGATCCCGCCCATAACCCACAGCCGCCGCGCTAAATATCGACTAAATCCTAGCGTGGGCGATGGCGGGGACCGTACGACATCACCTCATGTTCACCAGCGCGAAGGCGAAGTCCCGCCCGCGGCCCCGCTTCATCGCTTGGTCGATCCAAAGCATGGCGAGCGGCTCCAGCAGGCGTGCGTTCTTCAACGGGCCCGCATCAACTGCCTCGAAACCGAGCTTACCGACGAGCTCCATCACCCTCAGCTTGCTGCCGGCATCGTCGCCGGCGACCAGCATGACGGGCTTGACCGGATATTCGGTGGCCTTGGCCATATTGCCGGCCCCCGTCGTGTTCAGCGTCTTGAAGACAATGGCGCCCGGTGCCCAGCTTGCGACCTGCTCGCCGGCAGAGGTGTTGAAGCCGAGGACAAGTTGCAAGCCGTCGGGACCCATGCCCAATGGGTTCGTGCAGTCAATCACGATCTTACCCGCGAGGCTGCCCAGACTCCTGATCGCCGCCTCGGCCGAGGACCAAGGCGTCGCGATCACCACGACCTCGGCCTCTTTGACGGCTTCCGCTGGCGCTTTGACGCGCTCATTGGGTAGCGCCGCATGTTTTGGATCGGCTGGATTGCGTAGTCCCCAGATCACATCCTCGCCATACTTGATCCAGGCTCGCCCCAGCGTCGCGCCGACCGATCCGGCGCCAATGATAGCGATACGCATGAATACCCTCCTGATTCCGCGCGCGAACGAACCGAGCGCTTTCAGCGCGCCATCAAAAAGCGAGACACCAAAAATGGCAGCCGGAGACAACAGCCGGAATCACACTTCCGTGGTTGTTTCTGCGGAATGCCGCGGTGCCCGGCGGTTTTAGCGGCACTCACATGTTAGCTCGTGGTGACCGCACTGCTTGCTGGGGCATTGCGACTTGAGCGGATCGAGAGCCATCTAGGATGCTTTCAGCGGCCAACGTACTGTAGCGGCCGACGCCACATTGCGAAGGTTCGGGCGTTTGCGGCTAGGCCTCACGACCGCGCGCGTCGAAGTCGTCCTTGTGTTCGGTAAAGGTCGTTGCGAGCCCCCGCAACCACTATATCGGACAGTCGCGATGTTTCTGAATTTCGAATAACGCACGTGGCACCGGTTGCTCGCCTGCAGGTGTCGGGTGATTTCAGCCGGTTGAATTGCGGTTGGCAGATTGCGCATTTTTCTCTCTATTCAATTCAGGAAGGGCCGGCGAGCAACATGCTACCTATATGTAGCCTGCCCGGCATGGGACTGGCGCAGATTAAGCAACTGATTGAGATAATGACAGAATTCGTATCGGCGCCACATTGTTCTCTCCCCTTGAGGGAGAGGGCAGCCCGGTGTTGCAACAAACGATGACGGGTGAGGGGTTTTCTTCATAAGAAGACTTTGCGAAGCGAACCCCTCACCCATCAGGGGACGCTGCAATTGCGAGCCGCCCTCTCCCTCAAGGGGAGAGGGCACAACGGCAACCGTCCGCCCGCGGCACGGTCGATGATCACTCCAGGCGCGGTGTTACAGCAATCAGGAAGCCGCGCTAGTGCCTCGCGCCGCGCCCGAGGACGCGGCCGGCGGAGCGGACATTGAACCGCCCGTCATCGACCACCACGTTGCCGTTCACGATCACGTAGGGGATGCCGCTCGGGTAGTGGTGCGGGTCCTCGAAGGTGGCTTCATCACGCACCGTCGCGGGATCGAACAACGCCAGATCGGCGAAGTAATCCCGGCCGACGAATCCGCGCCCATACAGTTTGAGCTTTTTCGCAGGGTGTCCGCTCATCTTCGCGACCGCTTCCTCCTGCGTGAACAGTCCGGCGTCGCGCGCGTATTTCCCGAGCACGCGCGGGAAGGTGCCGTACATGCGCGGATGCGGATGGCCGGGATGCGGGCCCGGCCCGTGCGACAGCCCGAGCGAATCCGAGCCGATCATCACATAAGGCTGCCGCAGCGCCTTCTGCACGTTGGCTTCGGCTTGCGTGAACATCACCATCGACACCGCGGCGTCGTGCTCGCTCAACAGGTCGAGCATGGCCTCCGCCCCCGGCTTGCCGCGCTTGGCCGCGAGCTCCGCCAGGGTCAATCCTTCATCCGAAGTGCTGGGGCAGGTGGCGATCATGATGTCGCTCCATTCCACGGTGTCCTGCGCCGCGTGCCAGCGTCCATCGGGAGAGTTCTCGGCGATCAGGCGCCGGCGCGTGGCGGGGTCGCGGATGCGCTCGAGCGCCCTGCCGATGCCGCCGTCGTGCACCCAGTCGGGCAGCAGCGCGCTCAGGAAGGTGCTGCTCGCCGCATAGGGATAGACGTCGGCGGTGACGTCGAGCCTGCGACCGCGCGCCGCGTCGATCAGCGCCAGCGCCCGGTCGAACAGCGGCCAATTCGCGCGCCCGCTCGATTTGAGATGGGCGATCTGCAACGGCACGTCGCCTTCCTCGCAGATGCGCACCGCCTCGGCGACCGACTCCAGCAAGGTCGGGCCCTCGCCGCGCATGTGAGTGAAGTACTGGCCGCCGCGCGCGGCCATCGACTGGCATAGCGCGATCAGCTCGTCGGTCTTGGCGAAGGCGCTGGGCGCATAGACCAGGCCGGACGACAGGCCGAATGCTCCGGCACCCATGGCCTCGGCCAGCAGCGATTTCATGGTGTCGAGCTCGGCCGGGGAGGGCGCGCGCTTTTCCGCCCCCATGGCGGCGTAGCGGATCGGCCCGTGGCCGACGAAATGCACGATGTTGATCGAAGGGTGCGCCTGCTCCAACGCGTCGAGGTACTGATCGAAGGTGCGCCAGCGCACATTGAGCGTGGCGCCGAGCGCGTTCGCCGAGGTCTCGACCTGATGGCGGCTGTCCGCCGTCACCGGCGCCGGCGAGAAGCTGCACATCCCGACCACCTCGGTGGTGACGCCCTGGCGAATCTTGGATTCGGCCGACGGGCACTGCTCGTAGAAGAAGTCGGAGTGCGAGTGGATGTCGATGAAGCCGGGCGCGACCACCAGGTTGGTGGCGTCGATGATGCGCTCGGCATTGTCGGGAAGCTCCGGCGCGACCGCGACGATCCGGTCGCCGGCAACCGCAACGTCGGCCTTGAAGGGGGCCGCGCCCGAGCCGTCCATTACCGTGCCGTTCTTGATGAGCAGCGACCAAGCCATGAACGATCCTCCCGTCAGATGCCGCCCGGCCGCGGACCGCAATCCGCTTCCGAAAAATGCGCGTGCACCACGCGCCAGTCGCCGCCTTCCTTGTGGAAGACCATGGTGGAGCGGGTGACGAACTTGTCGCCCTGATAGTGGATGTCCCGCGGTGGTTGGTCCTTGCCGACCCAGTTGCGGCGGGTGTCGCGGTGGCACCAGATCACGGCCATGTCGCCGGTGATCGTGCCGCCGATGTCGAACGGCGTCCAGTAGGAGCCTTTGACGTTCTGCCGGTAGAACGCCCACAGCCGCCGCCAGTGGTCGGCGCCGTTGTAGGTGTGGCCGTTGAGATTGAAGAACGTCGCCTCGGGCAATTCGCTCCAGATCGGCGCCAGCCGCTCCCAGTCGAAATGCTGGTTCGCCTCGATATAGTCGGCGAGCAGCTGCAGCAGCTTTTTCCGATCGGTTTCCGAGCCGCCGATGAGTTTCGCTTCGCTCATTCGCAATCTCGCTTGGTTGGTCAGCGCGTCATGAGCGCACGACCGAGATACTCCATATCTGCGATCGGCTGCGTGCCGACGAAGGTCAGCGCCAACTCGGACACCGCGGCACGCGCGTAGGCGTCGATCCGCTCGCGGCATTGCTCGGCGGTGCCGGCGATCGTGAAGGCGTCGACGAAGCGGTCATCGAGGACGTCCTCAGCCGCATGTCCGATCGTGATCCGATCGACCGCCGCCGCCATGTCCGCCTCCGGAATCCCGCTGTGGCCAAGCGCGAGCTTCGCCGAAGGAACGTTCTGCGCCAAGGTCCAATACTGTTTCAGCATCGCGGCCAGCGCCGGCTTGATGGCGTTGCGCGCCCGCGCGTCGTCGGGGCCCGGCGCGCAGGGCACGTATTGGACGACGCGCGCCGGGATCGTGCGGCCGGTCTTGGCGGCGGCCGTGCGGACGATCTCCACGGCGCGCGCGGTGAAGGCGGGCGGGCACATGTTCGAGATCACGAGGCCGTCGGCGATCTCTCCCGCCAGCGCCAGCGCCTTGTCGCCGCGCGCCGCCATCAGGATCGGAAGATCGGGGCGCGGCGGCGCGTAACCGAGCTTGACCCGGTCGGCCGAGAACACCGTGCCCGAATAGCTGACCTCCTCACCGCGGAGGAGCCCGCGCACGATGTGCAAGGCGTCGCGCAGCGCGGCGAGCGGCCGCTTGTTGTCCACGCCGAGCTTGCCGATCGCGGATGCGATGCCCGAACCGATGCCCAGATTGGCGCGGCCCTGCGCCAGCGCGTCGAGCGCGCCGATCTCCATGGCGATCAGGCTCGGATGCCGGGTATACGGGTTCCACACGCCGATGCCGATGCCGATGCGCCGCGTCACCACCGCGCAGGCGGCGGCCGCAGGCAGCACGCCGCGCTCGAACGGATTCTCCGCAAACCAGACCGAGGCAAAATGATTGGCCTCGGCCGCCTTCGCCAGCTCGACGCAGCGATGCGGATCGAGGCCGCCGTGCAGCCGCAGGCCGAGCTTTGGCAGGGTGCTCATTTCACTCGTCCTATCATGGAATTCGCTCGCGGTGCTGCCTGCCTCCCGCCCGTCGGCGCCTGGACAAGGTCGCGCGGCATGGACAAGATCGTTTCGGGCATCAATCGCCCGCAGCCATCCACGCTGGATCTCATGCCGACAGAACCGACGCGCCGGACCATGCTCGCGCTGCTGGGTTCGCTGGTTCCGGCGGCGGCGTTGGCCGCCTATCCGGACCGGCCGGTCAAGCTCGTGGTGGCGCTGGCGCCGGGCGGGCCGGCGGACACCGCCGCGCGGGTGTTCGCGCCCTATTTCGCCGAGCAGCTCGGCCAGAACGTGGTGATCGAGAACCGCACGGGCGCCTCGAGCGTGATCGGCACCGAGTCGGTGGTGCGCTCGCCGCCCGACGGCTACACGCTGCTTTTCGGGTCGAGCTCGAGCTTCGCGGTCAATCCGGCGGTGATGAAGAACCTGCGCTTCGACGTGCAGAAGGACCTCAAGCTCGTCGGCCTGGTCTCGTATACGCCGCACGTGCTGGTGGTGCGCGCCTCGCTCGCCGCAGGCTCGCTCGCCGAGCTGATCGCGCTCGCCAAGGCGCGGCCGGGCAAGCTCACCTATGCGTCGTCGGGGGCGGGCGGGGCGATCCATCTCGCCAGCGAGCTGTTCAAGCGCGAGGCCGTCGTCGACCTGGTCCACGTTCCCTATCGCGGCGGCGGCCCGGCGGTGATGGGCCTGCTCACTGGCGACGTGGACGTGTTCATCAACGACGCCAGCACCACGGTCGAGAATGTCCGCGCCGGCAAGCTCAAGGCGCTGGCCATGGCCTGGACGAAACGATCGCCGCTGTTGCCCGAGGTGCCGACCTTCGCCGAGCTCGGTCTGCCGGCGGTGATCTCGTCCTCGTGGTTCGGGCTCGCGGCGCCGGTCGAGACGCCCGCCGACGTCATCGGCCGGCTGGCGGCGGCGATGCCGCAGGTGTTTGCGTCGCCGAGCTACCAGGCGCGGCTCGAAAAGCTCGGCCTGGAGCAATTTGCCTTGAACCCCGAACAGTCTGCCGCCTTCATCAAGGCCGAGTTCGACAAATGGGCGGCGGTGGCGAAGTCCGCCAATATCCAGGTGGAGTAAGGACCTGCCGGCCTTCCGCGTCTTTCCGGGGCAGGTTCGCTGGACTAAGTTCGCCCACCCTGACAGCCACAAAGGACAACCACATGAGCAACGATCGCGCCGCGCGCGGCAAGAAGATTCGCGACGAAGCCTTCGGCAAGGATGGCTTGAAGACCTGGGACGAGCTCAATGCGATCTGCCCGACCCATGCCCGCGCCATTCACGAATATTGCTTCGGGACGGTCTGGGACCGGCCGCATCTCGACTTGAAGACGCGCGAGCTGATCGTGATCGCCGCCGCCGTCGCGTCCGATTGCCCGAACGAGGTCGCGCTGCACGCGCGCGGCGCGCTCAACCGCGGCGGCACCCGCGAGGAGATCATCGAGACCATCCTGCAATGCGCGCCCTATGTGGGCTTCCCGAAGACCAACCACGCGCTCAAGGCCGCCAAGGACGTGTTCGACCGCTGGGAGGCGAAGAAGGAGGATTGGAAGGTGCTGTGATTTTGTAGGGTGGGTCCTTAAGCGCGTTCACGCGCGTCTTCGACGCGCTATGGCGCCTGGTACAGCCGACAGGCAAGCTACGGGCCGTGCGCGCCGCGACCCACCGGCAGCGGTGCGGCAGGACATGGTGGGTCGCGTCGCGAGAGGGCTCGGCAAGAATCCCGCGGCCCGTCAGGCGACTTGACCCACCCTACGGGGCCGCGAGAATCTCCGCCAGCAGATCGAGCGCCGCCGCGGTGAAGGCGTGCATGTTGCCGACCCGATCGCCGCTGCCGGTCTCGAGCGTGATCGCGCGCTCGCTGGCGCCCGCAACGGCGATGCAGCTGTGGCCGGCGGCGTCGCCGTAGCGGTTGCCGGTCGGGCCGGTGGCGCCGCTCTCCGCCAGCGCCCAGGTCGCCGAGAAGCGTTGCCGCGTGGTTTGCGCCAAGAGCCGCGCATAGGGCTCGGTCGAGGCGCGCATGCCGAGCGGCGCGATGTCGGGCAGATCGAGCAGCGCCCGCCGCGCCACCTGGGTGTAGACGACCGCGCCGCCGAGGAAATAGGCGGAGGCGCCGGGAAGCGCGAGCAGCGCCGCCGAGATCAGCCCGCCGGTCGAGGATTCGGCAACCGCGATCGTCTCGCCGCGAGCCTTGAGCAGTTGCGCGGCCTTCTCGGCGCGTCGGATCAGGTCGTCCATTGGCGCTCGTCTCCCTCTTCGCACGCGATGATTGGCCGGGCGCGCGAACTTGCTCGCCCGGTCGCGTGCCGCCTATGATGCCACGGCGCGCGATGAAGCGAGAGCCTCGAATGGCCGGGCGAAGTGCAATTGTTGTTCTGTTGGGGCTCACGCTGCTCGCGCCGGCGGCGCTCGCCCAGAGCTATCCGGATCGCCCCATCCGGCTGATCTCGCCGAACCCTGCGGGAGGCGCCAACGACACCATCGTCCGCATCATCGCGGCAAGGATGTCCCCCCTCCTGGGCGGATCGTTCATCATCGACAACCGCGGCGGCGCCGGCGGCAAGATCGGCGCCGAAGCGGTGGCGCGCGCGGCGCCCGACGGCTACACGCTGCTGGCAGGGTCGGTCTCCACCCATTCGTTCGCGCCGCTGGTGCCGCCCAAGCCCGGCTATGACCCGATCAAGGACTTCGAGCCGATCTCGCTGTTCGCGCTGGTGCAGAACGTGCTGGTGGTGACCCCGTCGCTGCCGGCCGCCAGCGTCGCGGAGCTGATCGCGCTCGCCAAGGCGCAGCCGGGCAAGCTCAATTACGCGTCCGGCGGTCCCGGCTCGACCAGCCATTTCGCCGTCGCCATGTTCGTGGCGCTCGCCGGCATCCAGAACGACACCGTGCACGTGCCGTACAAGGGTGGCGCCCCGGCCATGACCGCCACCATCGCCAACGACACCCAGTTCTACTTCGGTCCGATGGCCGGGATGGTGCCGTTCATCGAAGCGGGCTCGGTCAAGGCGCTGGCGGTGAGCGGCGAGGCGAGGTCGCCCACGCTGCCGCAGGTGCCGACCATGACCGAGGCGGGGATGCCGAAATACAAGGCGATCGGCTGGTTCGGGCTGCTGGCGCCGGCCGGCACGCCGGCGGCCATCGTCGCCAAATTGAGCGACGCCGTCGCCGAAGCGGTGAAGAGCCCGGAGGTCATCACTGGGCTGCGCGTGCAGGGGATCGAGCCGGCCAGCAGCCGGCCCGCCGCATTCGCGGCCTTCGTGCGCGAGCAGCTCGAGCTGCACAAGAAGCTCGCCGAGGACGTCGATCTCAAGCTCAGCCAGTGAATTCCGGCGCGTGACCTTTTCGCGCTTCGACAGGGGAGAAAAGATGGCCAAGAAGCCGGCAGCGAAGAAGCGCAACGCGAGTGAGCGCTGCTACGACGACATCCTCTACGAGGTGAAGGATCAGGTCGCCTGGGTGACCATCAACCGCCCGCGCGTCATGAATGCGTTTCGCGAGCAGACGCTCGACGAGCTGATCGACGCGCTGAGATCGACCCGTGACGATCCCTCGATCGCCTGCGCGGTGGTGACCGGAACCGGCGACAAGGCGTTCTCCGCCGGCGGCGATTTCTACGCCATGAAGCGCCTCAACTGGATCAATGGCGCGATGTGGAACGACCGCATGCAGGGTCTCGCCATGACCATCCGCGGCCTGCCGATCCCGGTCATCGCCATGGTCAACGGCTGGTGCATGGGCGGCGGCCACGAGCTGGCCTTGTGGTGCGATCTGGTCATCGCGTCGGAGAACGCCGTGCTCGGGCAGACCGGGGCGAGGGTAGGGGCCTGCCCGACCGTGGGCGCCACCCAATATCTGCCGCGCATCATCGGCGAGCGGCTGGCGCGCGAGATGATTTTCTGCGCGCGGCGCTTCACCGCGCAGGAAGCCGCTGCGATCGGCCTGATCAACAAGTGCGTGAAGCAGAAGGATCTGCTCAAGGAGACGCTGGTCTGGTGCGAGACCATCAAGGGCCACAGCCCGCAGACCTTGCGGATGACCAAGAAGAGCCTGAACTTCGAGTCCGATCTGCTTTATGCGTCCTGGCAGCACGGCATGGAGCTGCTCGCCCATGTCTGGGGCTCCGACGAAAGCCTCGAAGGCATGAATGCCTTCCTGGAAGGGCGCAAACCCGACTTCCAGAAATTCCGCATGCGCAACAAGCGCGAGCTCGAAGACTATCTCGACGGCTGCGCCAAGGATCTCAACGCGCCGCCCTCGATGCGCAGGAAGCAGTCCGGCTCATGACCCAATCAAGCGATGGCCCGCTCGCCGGCATCCGCGTCGTCGACCTGACCCGCATCCTGGCGGGGCCGCTCTGCGCCATGATGCTGGGCGACATGGGCGCCGACGTGATCAAGGTCGAGCCGCCCGAGAAAGGCGACGACACCCGCGCCTGGGGGCCGCCGTTCGCCGGCAACGAGGCCGCCTATTTCCTCACCATCAACCGCAACAAGCGCTCGCTCACCCTCAACATGGCGGTGCCGGCGGGGCAAAAAGTCCTCGCCGGCCTGATCGAGAAAGCCGACGTGCTGATCGACAATTTCCGGCTCGGCACCTTGGAGAAATGGGGCTTCACCGACGCCTGGTTCGAGGCGCACGCGCCACGCCTGATCCGCTGCGCCATCACCGGTTACGGCTCGAGCGGCCCGAAGGCGCCGCTGCCCGGTTACGACTTCATCCTGCAGGCCGAGTCGGGCCTGATGAGCATCTGCGGCGAGCAGGGCGGCAGCCCCACCAAATACGGGGTCGCGATCGTCGACGTCTGCACCGGCATGCTCGCTTGCAGCTCGATCGTGGCGGCGCTCACCGCCCGCCACCGCACCGGCAAGGGCCAGAAGGTCGAGCTGTCGCTCTACGAAAGCTCGCTGGCGATGCTGGTCAACGTCGCCCAGAACTATCTCACCGCCGGCCGCGACGGCGGCCGCTTCGGCAACGGGCACCCGAGCATCGTGCCGTACACGACCTACCGGACGGCGGACGCGATGATCGCGCTCGGGGTCGGCAACGAGGTGCAGTTCGCGCGCTTTACCGAGGTGGTCGGTCATCCGGAATGGGCGAAGGACGCGCGCTTCAACAGCAACCGGGCGCGGGTCGAGCACCGCGACGTGATCGACGGTCTGATCGAGGCCGCGCTGGCGCATGACAGCGCCGACAACTGGCTCGCCAAGCTGCGGGGAATCGTGCCTTGCGGCAAGATCAATTCGGTGGCGCAGGCGCTCGACGATCCGCACACGCAGGCGCGCCGCATGGTCGAGACCATCGAGCATCCGGCGATCGGCGCCATGAAGATGCTCGGGATCCCGTTCAAGTTCTCGGACACCGCCTGCTCGGTGCGACGCCCGCCGCCGACGCTCGGCCAGCACACCGACGAAGTCCTCGCCGGCGAGCTTGGGCTCGACGCCAAGGCGATTGCGCAATTGCACCGGGACAAGGTGGTCTAGCTTGTAGGGTGGGCAAAGGCGCGAGACCAGACCTCGCGCTCACCCGATGGATGGCGCAGCGCCGTGCCCACGCGCCGGCGCTGCCTTGAACGCGTCTGTTGTGCGGCCGCATTCACGCGTGGGCACGGCGCTGCACCGCTCGCGTGGCTCTCCTGAGTCCTTGGTCCGCGCCTTTGCCCACCCTACGGATGCTGGCACAGCGGACCGCTCTCCGCTAACATTCGGGCTAAACGAAATCGAAGAATGTAACCAGCACCCGGGAGGACGACATGCGAAGGCTGCTTTGGGGTTTGTTGGGCCTGTTTTTCTGGAGCATGCCGCAGGCGTTTGCGCAGGATCCGGTCGCCGACCGCGCGGTGGCCGCCGCCAAGGACTACGTCAAGGCCAAGAACCTGAAAGAGCCCAAGCTCACCATCCTGCTGAGCTCGCTCTACAACAACTCGTTTCCGGACTTCGCCAAGAAGTGGGAGGAGCTGACCGGCGTCAAGTTCGAAATCGTGCCGCTCGGCTACACCGACATCCCGGCCAAGATCATGCAGGAGGGGGTGGCGAAGACCGGCGTCTACGACATCTTCAACGACTTCCCCTACACGGCGCCCGACGCCGCCGGCGCCAAGGTCATCATCCCGCTCGACGACTACGCCGCCAAGTACAAGCCGGACTGTTCCGGCATCGCCGACGGGCTCAAGTTCCAGCAGTACTACGACGGCAAGCTCTACACGATGGTCAATGACGGCGACCACCTGCTGCTGGCGCTGCGCAAGGACCTGGTCGACAACCCGCAGGCGAAGGCCGAGTACAAGGCCAAGTTCGGCAAGGACCTGGGCTGCCCGGACACGATGGCTGAGTGGGCGCAGATGGCCGCTTTCTTCCAGACCAAAGAAGGCGACACCCGCTGGGGCGTCAAGTTCGAGAAGCCGCTCTACGGCGCGCTCGGCTACCGCTCGATCAACTTCTCCTACCGCCACTTCCCGGCCTACATGAACGGGCTCCTGTTCGACAAGGACATGAAGCCCCGCATCAACACGCCGGACGGGATCAGCGCCATCAAGGCGTTCGCGGCGAGCGTCGACCACATGCCCAAGGACATCCAGGGCTGGGGCACGCCACAGATCTATCCGTTCTGGGCGAGCGGCCAGGCGTTCTCGGCGATGTCGTTCCCCTCGATCATCGGCTTCGGCGAAAGCAACCCGAACAGCGTGATCAAGGGCAAGCAGATCGCCTGCCTCATCCCGGGCAACATGATCGGCGGCAAGCTGGTGCGGCGCTCGCCGCAGGCGGCCGGCACCGGCTATATGGTCAGTGCCTATTCAAAGAACCCTGAGCTCGCCTACCTGTTCATCCAGTGGTTCACCAGCCCGAGCATCGGCGACGAGGCGGTCGCCCACCCGAAGGGCTTCTGGGACCCGTTCCGCCAGTCGAACCTCACCAACAAGGCGATCCTCGACCGCTATGGCGCCGATATGGTGAAGACGACGATCGAGAACTCGCAGTATGCCGCGTCGCTGCTGCTGATCGAGGGCAACTACGAGTACTTCAAGATCCTCGACAACAATCTCGCCGACGTCATGAACAAGAACATCTCCGCCGAGGAGGCGGCCAAGCGCATCGAGGCCAGTTGGAACAAGGTGACCAACGAGGTCGGCCGCGACACCCAGGTCAAGATCTGGCGCAAGGGCGTGGAGAGCGGCATCTATCTCGACAAGTTCTGATCGCGGTTTGTCGATCGCGAGAGAGCGACTGCTGTGGACTCCTTGACGGCGCCGCAAACTCGGTGTGCTCCCTCTCCCCGTTTGGGGAGAGGGTTGGGGTGAAGGGGTTACCGGACTCTCGATAGACCTTAACCCCTCACCCCACCCCTCTCCCTATGGGAGAGGGAGCCGACCGAGTTCGCTGACAGATCATCGGCTCCAACGCAAAGTGCGACCGATGGCGGAAATCACCACACGCATCACCGACATGCCGGTCGGCGCGCGGACCGCCGGTAGCGCACATCACCGCCTCGGCAAATGGCTCGCTTCCGAGCGGGTGTTCCGGCTGATCCCGTTCCTGCTCGTGGAGAGCCTGTTCATCCTGGTCATCCTCATCCCGTTCATCCTGACGGTCTACATCAGCCTGCTGAAATGGCGCGCCAACCGTCCGTTCGAGACCGCCCGCTTTTCTGGCCTTGAGAACTACGAGTCGGTGCTCACCAACGACCAGTTCTGGCTGGCGGTCGGGCGCACCTTCTATTTCGGCGGCGTCGCGGTCGCCATCGAGCTTCTGGTCGGCTTCATCCTGGCGATGCTGGTCAGCCGCTGCAGACGCTCGAAGAAGTTCTACACCACGATCTTCCTCATCCCGATGATGATCGTGCCGATCGTGGTCGGCTACAATTTCTCGATGATCTACGTCGACAGCGGTCCGCTCAACCAGATCCTGGCGCCGTTCCTCGAGCGCTTCGGCATCGATCCGCGCATCCGCTGGCTGTCCGACCCGATCGCCGCGCAGTGGGCGATCATCATCGCCGACATCTGGCAGTGGACGTCGCTCACCTTCCTGATCTTCCTTTCGGGCTTCTCGGCGCTGCCCAGGCAGCTCATCGACGCCGCCCGCGTCATGGGCGCGACGCCCTGGCAGATCCTGTGGCGGGTCGAGCTTCCGCTGCTCAAGCCGGCGATCGTCATCGCCGTCATCATCCGCTCGATGGAAGCCCTGAAGATGTTCGACCCGGTCGTGCTGCTGACCTTCGGCGGACCCGGCACCTCGACCCAGACGGTCGCCTACTTCCTGTGGGAGCAGGTGTGGGTGTTCAACAAGTTCAGCTTTGGCGCCGCCGCCTCGGTGCTGCTGCTGATCATCTTCTCGGTACTGATCTTCTTCGGCATCTCGATGCTGATCCGGCAGCGCCGGGCGATCGAGGCGAGGGCGGCGTGATGGCGGCGATCGCGACCATGAGCCCCGAGCAGGCGCGCGCGCGCCGGCTGCGCCGCGAGCGCCGGGCGAGGGTGCTCCGCCACGTCATCCTGCTGGCGTGGACCGGCTTCATCGTGTTCCCGATCTTCTGGATGGTGTCGACCTCGTTCAAGGACTCGGGCGAATGGATCAGCTGGCCGCCGCATTGGCTGCCGCACGCGCCGACCTTGCACAACTACGCGCAGATCTTCGCGTTCAGCAAGATCGACCCGACGCTCAGCCGGCAGGCGACCGAGCAGGCGTTCTCGATCTGGAAGGGGCTCGGCGACGCGGTCCTCGTGTGCACTGCCGCGTCGCTGCTGGCGCTGCTGCTCGGCACCTTCCTCGCCTATTCGATCTCGCGCTTCAAGGTCGGCGGCAAGCACTTCCGGCACACGATTCTGACCATCCGCATGATCCCGCCGATCGTGGTGGCGATCGCGATCCTGATGTACTACGCGATCCTGATCCCCTACGCGTCGACCGCCGTGCTCGGCATCCGCGTCAGCCTGTTCGACACCTATGTGGGGCTGATCCTGATCTACACTGCCACCACCGTGCCCTTCGTCATCTGGATGATGCTGACCTTCATCGAGGAGGTGCCGTACACGCTCGAGCATGCGGCGCGCCTGATGGGCGCCGGCCGCATCGCCGTCATCCGCCGCATCGTGCTGCCGCTGGTCGCGTCAGGGATGGTGGTCACCTTCCTGTTCGTGTTCATCCTCAACTGGTCGGAGTTCCTACTCGCCTTGACGTTGACGCATCCCGAGGTGACGACCTTGACGGTGCTGCTCAACAAGTTCCAGAGCGCGTCGGAAGGGCGTCTGTACGGACCGCAGGCGGCGATCGGCACCATGATCAC
>JBEVIH010000089.1:0-14682 GCA_040510815.1 Xanthobacteraceae bacterium | reverse complement strand
TGAAGGAGGCCGCGCTCGCCGCCAAGCTTCCGGTTCTCCAGCCGGCGTCCTACCGCAAGCCGGAAGTGTGGGAGGAGTTTCGCGCGCTCAAGCCCGACCTGCAGGTGATGGCCTTCGTGACGCTGTTCGTGCCGGAGGATTTCCTCAACATCCCGACCAAGGGCACGATCCAGTATCACCCCTCGCTGCTGCCGAAATACCGCGGCCCGAGCGCGATCAACTGGCCGATCATCCAGGGCGACACGGAGACCGGCTTGTCCATTTTCTGGCCCGACAACGGGCTCGATACCGGCGACGTGCTGCTCCAGAAGAAGACGCCGATCTCCGACACCGACACGCTCGGCTCGGTCTATTTCGACCGGCTGTTTCCGATGGGCGTCGAGGCGATGCTCGAGTCGGTCGATCTGGTGAAGGCCGGCAAGGCGCCGCGCATCAAGCAGGACGAATCGAAGGCCACCTATGAGGGCCGCTGCGGCCCGGACAATGCCCGCATCGACTGGGGCAAACCTTGGCGGCAGATCGACCGCCTGATCCGCGGCTGCAATCCGGCGCCCGGCGCCTGGTGCACGCTCAACGGCAAGACGCTCAAGGTCTTCGAGGCCAAGCCGCTGCCGGCGAAGGATCCCAAGGGCATCGCCGGCAAGATGGGCGAGATCGTCGAGGTTGGCGCCGACGGCTTCGCCGTGGTCTGCGCCGATGGCCGCATCAAGGTCACGCGCGTGCAGGCCGACGGCCCCAAGGTCACGGCCGGCGAATTCGCCACCAATGCCAAGCTCACCACCGGCACGAGGTTCTCATGACTCCGACTCCCGCCACCGCCGCCAAGGCACCGATGACCGCCTCGCAGCATCAGTCACCGAAGTCCGACATCGAAATCTCACAGTCGGCCAAAAAGCGGCTGATCCTCGACGTGGCGCGCGACAAGCTCGGCATCGGACCGGAGCATCTCGAGCCCTATGGCCACTACAAGGCCAAAGTGTCGATGGACTTCGTCAAGTCGCTCAAGAGCCGACCCAACGGCAAGCTGATCCTGGTCTCGGCGATCACGCCGACGCCGGCGGGCGAGGGCAAGACCACGACCACGGTCGGCCTCACCGACGCGCTCAACCATATCGGCAAGAAGGCCATGCTGTGCCTGCGCGAGCCCTCGCTCGGCCCGTCGTTCGGCATGAAGGGCGGCGCCGCCGGCGGCGGCTATGCGCAGGTCGTACCGATGGAGGACATCAACCTCCACTTCACCGGCGATTTTCACGCCATCACCTCGGCGAACAATCTGCTCGCCGCCATGGTCGACAACCACATCTACTGGGGCAATCCTCTCGGCATCGACCAGCGCCGTGTCACGTGGCGCCGCGTGATGGACATGAACGACCGCGCGCTGCGCTCGATCGTCTCCTCCCTCGGCGGCGTGGCCAACGGCTTCCCGCGCGAGGACGGCTTCGATATCACCGTCGCCTCCGAGGTGATGGCGATCTTCTGCCTCGCCAGCGACCTCGAGGATCTCAAGAAGCGCCTCTCCAACATCATCGTGGCCTATACCCGCGACCGCAAGCCGGTGCGCGCCGGCGACCTCAAGGCGCATGGCGCCATGACGGCGCTGCTCAAGGAGGCGCTGGCGCCCAATCTGGTGCAGACGCTGGAGGGCACGCCGGCCTTCGTGCACGGCGGGCCGTTCGCCAACATCGCGCACGGCTGCAATTCGGTGCTGGCGACGACGACCGCTCTGAAGCTCTGCGATTACGTGGTCACCGAGGCGGGTTTCGGCGCCGACCTCGGCGGCGAGAAGTTCATCGACATCAAGTGCCGCAAGACCGGGCTCTCGCCGGATTGCGTGGTGCTGGTCGCCACCATCCGCGCGCTCAAGATGCACGGCGGCGTCAAGAAAGAGGACCTCAAGACCGAGAACCTCAAGGCGCTGGAGGCCGGCATGGCCAACCTCGCCCGCCATGTCGAGAATGTGCAGAAGTTCGGCATCGTGCCGGTGGTCTCGATCAACCGGTTCAGCGCAGACACCGACGCCGAGATCGCGCTGGTCAAGAGCGCCTGCCAGAAGCTCGGCGTCGAGGCGATCATGGCCGATCACTGGGCCGAGGGTGGAGCCGGCGCCGCCGACGTGGCGCGTGCCGTGGTCAAGGTCTGCGACAGCGGGAAGAGCAAGCTCAAGCTGCTCTATCCCGACGAGCTGCCGCTCCTGGAGAAGATCCGCGCCATCGCCAAGGAGATCTACCGCGCCAAGGATATTTCCGCCGACAAGGTGGTGCGCGACCAGCTGAAGTCATTTGAGGATATGGGCTACGGCAAATTGCCGGTCTGCATCGCCAAGACCCAGTACAGCTTCTCCACCAATGCCGACACCAAGGGCGCGCCCAACGACCATGTCATCAACGTGCGAGAGGTCCGGCTCTCGGCCGGCGCCGAGTTCGTGGTGGCGATCTGCGGTGAGATCATGACCATGCCGGGCCTGCCCCGGGTGCCGGCCGCCGACTCGATCGACGTCGGCGGCGACGGGCGGATCGTGGGACTGTTCTAGATCGCGCGCACTATTCGGCGCGCTCATGCCTGCCCGCCGCAAACAGGATGGTGGGCCGCCGATCTATCCCGGCATGCGCAACAAGGTGGCGCTGGTCACGGGCGGGAGCAGCGGCATTGGCCTGGCCACGGCGCGCGCCTTCGCGCGCCAGGGCGCTCGCGTGGTGATCGCCAGCCGCAAGGAAAGCTCCGCCAAGAACGCTCTGAAAGTCCTCGCCAAGGGGGCCGACGTCCGGTGGTTCGCCACCGACGTTACCGATCGCAAGTCTGTCGCGCGGCTGATCGACACGGTGATGGAGACGCACGGCCGGCTGGACTACGCGTTCAACAATGCCGGCAGCGGCGGGCGCCTGGCGCCGATTGCGGTGATGTCGGAAGAGGTTTGGCGCAAGACAATCGACGGATATCTCACCTCCACATTCCTGTGCATGAATGCCGAGATCGCCGCGATGGAGCGCAGCGGCGTGATCGTCAACAACGCTTCCGTTGACGGGCTGCGCGGCTACCCGCTGCCTGGCGGAGCGGCATACTCGGCCGCCAAGCACGGTGTCGTAGGCCTCACGCGCAGCGCGGCGCTCGAGCACGCGGCGAGCGGCCCGCGCATCTGTGCGATTTGCCCGGGCTGGATCGACACGCCGCCGGTGGCGAATTGGATGCGGCGCGACAAGAACGTCGCCGCGGCGATCGTCAAGCAGACGCCGCGCGGCCGCATCGGCGAGCCGGAGGAGATTGCGGAGACCGTGCTGTGGCTGTGCTGCGATGCCGCGTCCTTTGCCGTCGGCGCGGTGGTGGCGGTCGACGGCGGGTATACGGCTTGAATCGGGGGCCGGTTCTGCCGGGTGGGCAACGGCGCACGCGAACGCGCTGCATCTGCAGGAAACCGACGGGGCTATTCGCGTCGGCCGGAGCTTTTCAAGTGCTGCCTCGCTTCGGCGCCGCTCTCGAAGACATGCGACGAGACTTTTCTTTTCTCGAGCTCGCTGCCGAGCTTCAGGCGCATGAACCCGCTGTTGGTGTAGCGGGACACCGCGATGTAGTACTTTTCCTCGACATAGCGAACCAGGTCGAGATAGGCGTCCATGATCTCGGGGTCGGCCTCGAAGCGGTCGTAGTTGACGATCGAATAGACCCGCTTGTTCAGGGGCGCGAGCAGCCCGTCGACCGCTGACTTGATCCGATCCAGATCGGCCAGCGTCCGCACCCGCATCCCGGAATAGTTCATGAATACCGTGTTCGACGCCGGGTCATAGTCCAAACGGTCCTCGATGCGCAGATCGAGCATACGATCGCGCATCCGCAATGGCGGCGCCGCGAAGATCTGGCTTTCCATCTCGCGCGGGCTTTTGACGATCGGTTCGAACGGAAGCAGGTCGAGGATGTCCTTCTTGAGGTCGATGCCGGGCGCGACCTCCGAGAGTTCCAGTCCGTTCGGTCGCAGCCGAAAGACGCACCGCTCGGTCACATAGAGGACTTCCTGCTCGCGCTTGGCGGCCTCGACGCCGCTGAAGGTGATCTGGCCGACCTTCGCGACGAACTTGCGGAATTGGCCCTCTTTCCTGATCTCGATCCGACCATCTCCCACATGCGCCTCCAGCCCGCCGGACGTGAAGGTGCCGATGAAAATGACCTTGCCGCGGTGCGGACTGATGTTGATGAATCCGCCGCAGCCCGGCACCCGGTTGCCGAACCGGCTTGCATTGACGTTGCCGCGCCCGTCGCACTCGGCATAGCCGAGGCAGGCAATGTCCAATCCACCGCCGTCGATGAAGTCGAATTGGTAAGGATGGTCGATGGCGGCGGAAAAGTTGACCGCCGCGCCGAAGTCGAGTCCTCCGAGAGGAACCCCGCCGATCACGCCCGGATCGACGGTGAGCGTGATCGGATCCTGGATGCGCTCCTCGGCGGCGACGGCGCTGACCGCGTCGGGCAGGCCCAGGCCCAGATTGACGACGCTGTTGGGCAGCAATTCGCTCGCGGCCCGCCGCGCGATCACCTTCGTGGTGTCGAGCGGCAGCCGCTTGAGGTTCTCGATCGGGATGCGCAGCTCGCCGGAAAGCGCCGGATTGTAGCGCGTGCCGTAGTTCTGCATGTGCTCGTCCGGTTCCGCCTCCACCACGGCGTCGACAAATATGCCCGGTACCCGAATCCTGCGCGCATCGAGCGAGCCCGACTGAGCGATGCGCTCGACCTGGCAGAGCACGACGCCACCCGAATTGCGCGCGGCCAAGGCCATCGCCAGCGTCTCGAGACGCAGCGCTTCGCGCTCCGTCGTGATGTTCCCATCCGGATCGGCGGTGGTGCCCCGAATGAGCGCCACGTGAATGGGAAAGCCCTTGAAGAACAGGAAGTCCTCGCCGTCGAGATCGATCAAGCGGACCAGGTCTTCCTCCGCGGCGGCGTTGATCTTGGCGCCTTCGAGCCGAGGATCGACGAACGTTCCCACGCCGACGCGCGTGGTGGTGCCGGGTTTGCCGGCGGCGATGTCCCGATAGAGGTGCGTGATGACGCCCTCAGGGAAATTATAGGCGGCGATCTTGTTCGCCAAGGCGAGCTTTTCGATGCGCGGAATCAATCCGTAGTGGCCGCCAATGGTGCGTTTCAGGAGGCCTTCGTATCCGAGGCGATTGAGGCCTCGCTCCTTGCCGTCGCCTTGGCCGCCCGCCCAAACCAGCGTCAAGTCGCGCGGGCCGTTGCCGGCCAAAAACCGCCGCTCGATGGCGGCGAACAGAACCTCGGGATTGCCGTTGCCGCCATATCCGGACGACGCCACCACGTCGCCATCGCGGATCAGGGCGACCGCGTCATCGGCAGAGATCACCTTCTTGAATGCCATGATCCCTTCCTCTCGCTCGCCCGGCGCCGACTGGGCGCCGCCGGGGCGCGACCGCAACGGCTCATATCAAGGTCCAATTTGTCGGCAGCGACAAGACCGGATTTTTGCACGAGTTTTCGGATGCCGGCCGATGACCGACGGCGCGGGGCGCAGACGCTTGCAGTGTTGCAAATGACGACACCGCGCCCCAAGCTCTCTTGAACTTTCGTGAGGTCAGCATGCCTGCACCGAAACCTCCGGCCTTTGAGACGCTCAGCCTGCATGCCGGGCAGCATCCCGATCCAATCACCGGCGCGCGTGCCGTGCCGATCTACCAGACGACTTCGTATGTGTTTCAGGACGCGGATCACGCCGCCGCCCTGTTCAATCTCGAGCGCGCCGGGCACATCTACACCCGCATTTCCAACCCGACGACGGCGGTCCTGGAGGAGCGGCTGGCGGCGCTGGAGAACGGCGTCGGCGCAGTTTGCACGGCGAGCGGGCAGGCCGCGATGCATCTCGCCATCGCCACGCTGCTCGGCTCCGGCGACCATATCGTTGCTTCCGCTTCGCTCTACGGCGGCACCATCAACCTGCTCGCCCATACGCTGCCGCGCTTCGGCATCACCACGACGTTCGTCAAGCCGCGCGACCTTGGCGGCTTCCGCGCCGCCATGCGCCCCAACACCCGCCTCGTCATCGCCGAGACCATCGGCAATCCGGGCCTCGAAGTGCTCGACATCCCGCAGGTTGCCGACATCGCCCATGCCGCCGGCGTTCCGCTGCTCATCGACAACACCTTCGCGACTCCTTATCTCAGCCGGCCGATCGATCTCGGCGCCGACCTCGTGATGCATTCCGTCACCAAATGGATCGGCGGCCACGGCATCGCGATCGGCGGAGCGATCGTCGATGGCGGCCGCTTCGACTTCCAGGCCTCGGACAAGTTCCCCACCATCACCGAGCCCTATGCCGGCTATCATGGCATCGTCTTCGCCGAGGAGTTCGGCCCGTCGGCCTTCATCATGCGGGCGCGCGCCGAGGGCTTGCGCGATTTCGGCGCGTGCATGTCTCCGACCAACGCCTTCCACCTGCTGCAAGGGGTCGAGACCTTGGCGGTGCGCATGCAACGCCACATGGAGAACACCGCAGCCGTGCTCGATTTCCTGACCAAGAGCAAAGCGGTGGATTGGGTGCTCCACCCGTCGCTCGAATCCCACCCGGATTTCGAGCTGGCGAAGCGGCTGCTGCCGAGGGGAGCGGGCTCGATCATCAGCTGCGGCATCAAGGGCGGCCGCGCCGCGGGGCGGAAATTCATCGAGGCGCTGCGGCTCGCGAGCCATCTCGCCAATGTCGGCGACGCCAAGACCCTGGTCATCCACCCGGCCAGCACCACGCACCAGCAGATGGATGCGGCGCAACTCAAGGCCGCCGGATTGGGCGAGGAGCTGGTGCGGCTCTCGGTCGGCATCGAGGGGGCGAGCGATATCGTCGACGATCTGGCGCAGGCGCTGCGCGCCTCGCAGAGGGCGTGATATGCAGCTTGTCGTCAACGGCACGAAAGCCCATGCCGCCACCGGCGGGCGCGATTTCGACGCCACGCTGCCGCTCGTCCTCTTCGTGCACGGCGCCGCGCTCGATCACACGGTCTGGGCGCTGTTGGCGCGATGGTTCGCGCATCGCGGCTTTGCGGTGCTGGCGCCGGACTTGCCGGGCCATGGGCGCTCGGACGGGGAACCGCTCGCCACCATCGGCGCCATGGCGGATTGGACGGCGGCGCTGATCGACGCCGCGGGCGCGCGCCGCGCCGCGGTCATCGGCCACTCCATGGGGTCGTTGGTCGCGCTCGAGACCGCGGCGCGACATTCCGGGCAAGTCACCGCCATCGGCCTGATCGGCGCCGCCGCCGCCATTCCGGTGTCGCGCGATCTGCTCGCCGCCGCCGAGGCCGACGATCACGCCGCCATCGATATGCTGCGCATCTGGGGATACGGCTTTCGCGCCGGCATCGGCGGTTCGCTCGCTCCCGGCCTGTGGATGTTGGGCGGCGCCGAGCGCCTGCTCGAACGGGCCCGTCCCGGCGTGCTGTTCACGGACCTGCGGGCCTGCAACGACTATCGAGACGGGCTAGCCGCCGCTGCCACGGTAGCGGTGCCGGCCACCCTGGTGCTGGGCGAGCGCGACGTGATGACGCCGGCCAAAGCCGGCATGGAGCTGGCCGCCGCCTTGCCCAACGCCCGCGCCGTCACGCTCAAGGGCGCCGGCCACATGCTGATGAGCGAGCGGCCGGACGAGGTGCTGGCCGCGGTCCGCGAATTTTCCCGGGCGTGATCGGCGACTAGATCTTCTTGATGCCGGCCTGCGTGATGATGTCACGGAACATCGGCACCTCCTTGGTGATGCGCGCCAGGTGGCCCTTGCCGTCCTTGGCGGTCACCTCGAAGCCGGCCTCGGTCAGGCGCTTGCGCATCTCCGGCTTGTTCAGGATATCGAGCACGACCTTCTCGAGCCGGGCGAGGATCTCGGGCGGCACCTTCGCGGGCGCCATCAGCGCCGTATAGGTCTCGAATACGAAGTCCGGGTAGCCCGCCTCCAGCATGGTCGGAATGTCCGGCAGATCGTGCCAGCGCGTCGTCCCGGTGACGGCGAGGCCCTTGATCGTGCCGGCCTTGATCTGCGGATGCGCGGGCGCGAGCACGCCGGAGCTCAGCTGCACCGTGTTGGACAAGAGCGCCTTGAGCGCGTCGCCGCCGCCCGGGAACACGATGGTCGCCATCTTCTGCAGCCCTTCGCGCAGCTTGAGCACCTCGGCCTGTAGTTGCGGGGTGGTGCCGATCGGCGGGGTCGAGACGTTGAACTTGTCGGGATTGGCTTTGGCGAGCGCGACGAACTCCTTCATCGTGCGCACGCCCAGTTCCGGCTTCACGGCGAAGACATGCGGCGACACCGCGAGCTCGCAAACCGGCGTGAAGTCCTTGAACGGATCGTATGGCAGGATTTCGTACAGGCCCGGATTAACCGAAAAGGCGCTGGTCGACAGCAGGATCGTGTAGCCGTCGGCCTCGACGCGCGCCACATATCCCATGCCGATATTGCCGCCACCCCCGCCCTTGTTCTCCACGAACACCGAGCCGCCCATCACCTCCTGCATGGCGGCCGCCATGATCCGGGCGATGATGTCGGACGGTCCGCCCGGCGTGTTGGCGACCACGATCCTGAGCGGGCGCTCGGGATAGGCGGCGAACGCCGAATGGACGCGCAGGAGGGCCGGAGCCGCGATCCCGGCCGCGACCGCGACGGCGGCCTTGATAACCTGACGCCGCGAGGGCGCGCCTTTGTAAGAATTCGTCATCAGTGCTCTCCAGTGACGTCGAGTTTCGAGCAAGAGTCTAAGAATTTGCGGCCGTTACCGCAACCTGGAGTGACCGTAAGTCACGGCCCGACCTCGTCGAGCTGCGGCGCCACCCGCCGCGCCTGCGCCACCAGCGCCGCCGTGATCGGCATCATCGGCTCGCGCGCCGGGACCACCAGCCCGATGGTCTGCACCGCCTCCGGCTGCATGATCGGAATCGCCCGAATGGTATCGGTCAGGCCCAGGGTCTCGGCCAGCTTGGCCGGCATGACGCTGGCCCAGCGGCCGGTACGGACATGCGAGAACAGCAGGATCATCGAGTCCGACTCCAGCGTCGGGCGCGACTCGCCGCCCGCGCTCCGGAGCAGCCGATCGATGATGCGGCGGTTCTGCATGTCGGGGGTGAGCAGGCAGAGCGGCACCTGCGCGACCTCCGCCCAGGTGACGGTGTCGCGGTTGCCGAGCGGGGCGTCGGCCGAGGTGAGCAGCCGATAGCGTTCGTGATAGAGCGGCGTTGCCTGCACCCGCCCGAGCGGCTCGTTGTCGAGATAGGTGATGCCGGCGTCGATCTCGAGGTTTTCCAAGAGGTCGAGGATCTCGATCGACGTGCGCGAGTAGATGGTGAACTGCACGTTGGGATGCCGTTCGCGATAAGGCGTGGTCAGCGCCGCCACCATCGCCAAGGTGGTCGGGATGGCGGCGATCCGCAGCCGCCCGGTGAGGCCGTGGCGGAGCGAATTGATCTCCTCGCGCATCGAACGGGCGTCGCCGACGATGCGGCGCGCCCACTCGAGCACGCGTTCCCCCTCCGGCGTGAAGCTCCGAAAGCGCGAGCCGCGGTTGACCAGCAGCACGCCCATCTGCTCCTCGAGCTGCTTCACGCCGGCCGAAAGCGTCGGCTGCGTGACCCCGCAGGCCTCGGCCGCGCGCCGGAAATGCCGTTCCCGCGCCAGCGCCAGGATGAAGTCGAGCTTGTCGAGCACGCGTTAGAAACTCCTTCTATATCAGTCTCTTAGTTCCTAATTCAGGCTGTACGATCAAATATTATCTAGTAACTATGGCCCGGTCGATAGAAAATTTCTATCAACCCATGCCAAGCAGGGGATTGTCTCGGATTTTGGAAGGGTTCAATCCTGCGCACCGGAGAAGGCAATGAACGTTCAGGTGCCGCCGCGATCCGCAGGAAACGGCGCCAACCCCAGTGGCCGCCGCAAGCCGCGACGCACGCCCAAAGGCCGCCAAGTCGACCCGCAGGCGCTCGCCGAGATGCGCGCGCTGCTCGGCGAGCGCGAGCGCCGGCGCGACCTGCTGATCGAGCACCTGCACCTGATCCAGGACCGCTACGGACATCTCTCCGCCGCGCATCTCGCCGCGTTGGCGCAGGAGATGAAACTCGCGCTCACCGAGGTGTACGAGGTCGCGACCTTCTACGCTCATTTCGACGTGGTGAAGGAAGGCGAGACACCGCCGCCGCCCGTCACCGTGCGCGTGTGCGATTCGCTGTCCTGCGCCATGGTGGGCGCGGAGCGCCTGCTGCGCGACCTGCCGCAAAAGCTCGGGCCTGGCGTCCGCGTCGTGCGCGCGCCCTGCATGGGCGCCTGCGACCAGGCCCCGGTCTGCGCCGTCGGCCACGCGCAAGTGATGCACGCGACCGCCGAGCAGGTCGTCGCGGCGGTCGCCCATCCCGCGCATGCGCACGCCTATCCGACCGACCAGACCCTCGACGCCTACCTGCGCGACGGCGGCTATACGCTGCTCAAGCAGTGCATCGCCGGCTCCCGCACCCGCGACGACGTCATCAAGGCGGTGAGCGACGCCGGGCTGCGCGGCCTCGGCGGCGCCGGCTTTCCGACCGGCCGCAAATGGTCGTTGGTGCGCGCCGAGCCAGCGCCGCGCATGTTCGCGGTCAACGGCGACGAGGGCGAGCCCGGCACCTTCAAGGACCGTTATTATCTTGAGCGCGATCCGCACCGCTTCATCGAGGGCATGCTGGTCGCCGCCTGGGTGGTCGAGGCGCCCGAGACCTACATCTACATCCGCGACGAATATCCCGAGGTGCGGCTGTTGCTCGCCGACGAGATCGCCAAGGTCGAGCAGGCGGGTTTGTCACGGCACACCAAGCTGCACCTGCGGCGCGGTGCCGGCGCCTATATCTGCGGCGAAGAGTCGGCGATGATCGAATCGATCGAGGGCAAGCGCGGCCTGCCGCGCCATCGCCCGCCCTACGTGGCGCAGGTCGGGCTGTTCGGCCGGCCCACCCTCGAGCAGAACGTCGAGACGCTGTTCTGGGTGCGCGACATCATCGAGAAGGGCCCGCAATGGTTCACCTCGCACGGCCGCCGCGAGCGTAAGGGCCTGCGCAGCTTCTCGGTCTCCGGCCGGGTCAACAAGCCGGGCGTGGTGCTGGCGCCGGCCGGCGTCACCGCGCGCGAGCTGATCGACGAGTTCTGCGGCGGCATGCAGCCGGGCTGCACGTTCAAGGGCTATCTGCCGGGCGGCGCCTCGGGCGGAATCCTGCCGGCGTCGATGGCCGACCTGCCGCTCGATTTCGGAACCCTGGAGAAATACGGCTGCTTCGTCGGGTCGCACGCGGTTGTGATTCTGTCCGACCAGGACGATATCAAGGCGGTGGCGCTCAACCTGATGCGCTTCTTCGAGGACGAGAGCTGCGGCCAATGCACGCCGTGCCGGGTCGGCACCGAGAAGGCCGTCAAGCTGATGGCAACCGGACCATGGAACGAGGCGTTGTTGAACGAGCTGTCGGACGCCATGCGCGACGCCTCGATCTGCGGTCTCGGCCAGGCGGCGCCGAATCCGCTGCTGTGCGTGTTCAAGTATTTCCCCGAGGAATTGGGGAAGCCTTTGAAGGAATGGGCATGAGCGCGCTGCCGCAGGTGGCGCTGCGGGCGGACGACGACAAGAGCTTGGGTAGGCCATGAGCACCAACGGAAGCCAGAAGCCGAACACCTTCGTGATCGACGATCGCGAGGTCGACATCCGCGAGGGCGAGACCATCTTTCGCGCCGCGCGCCGCGTCGGCGTCAAGCTGCCGCATCTGTGCTACACGCCCAAGCCCGGCTACCGCCCGGACGGCAATTGCCGCGTCTGCATGGTGGAGGTCGAGGGCGAGCGCGTGCTCGCCGCAAGCTGCATCCGCACGCCGACCCCGGGCATGAAGGTCAAGACCCAGACCGACCGCGCCAAGAGCGCGCGCCGGATGGTCGCCGAGTTGCTTCTCGCCGACCAACCGGCCGAGGCGGTGGCGCACGACCCGGACTCCGAGCTCTGGAAGATCGTCAAGCGCCAGAAGATCGAGGCCGGGCGTTTTCCGCGCCGCGCGACGCCGCCGCCCGACCGCAGCCATCCGGCCATGGCGGTCAATCTCGACGCCTGCATCCACTGCAATCTCTGCGTCCGCGCCTGCCGCGAGGTGCAGGTCAACGACGTGATCGGCATGGCCGGGCGCGGCCACCACGCCAAGATCGTGTTCGACTTCGACGATCCGATGGGGGCCTCCACCTGCGTCGCCTGCGGCGAATGCGTGCAGGCCTGCCCCACCGGCGCGCTGATGCCGTCATCGCTGGTGAACGCGCAGAACGTCCGCACCGAATTCCCCGACCGCGAGGTGCACAGCGTCTGCCCGTATTGCGGGGTCGGCTGCCAGCTCACCTATCACATCAAGGACGACAAGCTGCTCTACGTCAGCGGCCGCAACGGCCCCGCCAACCAGAACCGCCTCTGCGTGAAGGGCCGCTTCGGTTTCGACTATGTCAGCAATCCGCAGCGCCTGACGCAGCCGATGGTCCGCCAGGACGGCGTCGCCAAGGCCGCCGACGATCTGGTCGATCCATCCAATCCGTGGACGCATTTCCGCCCGGCGACCTGGGAGGAGGCGCTCGACCGCGCCGCCAAGGGCCTCGTGAAAATCCGCGACCGCGACGGCCCGCGTGCGCTTGCCGGCTTCGGCTCCGCCAAAGGCTCCAATGAGGAAGCCTATCTGTTCCAGAAGCTGGTCCGCGCCGGCTTCGGCTCCAACAACGTCGACCACTGCACGCGGCTCTGCCATGCCTCGTCGGTGGCGGCGCTCCTGGAGGGCGTCGGCTCGGCGGCGGTGACCGCGACGTTCAACGAGTGCAAGAACTCCGACGTCATCATCGTCATTGGCGCCAACCCGACCGAGAACCATCCGGTGGCGGCGACCTTCTTCAAGCAGGCGGCCAAGCGCGGCGCCAAGCTGATCGTGATGGATCCGCGCGGCCAGGCGCTCACGCGCCACGCCTGGCAGATGATGCAGTTCAAGAGCGGCACCGACGTCGCGATGCTCAACGGCATGCTCAACGTCATCATCGGCGAGAAGCTCTACGACCAGCAATACGTCCAGACCTACACCGAGGACTTCGACAAGCTCGCCGAAAGCGTGAAGCCGTTCACGCCCGAGGAGATGTCGCCGATCTGCGGCATCGAGCCGGACGTGCTGCGCAACGTCGCGCGCACCTTCGCGCGGGCCGAGAGCGCCATCATCTTCTGGGGCATGGGCGTATCGCAGCACACCCACGGCACCGACAACGCGCGCTGTCTCATTGCGCTGTCGCTGATCTGCGGTCAGATAGGACGTCCCGGCACGGGGCTGCATCCGCTGCGCGGCCAGAACAACGTGCAGGGCGCCTCCGACGCCGGCCTGATCCCGATGTTCTTCCCGGACTACAAGTCGGTGGAGAACGCCGAGATCCGCGCCAAGTACGAGGCGGCCTGGGGCGTGAAGCTCGATCCCAAGCGCGGCAAGACCGTGGTCGAGATCATGGACGCCGTGCACGCCGACGAAATCAAGGGCATGTACATCATGGGCGAGAACCCCGCGATGTCCGATCCCGATCTCAACCATGCCCGCGGCGCGCTCGCGCACCTCGAGCACCTGGTGGTGCAGGACATCTTCCTGACTGAAACCGCGTCGTATGCCGACGTGATCCTGCCGGCCTCGGCCTGGCCGGAGAAGGACGGCACCGTGACCAACACCAATCGCCAGGTACAGATGGGCCGCAAAGCGCTGCCGTTGCCGGGCGACGCGCGGCAAGACATCTGGATCATCCAGGATCTCGCCCAGCGCATCGGGCTCAATTGGAACTATCAGAGCGTCGGCGAGGTGTTCACCGAGATGGCATCGATGATGCCTGCGCTCGACAACATCACGTGGGAGCGCGTCGAGCGCGAAAGTCACGTCACCTATCCCGTCGACGGACCTGATGTGCCGGGCCGCGACGTGGTGTTCGACACGGGTATCCCGCGTCCGAACGGCTTGGCCAAGCTGGTCGCGACCAAGTTCCAGGCGCCGGATGAGATGCCCGACGCCGAGTATCCGTTCATCCTCACCACCGGCCGGCAGCTCGAGCACTGGCACACCGGCGCCATGACGCGCCGCGCCTCGATGCTCGACGCGCTGGAGCCCGGCCCGGTCGCGGGCCTCTCGCGTGGCACCATCGCCAAGCTCGGTATCGAGCCCGGCGACATGGTGCGGGTCGCGACGCGCCGTGGCGTGGTCGAGCTCAGCGCACGGCAGGACGATGCGGTGCCCGACGACGTGGTGTTCATCCCGTTCGCCTACGTCGAGGCGGCGGCGAACCTGCTCACCAACCCGGCGCTCGATCCGTTCGGGAAGATCCCCGAGTTCAAGTATTGCGCCGCCAAGGTGGAGGCTGTGGATCCGGTGAGCCGCATCGCGGCGGAGTAGCGGGAACGCGCTACTCTTTCTTTTCGCGGAAATATGGCTCCACTGTCCCGTTGAGCTTGATGGTCAGCGGATTGCCGAAGCGATCCTTCGCCTTGCCTGCCGACACGCGGATCCAGCCCTCGCTCACGCAATACTCCTCGACATTGGTTTTCTCGGCGCCGTTGAAGCGGATGCCGATGTCGTGCTTGAGCACGTCGGCGTTGTAATGGGGGCTGCGCGGATCGGTGGACAGGCGGTCGGGTAGGGTGCCGGGCGAAGCGTCGG
>JBEVIH010000088.1:0-4605 GCA_040510815.1 Xanthobacteraceae bacterium | reverse complement strand
AAGCCCGAGATCGAGACGATGTGCATGAGCAGCGTGTAGCCGTCCGGCTTGGCGGCGGCGGCGAACTGCGCACCGACCTGGCCGGCGGCGCCAGCCTTGGTCTCGATCACCATCGGCTGCTTGAGGATCGGCTCGAGCACGGCGGCGAGCGGGCGGGCCACCACGTCGACGGCCCCGCCGGGCGGGAACGGATTGATGAAGGTGACCGGCCGCGCCGGATAGGTCTCCTGCGCGATGACGGGCCTGGTGGCGAGCGCCGCGGCCGCAGCGGCCGAGCCAACGACGAAGCTTCGTCTGTCCACGCTTGATCCTCCCTGGTCTGGTTCCGGCTTGCAGCCGGTATCGGGTCGGCCGGGACGATAGGAGCCGGGCTAAATGGGGTCAACCTCGCGCTGACGCGGCATAAGGCATCGCGCATGTCCCTGAAAAGTGGGCACCGGTTTTCCGAACAGGACATGCGCAAAAGACGAAGCTGGAGCGCATCCCCCCGATCGGGATGCGCTCAAGCGACTCATCGCCAGGCGATGATGGCGCCGCCGACCGCGCAGAGGATGACCACCAGCCACGGCGGCGTTTTCCACATGAACAGCAGGAGAAACGCCGCGGCGGCGAGCGCGAAATCGGCCGCGCGGGTGATGCCCGCCGTCCAGACCGGATGGTAAAGCGCGGCGAGCAGCAGGCCGACCACCGCCGCGTTCACGCCCTTCAAGGCGGCTTGCGCTGCGGGCCTGCTGCGCAAGTCCTCCCAGAACGGCAACGCGCCAATGACGAGCAGGAACGAGGGCAGAAACACGGCGACAAGACAAAGAACCGCGCCCACCCAGCCATTCGGTGACGGGCCCATCACGGCGCCGAGATAGGCGGCGAAGGTGAACAACGGCCCCGGAACTGCCTGCGCCGCGCCGTAGCCGGCGAGGAAGGCATCGTTCGAGACCCAACCGGGCGGCACGACTTCGGCCTGCAGGAGCGGGAGAACGACGTGTCCTCCGCCGAAAACCAGCGAGCCGGCGCGGTAGAAGGCGTCGAACAGCGCAAGGCTCTGGCTTTGGACGACCGCGGAGGCGAGCGGCAACCCGATCAGCAGGACGAAGAACACGACCAGCGCGACGACTGCGACCGAACGGCTCACGGCGAGCGGGAGCGAGGCATGACCTGCCGCTGTATCGCCGCGCAACAGCGTGACGCCGGCGACCGCGCCCAGCAGGATCGCGCCGACCTGACCCCAGGCCGACGGAAAGGCGAGTACGATCGCGGCTGCGACCACCGCCAGCGTGGCGCGCTCGCGATCCGGCGCCAGCGCGCGCATCATCCCGAGCACGGCCTGCGCGACGACCGCCACTGCCGCGACCTTGAGGCCATGCAGCCAACCCGACCCGGCGGCGTCGCCCACGACGCTCACGCCGTATGCGAACAGCACCATTGCGATGGCGGACGGCAGAGTGAAGCCCGTCCATGCCGCGAGCGCCCCCAGATAGCCGGCGCGCGAGAGGCCGACCGCAATCCCGACCTGGCTGCTGGCAGGCCCGGGCAGGAACTGGCAGAGCGCGACCAGATCGACGTAGCTCTTCTCGTCGAGCCAGCGGCGGCGCACGACGAACTCCTCGTGAAAATAGCCGAGATGGGCTACCGGACCGCCGAAGCTCGTGAGCCCGAGCCGCAGGAAGACGGCGAAGACCTCGCCGACACTGCCGCCTCGCTCGATCTGCTGCGCATCGGCGGTCTTTCTCATGATTGGCCGGTGACTGCTCTCGATGCCGCAGGACCGCGGCGAAAGATGGCGCCGGCGAGCAGCCTAGCACTATTTGCAGGACGATCTATTCTCCTCGCCGTTGTCCGCCACGCGCTGAATCGTATCGTCAAATCGGAGGTTCATATGCCGGCTTATTGGGTTGCGCGCTCGAAGATCAACGACCCGGTCGAGTACAAGAAATACACCGACCTGGTGCCGGCGATCATCGCCAAGCACGGCGGCAAGGTACTGGCGCGCGGCGGCCGCTATCAGATCATGGAAGGGCCGGACAAGTTCCACCGTTTCGTGGTGATCGAATTCCCGACCTTCGAGCAGGGCGTCGCCTGCTTCAAATCGCCCGAATACAACGCGGCGGCGGCGTTCCGCCGCAAGGGCGCCGGCGAAGTCGAGACCATCGTGGTCGATGGCGGAGATGCGACGGCGCGCTAATGCAGGCTACGCCGCTCAGTTCGGCTGAATTCCGGCGGCGCGCACGGCCTCGCCGGCCGCCGTCACCTCCCGGCGGAAGAAGTCTGCCGTCTGCGGCGCGGAGCGTCCGTCGGGCTCGTAGCCCGCGCGTTGCACGACGTCGGCGACCGCCGGCGCTTTCAGCGCGTGCTGGACGGCGGCGTTGAGCTTGTCGAGGATCGCCTGCGGGGTCTTGGCTGGCGCGAAGAACATCCCCCATGAGCCGGCGGTGGCGAAGCCCGGCACCGCGGCGCTGACCAGCGGAAGCTCCGGCAGATCCGGGAACGGCTTCAGTCCGGTGTGGCCGATCGCCCGCAGCTTGCCTTCCTTGACCAGCGGCAGCGAGGAGGGCGCGGTGACGAACATCACCTGGATGCTTCCCTGCAGCAGCGCCGTGACGACCTCGGAGGCGCCCTTGTAGGGAATGTGCTGCATCGAGAGCCCGGCCTTGACGTTGAACAGCTCGGCCGTGAGGTGAAGCTGGTTGCCGACGCCGGGCGAGCCGTAGAGCACGCGGTTCTTCTTCGCATAGGCGATGAATTCGGGAACCGTGTGCACCGGGAGCGACGGATTCACCAGCATCAGGTAGCCGTCGAGGATGCCGACGGTCGCGATCGGCGCCAGGTCGCGCAGGACATCGAACGAAATGTTCTTGTAGACGTAGGGCGTGGTGGTGATGGCGGAGCTCGAATAGAGCAGCGTGTAGCCGTCGGGCGCCGAGTCGACCACGGCCTTGGCGCCGATCGTGCCGTTGGCGCCGGTACGGTTCTCGACGAAGAAGTTCTGGCCGAGGTCGACGCCGGTCTGCGCCGAGACCGCGCGCGCCAGGATGTCGGGACCGCTGCCGGCCGCGAAGCCGACGACGACCCGGACCGGCCGATTGGGATAGGGCTGGGCCTGCGCCGGCGCGGCGAGCAGGACGCCGACGACGATGGCCGCGACCGCTTGCATCACATGGCGCATGCAAACCTCTCGTCCCTATCTGCGACGGGAGAAGACTTCAAAGCCCGAGATAGAACTTGCGGATCAGCTCGTTGTTGTTGAGCTCGTCGGCGGAGCGGCCCTCGAAGGCGATCTGGCCATGCACGATGACATAGCCGCGGTCCGCGATGCGCAGCGCCTGCGGAAAGTTCTGCTCCGCCATCAGCACGGTCAGCTTGTACTGGTCCTTGAGCTCCTTGATCTTCTCGATGGTGCGGCTGACCAGCACCGGTGCCAAGCCCACCGACGGCTCGTCGATCAGCAGGATGCGCGGCGCCAGCATCAGCGCGCGCGCCAGCGCCAGCATCTGCTGCTCGCCGCCGCTCATCGAGCCCGCCAGCTGCGTGCGGCGCTCGGCGAGGCGCGGGAAACAGTCGTAGGAGAACCGCAAATTCGTCTTGAGCGTCGCGCGCGCCTTGGGGCGGAAGGCGCCGAGCAGCAGGTTTTCCTCGACCGTGAGCCGGGGAAACAGGCGGCGGCCTTCCGGCACCAGCGCGATGCCGAGGTCGACGATCTGCTCGGTGGTGCGGCCGACCAGGTCGTGCGTCTCGCCGTCGATCTCGGCGACGATGCGGCCGGCGCGCGGGCGCACGATGCCCATCACGCATTTCATCAGCGTCGACTTGCCGTTGCCGTTGGTGCCGAGCAGCACCACGGTCTCGCCCGAATTGACGTTGAGCGACACGTTCTCGAGCACCCGCACCGAGCCGTAGGCGGCGTCGACGTTCTCGATGGTGAGCTTATTGTCCAAGGTAGGCCTTCTCCACCTCGGGATCGCGAATGACCGCGTCGGGCTTGCCGTCGGCGATCTTCCGGCCGGAGACCAGCACGACCAGCCGCTGCGAGAACTTCATCACCGCGCGCATGATGTGCTCGATCAGCACGATGGTGATGCCGCGCTCGTTGAGCCGGATCAGCAGGCCGACGATGTCGTCGACCTCCGACTGCGACAGGCCGGCCATGGCCTCGTCGGCGAGCAGGAGCTTCGGCTCCGCGGCCATGGCGCGGGCAAGCTCGAGCTTGCGCATTTCCACCTGCGTGAGGTCGCGCGGATACTTGCCGGCCTTGTCGTCGAGCGCGACCAGGCGCAGCAGCTCGGCGCAGCGGGCGTCGATATCGGCCGCCGAGAGCGAGGGGCCGGGCCGCGCATTGACGGTGTAGAGCAGCGGCACCCGCAGGTTCTGCGCGACGGTCAGCGTCACGAACGGGCGCGGCAGCTGGAAGCTGCGGGCGAGGCCGCGGCGGGTCCGCTCATGGGTGATGAGGCCGTCGACCGTCTCGCCGTTGAAACGCACGCTGCCGGTCTCGTTGGTGAGCGTGCCGCAAATGCAATTGACCAAGGTCGATTTGCCCGAGCCGTTGGGACCGATCAGGCCGACGCGCTCGCCCTCGGTGACGGCGAAATCGATGCTCTCGAGGGCGACGAA
>JBEVIH010000087.1:0-18012 GCA_040510815.1 Xanthobacteraceae bacterium | reverse complement strand
ATGTCGGAGAAATAGACGGTGACGTTGCGCATCTCGCCGCCGAGCACCGGCGGCTTGTTGGACGACAGCATCTTCTCGATGACCGCCGGCGCGAGGTAGAGCGCGAAGCTCTGGCGCAACAGCCGCTTGCCGTGATCCGCGATCACGAAGCGGTAGCCGATGGCCGCGCCCAGCGCCGCGAAGCCGACGACGATGGGCTCGATGATCGGCAGCGCCAGCGCGTGGCGGAGCGCGACCGTCGCGCCCGCGATCCAGGCGATGGCCAATCCGATCGTCGCCAAGCCCGCCGACGTGGGGCCGAAAGCGAGCGCCGCCGCGGCCGCCAGCGCCGCGAACGCGAACGAGGCGATCCCGGCGCCGAGGCGGCCGAGCTCGATCAAGCCGTCGTTGCGAATGAGGTTGTTGACCGCGGTGGCGTGGACATAGACGCCGGCGATCGAGTCGCGGGCGAACTTCTGGCTCGCCACCGGCATCGGCAGCGCGCAGCGCTGCGCCCGCGCGCCTTCGGGCGCGGTCGCGAAGCGTTTCGACGTGATCTTGCGGTCCTCGACGTCCAGCACCGTGCCGAGCAGCACGACCTTGCCGCCGAAATGGCGCTTGAAGAAATCCCTGTCGTCCTTCGCCACGCAGGCGTACAGGTCGGCGAGCGAATAGGTCGGGATGTCGTCGGCGCCGCCTTCGAAGTTGAGCGTCACCATGTTCGGCGCCCTGCCGGGCGGCCGCGCCGCGACAACGCCAGCGGTCGGCTCGACGGCGCGGGCGGCGAGCTCGGCCGCCATCGAAGGCACTTGCTCGCCGTCGGTCTCGAAGCTCAACGGCACGCGGCGGATCACGTCGTCGGGATCGCTATGGACGTTGAGCGCGCGGATGTTGCGGCCGAATCCGACCGCGGCGCGCTGCCCGGGCGACGGCTGCAGCGGGCGATCCTGATGCTGCACCTGGCCGAGCACGACCTTGCCGGCGCGCGCGCCGAGCGCCAGCGCGCGCAGGTAATCGCGGTCGAAGCCGCGCACCTGTCCGCCCAGTGTTCCGTCGCCGAACGGCACCGCGGACTGCTCGATCGAGGTCGGAAAGATGATGTCGAAGGCGACCACCTTGGCGCCGCCCTCGATGATCGCGGTCAGCACCTGGCCGATCTCGCGCGTCCAGGTGACGCTCGGCGTGCTGTCGAACGGCGGCGTGCGGAAGGTCTCCTCGTCGAGGGCGACGACGACCGCGGGCGAGCTGTCCGGCGGGTGCGCCTTGCCGAAGATGCGCCAGCGCAGCGCGGTCGGCGCATCTATCGACAAGCCGCGCAGCGGATCGAGCGCCGGGGAGGCGGCAACGAGGCCCGCCGCGAGAGCGATCAGGAAGGCCGCGAATGCAGCGCGCAGCCGGCCTGCGTCCATGAGCGCGCCGCGGGTACCTAGAGCGCGATGACTTTTCTTCGAATCGTCATCGCGCTCTAGCTTATTGTTGGAGCATGATCTTTTCCGAAAACCGGTATCCACTTTTCGGGATCATGCTCTAGCCGGGCGGGAAGCGCAGCAGCCGGCTGATGAGCGGCGTGTTGCCGGTCTTGGCCTTGGCGTCCACCTTGAAGGTGAACTTGCGGTCTCCGAACGTCACGGTGTAGAGCGCGCCGCGCTGCAGACGCGTGTCCGCCTTGGCGAGATCGTAGAAACCGCCGTTGGCCAGAGACTGGTCAATCTCGACGGCGAAGCGCTCCTTTGAGCGGCCCACCCGCTCGATCACCAGGGTGCTGCCGTCGTCGGCGCGCATCTTGGGAATCTCGAGGACCGGAGGCAGCGCGTAGACCGTCGGCTCGAAGGCGGTGTTCTGCAGGCGGAACGACGAAGCGGCGCTGGCGTTGGCCTGCTGGCTGCTGAGCTTCATGTTGCCGCCGTTGCAGGGCACTTTGGCGCGGGCGATCTTGCCGCCGTCCACGTCGCTCTTGTCGCGTCCGACGCGAACCGTTCCGCCGGTGATGGTCTCGTGCTCGCACGACTTGAGATAGCTCAGCACCAGGACGTCGCTCGGCTCGAGCTTGATCACCTGGCCGGTGCCGACATAGTCCATGAATTCGACGTCGGCGGATGCGCTTTTCACGTCCTCCACCAGCGCGGTGGGAACGAGCGGCGCCGGCGCGCGGGCCAATGCCTGGCTGGATATCGCAAGGGCGACGGCCAAAACGGCGGTACGCAGGGCGTTGTTCGTCATCCGACGATCTCCCAGCTCCTGACCACCCCGGCGGGTCTTTTAGCATTGGCAGGCCACGAATGGCATCCCGGCTGCAAGACCGCATTGCGCGCCCGGGCGGGTTGTGGTCGCAGAAGATGGAGAGAAAATGGCAGCCGGTACGGTGATTTGCCCGGAAAAGGCCGGTCGATGCAACCGACGTCAAGGCTCCTGATAGAACGCCTTGGCGTCCTTGCTGAACGCTTTGCGGGACTGCGGGTCGATGTAATACATGTGCCCGCCGCGATAGAGCTTGAGCTGCGCGCGCGCCGGGTCGCCGATATTCGGCAGATGGTCGAGCACGTAGCGGCTCGCCGCGTACGGCGTCACCATGTCGCTGTAGCCGTGGGTGATCATGAGGCGGAACGACGGATTGTACGCCAGCAGCGCCTGCAGATCATCGCTGGCGCTGGCGTTCGACCGCCCGCCGCCCTCGCCCCAATCCCACTTGCCGGACACCTCGGAGGACAACAGCACGTAGGTCATCTCGGTGTTGAAGCCGAGCTCGTCGCGCGCATAGGCGGCGAACGCGCCGCCATAGGCCCGCACCAATCCGTCGAGCAGCGGATCGCCGCCGCGCGCGTACTCCGACTCCGGATACGGATCGGTGACCGCAAAAGTCGCGTCATAGCGGCTGACGATCTTGCCCTCGGCGCCGCGCAGATGCTTGACGTAGGCGTCGCGGATGAAGCCGCGCGACTTGGCGACCACTTCCTCGGGCAGGCCGCTGATCTCGGCGACGCGCTTGTAGAAGCTGCGCGCGGCCTCGCCGCGCGGCGTCGGGCCGGCGAGCGTGGTGAGATATTCGGTGAGCGCGAAGCGCTCGGCCTCGGCCAGGGCCTCAGGCGTGAAGGTCCCCTTGCGCTCGAGCTCGCTGGCGGCGAGCGAAGGCAGGTGCAGCGCCGCGCCGAGCGGAAAACGGGTGGCGCCGAACAGGAACGAGCCCTCGATCATCGGCGAGACCATCACGATGCCGGAGAGGACGATGCCCTGCTCGCGCTGCAGCGCGCGTGCCACCTTGGCGGCGCGAAACCCGCCGTAGCTTTCGCCGAGGATGTATTTGGGCGAGGCCGAGCGGCCGTTCTTCGCGATATAGAGCGCGATCGTCTTGGCCAGGCTCTCGGCGTCGCGCTGCACGCCCCAGAAGGCGCCGCCGCCGTCGGGCTTTGCCGGCCGGCTCCAGCCCGCGCCCACCGGATCGATCAGCACCAGATCGGTGAAGGCGAGCCAGGTATCGGGACTGTCCTGCAGCCGGGCGGCCGCGCCGTCGCGACTGGTGCCGAACTCGAGGATGCGCGGGCCGACCGCGCCCAGATTGAGGAACGCCGAGGCCGCGCCCGGTCCGCCGTTGAACACGAAGGTGACCGGACGGTTGGCGGTTTCGGCGCCGTTGGCGACGTAGGCGGTGTAGAAGATCGCCGCCGAGCGCTCGCCCGATTGATCGAACAGCGAGAGCGTTCCGGCGGTCGCCGTATAGGCGAGCTTGCCGGCGGGGATGTCGACGGTGTGCTGGCTGACCGCGTCGGCCGGCAACAGCCGCAATACGCTGTCGCGGGGTTCGGCCGGCCGCTGCTGCTCGGTCTGCTGTTGCGCCTGAGCCCGGCGCGGGCGCTCCTGCCCCACCGCCACGGTGGTGGCGCCGGCGAGCAGCAGCGCCAGCAGAAGACGGCTCAGCTTCGTCGTGTCGGGAAGGGGCATTTATGGGCGTCCTGAACGTTCGGGCGCCCCCCGTGCGCGCCGGCAACATATAGTGTTTTCGCCCGCGGAGGGAACCGATATCGGGCTAGTGTCCCGAACCCGAAATTCGCACCCACCGTGCAGCGAATGCGATTTGCGAATTTCGGGTTCAAAGGGACACTAGAATCATAGAGTTGCTAGTGTCCTTCGATTCCGAAGTTCGTATCAGAGGGTGCCGCGGGGTCGTACGAACTTCGGAATCGGGACACTAGCCGGCGCGAGGGCGTTCCTCGGTGGACAACACGCGGGATATCGGGGAATGTCGGGCTGCCCGGCACCCTGCCGGGCCAGCAAAGACGCCTCCACAGGGTGCCGAATAATGCCGTTTCCCAGGGCCTCGCGCGCGCTCGAACGCTTCACCGTTCTCGATCTGACCCGGGTCCGCGCCGGGCCGACCTGCGTGCGCCAGCTCGCCGACTGGGGCGCCAACGTGATCAAGATCGAGTTACCCCCCGAGCCGGACGCCGGCGAGGGCATGGGCGGCCCGCGCGACGGATCGGACTTCCAGAATCTGCACCGCAACAAGCGCAGCGTGACGCTCAACCTCAAGTCCAAGGAGGGTCTCGCCGCCTTCAAGCGCATGGTCAAGAAAGCCGACGTCGTGGTCGAGAACTACCGGCCGGACGTGAAGCGGCGGCTCGGCATCGACTACAAGACGCTCGCCAGGATCAACCCGAAGCTCATCTACGGCAGCATTTCGGGGTTCGGGCAGACCGGCCCCTATGCCAGCCGGCCGGGCTTCGACCAGATCGCGCAGGGCATGGGAGGCCTGATGTCGATCACCGGGCTTCCCGGACAGGGACCGGTGCGGGTCGGCATCCCGGTCGCCGATCTCTGCGCCGGCCTGTTCTGCGCGCTCGGCATCCTGGTGGCGCTGCTCGAGCGCGAGAAGTCGAAGAAGGGCCAGCACGTGGCGACCTCGCTGCTGCAGGCGCAGATCTTCATGCTCGACTTCCAGGGCTCGCGCTGGCTGATCAACGGCGAGGTGCCCAAGCAGGCCGGCAACAACCACCCGACCAGCATCCCGACCGGCGTGTTCAAGACCGCCGACGGCCACATCAATATCGCCGCGGCCGGCCAGCATATCTGGGAACGGTTCTGCAATACGCTGGAGACGCCTGAGCTGATCCACCGGCCGGAATACAAGAACGGTGCTGCGCGCTTGAAGAATCGCGACGCGCTCAACGACGAGATCGGCCGGCACACCGTCAACCGCACCAGCGCCGACTGGGTCGAGCGGTTCAACCGGGCCGGCGTGCCGTCCGGACCGATCTACTCGGTCGACCAGGTCTATGCCGATCCGCAGGTCGCGCATCTGGGCATGGCGCAGCCGGTGAAGACCACGGACAAGAGGGCGACCCGCATGGCGGGCCAGCCGATGTCGCTGTCGCGCACGCCGAGCAAGCTCGTGGCCTCGCCGCCCGGGCTCGGCGAGCATACCGACGCGGTGCTCAAGGAATTCGGGTTCAGCGCCAAGGAAATCGCCGCGTTGCGCAAGGCCCAGGCTATCTGACGGCGTGCGCGCGGAGCGCGCGGGAGACCAACGATGGATGACAAGACCAAGACCGAAAAGATGCTCTCGCGCAAGGACGGGCGCGTCGGCTACGTGATCTTCAACAATCCCGAGCGGCGCAATGCGGTGTCGCTGGACATGTGGGCGAGGACCACCGAGATCCTCACCGACTTCGCCCGCGACGACGAGGTGCGCGTCGTCGTGCTCACCGGCGCCGGCGGCAAGGCCTTCGTCTCCGGCGCCGACGTCTCCCGCTTCGAGAGCGAGCGCTCCTCGCTCGACGCCACCAGGGTCTACAACCAGACGGTCGAGAAGGCCAATGCCAGCATCTACGAATTTCCCAAGCCGACCATCGCGATGATCAAAGGCTATTGCATCGGCGGCGGGCTGGGCCTGGCGGTGTGCTGCGACCTGCGCATCTGCTCCGACAATTCGAAGTTTGCGATCCCCGCCGCCAAGCTAGGGCTCGGCTACGGCTATGCGGGCGTCAAGCGGCTCACCGACGTGGTCGGCCCGGCCTTCGCCAAGGAGATCTTCTACACCGCGCGCCAGTTCGACGCCGAGGAGGCGCGCGTGATGGGCATCGTCAATCGCGTCGTGCCGGAGGCGGAGCTCGAGAACTACGTCAAGTCCTATGCCGACACGATCGCCACCAACGCGCCGCTGACGGTGAAAACCGCCAAATACATCGTCAACGAGGCCGTGAAAGACGAGAGCAAGCGAGACCTGGCGCGCTGCCGGGAACTGGTCGAGCAATGCTTCGCCAGCAACGACTATACCGAGGGCCGCAAGGCCTTTATGGAGAAGCGCAAACCGGCGTTCACCGGGACGTGACCGAAGTTTCAACCGGCGGCGTCAAGCTGTCGCGGATGCCGATCCAGGATTTGGTGTTTCAATAGGTTGAGCGCCGGACGCGGCGGAAAAACCGCGGCAATCGGCCGGGAGGACAGGGCGTGGCGTCGGTTGAATTGCGCGGTCTGACCAAGCGTTACGACGACTTGGCGGTGGTCGACGACGTGTCGCTCACCATCGAGCATGGCCGCCTGGTTTGCCTGCTCGGGCCGTCGGGTTGCGGCAAGACCACGACGCTGCGCCTGATCGCCGGCTTCGTCGAGCCGTCGGCCGGCGAGATCCGCGTCGGCAACCAGCTCCTGTCCTCGCCGGCGCGCACCGTGCCGCCCGAGCGGCGCAACATGTCGATGATCTTCCAAAGCTATGCGCTGTGGCCGCATATGACGGTGACGCAGAACGTCGCCTACGGGCTCGAGCTGCGCAAGATCGATCGCGAGACGATCAATCGCAAGCTCGCCGCGATCCTCGACACCACGCATCTGACGCAGCTCGCCGACCGTTATCCGGGCGAGCTCTCGGGCGGCCAGCAGCAGCGCGTGGCGCTGGCGCGGGCGCTGATCGTCGAGCCGGAGACGCTGCTGCTCGACGAGCCGCTGTCCAATCTCGACGCCAATCTGCGCGAGGAGATGCGCTTCGAGGTCCGCCGCCTGCACGACGAGTATCGCTACACCACGGTCTATGTCACCCACGACCAGTCGGAGGCGATGACCACCGCCGATGTGATCGCGGTGATGAATGCCGGCAGGATCGAGCAGGCCGGCACGCCGGAGGACATCTACGACCGGCCGCGCTCCGAGTTCGTCGCCCGGTTCATCGGCGCCAGCAACGTGATCAAGGGCAAGGCGGTCGACGAGACCCACATCGCCTGCGGCGAAGCGGTGCTGCGCTGCACCGGCGACAAGCTCTCGCCGGGGGGCGACGGCGCCATCTCGGTGCGCCAGCACGTCATCAGGCTGTGGGCCGCGCGGCCGCAGTCGATGGACAATGTCCTGCCGGGAACCGTGACCCGGCAGGTGTTCCTGGGCTCGAGCCGCGACTACATGGTGGAGACGACGGACGGGACCCAACTGCGCGTGGTCACCTCGCCGGCGGAGAATGTCGCGCAGGGCGCGCCGGTCTGGCTCTATCTGCCGCCCGAGCGTTGCCGGGTGTTGAGCGGCTGAGCCACCGGGGAACCGCGCTGTCGGGACGACAAATCGACGGAGGTCGAACGATGAAGATGCGGAGGTTTTCCAGGCGGCGGGTCCTGCAGGGCTCGGCCGCGCTCGCGGCTTCGAGCGCGCTCGCCGCCGCGGGCAGGTTTACGTCGTCGGCGCAGGCGCAGGTGACATCCGCCGCTCCGCCGGCGAGCGCGATCACCCCGGCGCTGATCGAGGCGGCCAAGAAGGAAGGCAAGGTGGTCTGGTACACCTCGGTCGACCTGCCGCTGGCCGAGAAGGTGGCGCGCGCGTTCGAGGCCAAGTATCCGGGCGTCGCCGTGCGCGTCGACCGCACCGGCGCCGAGCGCGTCTTCAGCCGCATCGGCCAGGAATATTCGAGCAACATCTTCGCGGTCGATATCGTCAACTCCTCGGATGCCGCGCACCTGATCGTGTGGAAGCGCAGCGGCTGGCTCGCTCCTTACGTTTCGGAGGACGTGGCCAGGCATTTCCCGCCCGAGCACAAGGACCCGGACGGGATGTTCGCGAGCTTTCGCGTCTTCCTCTGCGTCATGGGCTACAACACCGATCTGGTGAAGGCGCAGGATGCGCCCAAGAGCTTCGCCGACCTGCTCGATCCGAAATGGACCGGCAAGATCGTCAAGGCGCACCCGAGCTACAGCGGCACCATCCTGACCGCGACCTTCCAGACCGCGCGCGACATCGGCTGGCCGTATTTCGAAAAGCTCGCCCAGCAGAAGATCATGCAGGTGCAGTCGGCCTCCGACCCGCCCAAGAAGCTGGCGCTCGGCGAACGCGCGATCATGGCCGACGGCATCGAGTACGGCATGTTCCAGCTCAAGGAGAGCGGCAAGCCGGTCGAGATCGTCTATCCGACCGAAGGCACGCCGCTGATCGTGGGCCCGAACGCCATCTTCAAGAATGCGCCGAACCCGAACGCCGCGCGCCTGCTGCAGAACTACATGCTGTCGGCGGAATGCCAGCAGCTCAGCATCGATGCCGGCGGCATGCGCTCGGTCCATGCGCTGACCAAGGAGAAGGCGGGGCGCACGCCGCTCGCGAAGGTCAAGGTCATGAAGGACGATCCGGCCGCGGTCGAGAAGGAGAGCGAGGCCATCAAGGCGCGCTACACGCAGATTTTCAAGGTGTGACGGAAAGCGAATGGCGAATAGCGAATGGCGACAAAAAGCTGTTTCTATTCGCTACTCGCTATTCGCTATTGAGGAGGAAAACAAATGAGCAAGATCGGCTTCTCCAGGCGCGACCTGCTCAAGGCATCGAGCGCGGCCGCCGCTGGCGTCTTGGTCTCGCCGCAGGCCGGCAGGCTGATGCCGCCGGCGCATGCGCAGGTGCGCGCCAGCGCACCCGAACCGACGGCGATCACGCCGGCGCTGATCGAGGCGGCGAAAAAGGAGGGCAAGGTTCAATATTACACGTCGATCGACCTGCCGCTCGCCGAGAAGATCGCGAAATCCTTCGAGGCCAAGTATCCGGGCATCACCGTGCGGGTCGAGCGCACCGGCGCCGAGCGCGTGTTCCAGCGCATCGGTCAGGAATATGCCAGCCGCATCTATGCGGTCGACGTGGTCAACTCGTCGGACGCCGCCCACTTCATCGTCTGGAAGCGCGACGGGCTGCTGGCGCCGTTCGTGCCCGAGGACGTCGCCAAGCATTATCCGCCGGAGCACAAGGACCCGGACGGGATGTTCGCCAGCTTCCGCGTGACCTTGAGCGCCATCGGCTACAACACCAATCTGGTCAAGGCCGAGGAAGCGCCCAAGAGCTTCGCCGACCTGCTCGATCCGAAGTGGCTCGGCAAGATCGTCAAGGCGCATCCGAGCTACAGCGGAACGATCATGACGGCGACCTTCCAGATCGTGCGCGACCTCGGCTGGGGCTATTTCGAGAAGCTCGCCAAGCAGAGGGTCATGCAGGTGCAGTCCGCCACCGATCCGCCCAAGAAGCTCGCGCTCGGCGAGCGCGCGATCATGGCGGACGGCGGCGAATACAATCTGATTCAGACCAAGGACGCGGGCGGTCCGGTCGAGATTGTTTATCCGACCGAAGGCATTCCGCTCGTCGTCGGTCCGAACGGCGTGTTCAAGAACGCCCCCAATCCGAACGCGGCGCGGCTGTTCCAATGCTACGGGTTCACCCCCGAATGCCAGCAGCTCATCTCCGACCTCGGCGGATTGCGGTCGATGCATCCGCAGGTCAGGGAAAAGGCCGGCCGCAAACCGTTCCGCGAGGTCAAGACCATGAAGGAGGACGCCGCCGGCGTCGAGCGGATGAGCGAGGAGATCAAGGCGCGCTACAGCAAGCTGTTCGGGGTGTGAAACTCGGTTTGTCATCGCCCGCGAAAGCGGGCGATCCAGTAACCATCGACGGAGATTTCGTGCAGATCCTCGCCCTGACTTCCGCCTCGGTGGATACTGGATGCCCCGCTTTCGCGGGGCATGACCGCGCGAAAATAGACCCGATCGGCATCGGGAGGAACCAATGAGCAAGATTCGATTCTCCAGGCGCGACGTGCTCAAGGCGTCGACCACGCTTGCGGCGGCGTGCTTCGCCCAGCCGTTGCGCGCCGCCGCGCCGGCGCCGTCGGCGATCACGCCGGCGCTGGTGGAGGCGGCCAAGAAAGAGGGCAAGCTCGCCTTCTACACCGCCATGGATCTGGCGTTTGCCGAGCGGCTGGGGAAGACGTTCGAGGAGAAATATCCCGGCATTGCGGTCCGCGTCGAGCGTTCCGGCGCCGAGCGCGTCTTCACCCGTATCGGCCAGGAATACGGCAGCAACATCCACGTCGTCGACGTGGTCAATACCTCGGATCAGGCGCATTGCATCGTGTGGAAGCGCAACGGCTGGCTGGCGCCGTATTTGCCGGAGGAGGTCGCGAAGCATTACGACCCGAAATACTACGATCCCGACGGGATGCACGTCACGACGCGGGTGCTGATCTCGCCGATCGCCTACAACACCAACCTGGTGAAGAAAGAGGAGGCGCCGAAGAGCTTTGCCGACCTGCTCAATCCGCGATGGGCGGGCAAGCTGGTCAAGGCGCATCCGGCCTACAGCGGCACCATCATGAATTCGACTTTCCAGGTCGCGCGCGACATCGGCTGGGACTATTTCGAGAAGCTCGCCAAGCAGCGGGTGCTTCAGGTCCAGTCGGCGACCGACACGCCCAAGAAGATCGCGCTCGGCGAACGCGCGGTCATGGTCGACGGCGCCGGCTATCTCGTCATCCGCAACAAGGAAGAGGGCCAGCCGGTGGAGATCGTCTATCCGGAGGAGGGGACGCCGCTCGCCACCTCACCGAGCGCGGTGTTCAAGGCGGCTCCCAACCCGAACGCCGCGCGCCTGTTCCAGAACTGGATGCATTCGCGCGAGGCGCAGCAGGTTCTGGTCGATTGGGCCCGCCAGTATTCGCCGCACCAGCAGACCGTGGAAAAACCCGGCATCCGGAAGCTCTCCGAAATCAAGCTGATGAAGGAAGATGCCGAAGGCGTCGAGAAGGGGAGCGAGGAGATCAAGACCCGCTACGCGCAGATCTTCAAGGTGTGAGCCGGCGATCTTCGGGAGACGCGAGTGATGCAGCGGCGGCCGTTCACGCGCAGGGGTGTGCTCAAGGCGTCGGCGGGCGCGCTCGCCGGCGCGTTCGCCGCCACGCGGGTGTGGGCGGCGGCGCCGGAGCCGACCGCGGTCACGCCCGCGTTGGCCGAGGCTGCGAAGAAGGAGGGCAAGGTCGTCTGGTATGCGGCGATGGACCTGCCGGTGTCCGAGCGGGTCGCCCGCGCCTTCGAGGCGAAATATCCCGGCATCGCGGTGCGCATCGAGCGCACCGGCTCCGAGCGCCAGTTCCAGCGGCTGGCCCAGGAATATGCCGCCAACATTTTTGCCCCCGACATCATCAACGCCTCCGACGCCGCCCACTTCATTGCCTGGAAGCGCAACGGCTGGCTCGCCCCCTTCGTGCCCGAGGAGGTTGCCCGCTTCTATCCGCCCGAGCACCGCGACGCCGACGGTCTCTACGCCACCTCCCGCGTCTACGTGTCGTCGCTCGGCTACAACACCAACCTGGTGAAGGCCGAGGACGCGCCCAGGAGCTTTCTCGATTTGCTGCATCCGAAGTGGCTCGGCAAGATGGTCAAGGCGCACCCGGCCTATAGCGGCACCATCATGACCGCGACCTTCCAGATCGCGCGCGAGCTCGGCTGGGAGTATTTCGAGAAGCTCGGCAAGCAGAAGGTGCTGCAGGTGCAGTCCTCGGTCGATCCGCCCAAGAAGCTGGCGCTCGGCGAGCGCGCGGTGATGGCCGACGGCAACGATTTCAACGTGATCCAGTTCAAGGAGGCCGGCCAGCCGGTGGAGGTGGTCTATCCGGCCGAGGGCGCGCCGCTGATCGTGTGCCCCAACGCGGTGCTCAAGGCGGCGCCGAACCCGAACGCCGCGCGTCTGTTCCAGAGCTACCTGTTCTCGCGCGAAGGCCAGCAGGTGCTCTGCGACTTTGCCGCCCAGCATTCGGCCCATCCGCAGGTCACCGAGAAGCCCGGACGCACGCCGCTCGCCAAGATCAAGGTGATGAAGGATGATCCGGTGGCGGTCGAGGCGCAGGCCGAGGAGATCAAGGCGCGCTACAGCAAATATTTCGGGGTGTGACGGGGACCATGGCTATCGCATTGCCGGCAGAAAGCGCGCCGCGGCCGCACAAGATCGATCTGTCGTGGCCGATCCTGGTCCTGTTCTCGGCCGTGCTGGTCGTGTTGATCGTCCTGCCGATGTCGTGGCTGTTCTATTACAGCTTCGTCGACCGCACCGGCGCCTTCACGCTCGGCAATTTCCGTACGCTGGTGAGCGATCAGGCCTTCGTCGATCCGCTGATCACCACCGTGATCCTGGCGACCAGCTCGAGCGTGATCTGCTGCCTCGTCGCCGCGCCGATGGGCTGGCTGGTCGCGCGCACCGACATGCCGCTGCGGCGCACCGTGCGCGCGCTGGTGACCGCCTCGTTCGTGACCCCGCCGTTCCTCGGTGCCATCGCCTGGGAGCTGCTGGCGGCGCCCAATTCCGGCCTGATCAACAAGGCCTGGCGCGCGCTCAGCGGCATGTCGCAGGACGAATACCTGTTCAACATCTACTCGCTCCCCGGCCTGATCTTCGTCGTCTCCTGCTACACCTTTCCCTACGTGTTCGTGCTGATCGCCAACGCGCTCGACCGCATCCCCGGCGACCTCGAGGACGCCTCCTCGGTGCTCGGCGGCGGCACCTGGACCACCGCGCGCCGCGTGACCATCCCGCTCGCTCTGCCGGCGCTGCTCGCCGGCGCGCTGGTCGCCTTCCTGCAGGCGATGACCTTGTTCGGCTCGCCGGCGATCCTGGCGATCCCGGCGGGCTTCCACACCATGACCACCAAGATCTGGAGCCTGTTCAATTATCCGCCCAAGCCGGAGCTGGCGGCCGCCGCCTCGATCCCGCTCCTGGTGCTCACCATCGCGCTGCTGCGCGCCGAGCACCGCATCCTCGGCCGCCGCGGCTATTCGGTGGTCGGCGGCAAGCAGGGCGATCCACGGCTGGTCCGGCTCGGCTGGCTCAACTGGGTCGCGCTCGCCTTCGCGTTCGTGGTGCTGATGTGTCCGGTGTTCCTGCCCTACGGCGCGCTGCTCAACGCGACGTTCTCGCGGGTGGCCACGACGCTCATCTGGTTCGACAATTTCACGCTCCATAACATCCATTTCGTGTTCTTCGAGCTGTCGGCGACCAAGCTCGCGGTGCAGAACACCTTCATCCTCGGGGTCTGGTCGGCGACCGTCGGTACCATCATGGCGCTGGTGATCGGCTATCTGACCACCCGGCGCGCGATCGCCGGCCATCGCACGCTCGGCTTTCTTGCCACCGCGCCGGTCGCGATCCCGGGCATCGTGCTGGGCGTCGGGCTGTTCCTGAGCTACGCGCGTCCGCCCTTCGTGCTCTACGGCACCTTGTGGATCCTGTTCCTCGCCTTCGTCACCATCGCGCTGCCGGCCGCCTACCAGCAGATGCAGTCGGCGTTCCGCTCCGTGCACACGGATCTCGAGGACGCAGGCAGGATTCTTGGGGCAACACGCCTGCGCACCTTGCGCGACATCACCGCGCCGCTGTTGCGCACCAGCGTGCTCGCCACCTGGTGCTTCATCTTCGTCGGCGTGATTCGCGAATTGTCGGCCGCCATCATGCTGTTCACCTCGGAGACCAAGGTGATCTCGGTGCTGATCTTCGACCTCAACGAGTCGGGTGACCTCGGCGCCATCTCGGTGCTCGGCCTCCTCATGCTGGCAATCACCTTCTCGGTGGTCATCGCGGTCAATCGGATCCCCGGCTTCGGCGGCGTGCGCCTGCGCAATACGTGATCCGATCGGGCTGTAGGGTGGGCAAAGGCGCGGTCGAGGAACTCCACATGTGCCGCGTGGTCGGCGCAGCGCCGTGCCCACGCGGGACGGCGGAGCGCCTTGCGACGGATACGCGTGGGCACGGCGCGCATCGGGAGATGTTTCAAGCGGGCTCGCCTCGACAAGCGCGCCTTTGCCCACCCTACGATCCACGGTCGGAGCACGATGAACGCTGAGCTTCCCAAGACCGCGGTCGCCGAAATCCTGGCGGAAAAAATCGCGGCGCTCGATCCGGCGCGGCTGCCGCCCGCGGTGCGCCGCAAATGCGAGGACCTGCTGATCGACGTCGTCGGGCTGTGCCTCACGGCGCGCAACGAGGACTACGTCAAGGCGGCGCTCGCCGGCTGGGACGACGAGGGGCGATGCACCGCGATCGGCCATGCCCGCACCATGAGCGCGGCCGGCGCCGCCTTCGTCAACGGCACCGCCGCGCACGGCGAGGACTTCGACGACACCTTCGAGGGCGGCCCGGTGCATGCCGGCGCGGTGATCGTGCCGGCGGTGCTGGCGGCCTGCGAGCGGCACCATCCCGACGGACCGTCGGCGCTGATCGGCATCGCCGTCGGGGTCGAGACCATCTGCCGGCTCAGCGTCGTGGTGCCGAAGGCGGTGCACAAGGCGGGCTTCCACCCGACCGCGGTGTTCGGCGCCATGGCGGCGGCGGCCGGCGTCGGTGCCGCGCTCGGGCTCGACCGGCGCCGGCTGGTCGACGCGCTCGGCGTGGTCGGCTCGATGGCCGGCGGCATCATCGAATATCTCGCCGAAGGCACCTGGACCAAGCGGATGCACGCCGGCTGGGCGGCGCAATCGGGCCTGCGCGCGGCGCTGCTCGGGCGCGAGGGCTTCTCCGGGCCGCGCACCGTGCTCGAAGGCGTGCACGGGCTGTTCCACGGCTTCGCCCACACCACCGCGGGCGACTACGACGCGCTGACCGGCGACTTCGGCGAGCGGTGGGTGACCGAAACGCTCGCCTTCAAGCCCTATCCGTGCGGGACCATGACCCACCCCTATATCGACTGCGCGCGCCGGCTGGCGGCGCGCGGGATCAAGGCGGACGAGATCAAGGAGATCGTCTGCGAGGTCGGGGAGGGCACGGTGCACCGCCTGTGGGAGCCGCTCGCCGCCAAGCAGCGGGTGCCCAACGGCTATGCGGGGAAATTCTCCACCCCCTATTGCATCGCGGCTGGCTTCGTGCGCGGCAATGTGGGTCTGAGCGATTTCTCCGACGCCGCCGTGCGCGATCCCTCCGTGCTCGCGCTCGCCGCCAAGGTGCGCTACCAGATCGACCCGCAGAATCCCTATCCGAGCAACTTCACCGGCCACATCCGCGCCGTGCTGGCCGACGGCCGCGTGGTCGAGGAGCGCCAGCCGCACATGCGCGGCGGCACCCACGAGCCGCTGACGCGGGCCGACATCGAGGACAAATTCGCGCTCAACGCCCGCCACGGTGGCTGGGACGCGGCGCGCGCCACCAAGGCGCTGGCGCTGCTGCGAACGCTGTATGATGGCAAGATCGATCTTTCGTCTTTGCGAGGGTGATCTACATTCGGAGCCGCCGCGAGTTGTAGGGTGGGCAAAGGCGCATGCCGAGCCCTTGCCCAGTCCGCACTGGTGCGTGCGCCGTGCCCACCGACATTCGTGCGGGTGAAAGGACGACGCGTGGGCACGCTTCGCTTTGCCCACCCTACAGCGTGCGACATTTCAATGAAGGAAATGAACCGATGACCAAAGAGTTGGAAGGCCGCGTCGCCATCGTCACCGGCGCCGGGCGCAATATCGGCCGCGGCATCGCACTTGCGCTCGCCGACGGCGGCGCCGCCGTCGTGGTCAACGCCCGCTCGAACTTGCAGGAAGCCGAGGCGGTCGCCGGCGAGATCGAGCGTGCAGGCGGCAAGGCGCTCGCCGTCACCGCCGACGTCGCCGACGCCGACGCGGTCCGGACGATGGCCACCGCCGCGGCCGGAAAATTCGGCCGCATCGATATCCTCGTCAACAACGCGGCGGTGCGGGTGGAGCAGGCGTTCGAGGAAGTGACATTGGCGCAATGGCGGGCGGTGACCTCGATCATCCTCGACGGCGCCTTCAACTGCGTGCAGGCCTGCCTGCCGCATCTCAAGCGCAGCGGCGCCGGCGTGATCGTCAATATCGGCGGCCTGTCCGCCCATACCGGCGCGGCCGGCCGGGCGCATGTGGTGACCGCCAAGGCCGGCATCGTCGGTTTCACCCGCGCGCTGGCGCACGAGCTCGCCGACGCCAAGATCAGGGTCAACACGGTGACGCCCGGCATCATGGCGGCGCCGCGGCCGGCGGGCCAGCCGGAGCCGCAGCATCACGCGCGCGTGCAGGCGCTGGTCGGCCGCCGCGGTCAACCGGACGACATCGCCGCCGCCGTGCGCTTCCTCTGTGGCCCGGGCGCAAGCTTCATCACCGGGCAGAATATCCAGGTCAACGGCGGGATGTTTTTGGGGTGAGCTACTCGGCTGTCATGCCCGCGCAAGCGGGCATCCAGGAATCACCGCTGCGATGAGACGCGGAGCAAGATAACGCAGTTTCGGTGCTTACTGGATTCCCGCTCTCGCTTCGCTCGGCCGGAATGACACCGGAGGGCGGAGAGGGGTGAATCCTCTCTCAAAAGGTGCTAATCCATTCGCCATCAAATCCCGCCCACCACAAAAAAGTACGAGGACCCCCATGTACACCGATCTCGCGCTCTACATCGACGGCAAGTGGCAGAACGGCGGCGGCCGCAAGGGCGAGGACGTGCTCAACCCGGCGACCGAGAAGCCGCTGGCGCACCTGCCCCATGCCAGCAAGGCCGACCTCGACCAGGCGCTGGAAGCCGCCAAGAAGGGCTTCGCGGTGTGGCGGGCGACCTCGGCCTATGACCGCGCCAAGATCATGCGCAAGGCCGCCGAGCTGATGCGCGAGCGCCACGACGCCATCTCGAAGGTGATGGTGCAGGAGCAGGGCAAGGTCTACGTCGAGGCGCGCGCCGAGGTGCTGACCTCGGCCGACATCATCGACTGGTACGCCGAGGAGGGCCGCCGCTCCTACGGGCGCGTCGTGCCGGGCCGCGCCAAGGGCACCCGCCAGCTGGTGCTGCAGGAGCCGGTCGGCGTCGTCGCCGCCTTCACGCCGTGGAACTTCCCGGTGCTCACGCCGGCGCGCAAGGTCGGCGGCGCCCTGGCGGCCGGCTGCTCGCTCATCCTCAAGGCGTCCGAGGAGACGCCCGGCACCTGCATCGAGATGGTGCGCTGTTTCGTCGATGCGGGGCTGCCGGCCGGCGTGCTCAACCTGGTGTTCGGCGTGCCGGCGGAAGTCTCCGAGCATCTCTTGGCGAAGGACGCGGTGAAGAAGATTTCCTTCACCGGCTCGATCCCGGTCGGCAAGCATCTCGCGGCGCTCGCCGCCAAGGGCATGAAGCGCACCACCATGGAGCTCGGCGGCCACTCGCCGGTGGTGGTGTTCGACGACGCCGATCCGGAGAAGGCCGCCGACACCATCGCGGCGTTCAAGTACCGCAATGCCGGCCAGGTCTGCATCTCGCCGACGCGCTTCTACGTGCAGGAGCCGGTCTACAAGCGCTTCCTGGCGCGCTTCACCGAATACGCCAACGGCGTCAAGCTCGGCGACGGGCTGGAGAAGGGCATCACCATGGGGCCGATGGCGAATTCGCGCCGCATCGACACCATGGAGAGCTTCGTCGCCGACGCCAAGAACCGCGGCGGCAAGGTCGTCACCGGCGGCAAGCGGCGCGGCAACCAGGGCTATTTCTACGAGCCGACGGTGGTCACCGACGTGCCCGACGACTCCAAGGTGATGACGCAGGAGCCGTTCGGGCCGATCGCGCCGATCGTCACCTTCAAGACCTTCGACGAGGTGGTCGAGCGGGCGAACTCGCTCGAATACGGGCTCGCCGCCTACGCGTTCACCTCGTCGAACGCCACCGCGGCGGCGATCGGCGACGCCATCGAGTCGGGCATGGTCGGCGTCAACAGCGTGGCGGTCTCGACGCCGGAGACGCCGTTCGGCGGCGTCAAGGAATCCGGCCACGGCAGCGAAGGCGGCATCGAGGGGCTCGGCGCCTACCTCAATACCAAGTTCATCT
>JBEVIH010000086.1:0-8569 GCA_040510815.1 Xanthobacteraceae bacterium | reverse complement strand
TTGACCTTGCCCTCCGGCCCCGGCCGCATCGAGTCGATGCCGAAATGGACGATGCCTTGGCGCGCCAGCCACTCGGTCGCCGCCACGTTCACCCCCGAATTGTCGGTCGAATAGGCGGCCGTCGGGAAGGTGCGCGCGTGGTGCCCGGTGCACAGGAGAACGGTGCCCTTTTTGGGAATCGGCACGCCCGCCTTGCTCACCGCCGCCTGCAGATCGGCGGGCGTGATTTCCGCCCGCGGCGCGATGTGGCGAAGATCGATGCAGATCCCTTTCACATAGCAGTTCTCGAGCGGGTACTCGTCGATCGGGGTCGCCTTCGGTCCGAAGTGGCGGGGCGCGTCGATATGCGTGCCGCCATGGTCGGGCATCGAGAAGAACATGACGGCGTTGCCATGGACGTTGCCGGAATCGACGAAGGATTCTTCGTGGGTCTTCCAGACGCCGTGCATGATCGGCGGCTGTCCGGGATAGGCCGGCGTTCGATGATAGAGCTCGCGGCTCAAGTCGATGATTCTCATGGCTCGATCCTCCCTGCAGCGCGTCGGCGTTGAGCCAGAATAGCGCGATCGGAGCCTCCGGAAACCCGGGCTGCGGGCGCGGCAGCCATGACGCTTTTCGGCCTCCCGCACGGCGTGTTACGTGATCATTGGTTTTTCGCCGAGTGCGATCGTTGGAAAAAGGACTGCAATGGCCAGCAATATCCGCGACTGCCTGCCTCCCGACCGCAACCCGCGCAAGCCCAAGGTCGTGCTGCCCAGAGGATCGATCGACACCCACGTGCACGTGTTCGAGCCGGGCTACCCGCTCTCTCCCGGCCGCGGCTACAATCCGCCGGACTCGACCTTGGCCGATCTCAAGCACCTGCACGCCGCCCTCGGCGTCGATCGGGTCGTGTTCACCCAGCCCTCGATCTACGGCGTCGACAATTCGGCCATCCTCGACGCCATGGCCGCGCTCAACGCCGAACGGGCGAACCGGGCGCGCGCCGTGGTGGCCATCAGCCTGGATATCTCCGACGATGAATTGGCCGCGCTCGACAAGTCCGGCGTCCGCGGCGTGCGGCTCAACACCGACAACAAGGGCGGCATGCCGATCGAGATGAACGAGATTCCAAATCTCGTCGCCCGCATCGCGCCGTTTCGCTGGCACATCGAGTTCCTGTTCCCGGGCAAGGACATCGTCGAATTGATGCCGGTGTTCGGCGCGCTCAAGGTGCCGATGTCGATCGGTCATTTCGCCTATCAGCCGGCCACCGCCGGGGTGCGGGCGGCCGGGTTCCAGGCGCTGCTCGAGCTGGTGCGGCGCGGCAACACGTGGGTGAAGATCTCCGGCGCCAACCGCGTGAGCGCGACCGATCTGCCACCATATGACGACGTCAAGCCGATGGCGCATGCCCTGATCGAAGCGGCGCCGGACCGCATCATGTGGGGAACCGACTGGCCGCACCCCAACAAGTACCTGGTCAATCCCAACGACGGGGATCTGGTGGATGCGCTCGGCGATTGGGTGACCGAGGAGGCGATGCGCCGCAAGATCCTGGTCGACACGCCGGCGGCGTTCTACCGGTTTTGACACCTGGACGGCCGCTGCTCGGCTTCCGAGCAACCCCGCCTTTTGCTACCGTCCATCCCGCTGAGATCGTCGGGAGGACCACAAGAAATCAAATCGGAGGAAGCCCACGATGAAACGACGCGAATTTCTCAAAGCCGCCGGCGTAGGGATGGCCGCGACCGCGGTCGCCGCGCCCGCCATCGCCCAGTCGATGCCGGAATTGAAATGGCGCCTGACGGCGAGCTGGCCGAAATCGCTCGATACCCTCTACGGCAATCCCGAATATATGGCCAAGCGCATTGCCGAGCTGACCGACAACAAGTTCCAGATCCAGGTGTTTGCCGCGGGCGAGATCGTGCCCGGCCTGCAGGTGCTCGACGCGGTGCAGAACGGCAGCGTCGAGATGGGCCATACCGCGAGCTACTACTATTTCGGCAAGGATCCGGCCTTCACCTTCGGCACGGCGCTGCCGTTCGGGCTCAACACCCGCCAGCAGGAGGCCTGGCAGTTTCAGGGCGGCGGCATGGAGCTGCTGAACGATTTCTTCAAGACCTACAATTGCTGGGGCATGCCGACCGGCAACACGACCTGCCAGATGGGCGGCTGGTTCCGCAGGGAGATCAAGAGCCTCGACGACATGAAAGGCTTGAAATTCCGCGTCGGCGGATTTGCCGGGCGCATTCTCGCCAAGCTCGGCGTGGTGCCGCAGCAGCTCGCCGCCGGCGATATCTTTCCGGCGCTCGAGAAGGGCACCATCGACGCCGCCGAATGGGTCGGCCCCTACGATGACGAGAAGCTCGGCTTCGTGAAAATCGCCAAATACTACTATTACCCCGGCTGGTGGGAGGGCGGCGCGCAACCGCACCTGCTGATCAACCTCGGCAAGTGGAACGAGCTGCCGAAGGTCTATCAGGCGCTCATCCAGACCTGCGCGCGCGAGTCGGGCGCCTGGATGACGACCAAATACGACGTCCAGAACCCGCAGGCGGTGAAGCGTCTCGTCGCCTCGGGCGCCGAGCTGCGCGCGTTCCCGCAGCCGGTGATGGAAGCCTGCTACAGCGCGGCGAACGAGATCTACGCCGAAATCGCCAAGACCAATGCGCCGTTCAAGAAGATGCTCGACAGCCTGAGCGCCTATCGCAGCGATTCGTATCAGTGGCTGCAGGTCGCCGAGCTCGCCTTCGACACCTTCATGATGCGCATGCGCACGCGGGCGTGAGATAGCTCAACCGGCGCGGAGGGCGGGTTCGGCCGGACGCGCGTGAACGCGCTCGAGTCTGATCCGCCCTATTGTCCGCGCCGGGCCGCGCTGGCGAAGCGTTTCGCTTCCTCGGCGGCGCGGAACAGCGCCTTGGCCTTGTCGACGCATTCCTGCTGCTCGGATTTCGGGTTGGACTCGGCGACGATGCCGGCGCCGGCCTGCACGTACATGGTGCCGTCCTTGACCAGCGCGGTGCGCAGCACGATGCAGCTGTCGAGCTCGCCGGCGGCGGAGAAATAGCCGACCGAGCCGGCATAGAGCCCGCGCTTCTCCTTCTCCAACTCGTCGATGATCTGCATCGCCCGCACCTTGGGCGCGCCCGAGACCGTGCCGGCGGGAAAGCCCGCCGCCAGCGCGTCGAGCGCGTCGTACTTGCCGTCGAGGTGGCCCTCGACGTTGGAGACGATGTGCATCACCTGGCTGAACCGCTCGATGAAGAACTGATCGGTCACCTTGACGGTGGCGGTGCGGGCGACGCGGCCGACGTCGTTGCGGCCGAGGTCGAGCAGCATCAGATGCTCGGCGCGCTCCTTCTCGTCGGCGAGCAACTCGGCCTCCAGCGCCTTGTCCTCGGCGGGCGTCGCGCCGCGCGGCCGCGTGCCGGCGAGCGGGCGGATGGTGACGATGCCTTCGCGCACGCGCACCAGGATTTCCGGGCTCGACCCGGCGACCGCGAAGCTGTCGAAAGCGAGGAAATAGAGGAACGGCGCCGGATTGACCCGGCGCAGCGCCCGATAGAGCGAGAACGGCGGCAATTCGAACGGCGCCTGGAAGCGCTGCGACAGCACCACCTGGAACACGTCGCCGGCGACGATGTAGTCCTTGGCGGCCGTGACCATCCGCTCGTACTCGGCGGGTGTGGTGTTGGAGGACGGCCACACGGTGAGCGGGCCGGCCTTGACGTTGGGCGGCGAATGCTCGAGCGGCGCGTCGAGCGCGTCAACGATTGCCGCGAGGCGCTCGCTCGCCCGCGTGAACGCGGTCTCGGCCGCAAGCCCGCTTTCCGGCCGCACCGGCGTGACCACCGTGATGGCGTCCTTGACGGCGTCGAACACCACCACCAGGGTCGGGCGCACCAGCACCGCGTCGGGGATGCCGATCGGGTCGGGATTGGGCCGCGGCAGCTCCTCCATCAGCCGCACCATGTCGTAGCCGAGATAGCCGAAGATGCCGGCCGCCATCGGCGGCAGCACCTCGGGCAGCTCGATCCGGCTCTCGTTGATGAGCGTACGCAGCGCCGCCAGCGGCGCCTCGTTGCAGGGCGCAAACTCATTGCCGGCGTGCCGGGCGCGGCTGATCTCGGCGCGCCCGTCGAGCGTGCGCCAGACCAGATCGGGATCGAGCCCGATGATCGAATAGCGCCCGCGCACCGCGCCGCCCTCGACCGATTCGAGGAGAAAGCTCATCGGCCGGCCGCTCGCGATCTTGAGAAAGGCCGATACCGGCGTCTCGAGGTCGGACACCAGCGTGGTCCACACGACCTGCGGCTCGCCGCGCGCGTAGCGCCTGGCGAACGCTCCTGCCTGCGGCTCGATCTGCATGGAAGGTCAGTTGGTGCCGGCGGCCCCGCCGCCGACCACCTGGTTCAGCGCGCTTTGATTGATGGTGACCCCGGTCTCGGTTTCGAGCCGGCTGAGATACTCGGACAAGACATCTTGCGTCAGCGAGCGGTTGAGCGTGTCCTGGGCCTGCTTGGCGTCCTCCGAGGCGGCGTCGAGTTGGGGCACCACGATGTCGGTGACCCGGAACACCACCTGCTCGGCCGGCTGCGCCGCCTCGGCGCTGGCGAATGCGCCCTTGGCGGTGCGGAAGATGACGTCGACGGTCGCGGCCGAGAGCGGGGCAGGGGGCTCGCCGCGCTTGATCCCGGTCAGGGTCGCGACCTTGAGCCCGCCGGCCGCGGCGACGTCGGCGAGACTCGATCCGGCCTTGAGCTTGTCGAGGATTTCGGCGGCCTTGGTTTTCAGGCGGGTGGCGATTTCCTGCTCGCGCCAGCGCGCCTCGACCTGTTCTTTCACCTCGTCGAGCGGGCGCTCCCGCGACGGGGTGATGCCGGCGATCTCGAACCAGATGTAGCCGCCCTCGACCTGCAGCGGATCGCGGTCGATGCCCATCTCGGTGGTGAACGCGGTCGTCAGCAGGCGTTGGGCGTCGGGCAGGCCGGTGACCGGCGCGCCCGACGGGTCGCGGCCGGAGCGATCGATTGCCTCGATGGTGCGCGATGCGAGCTTGAGGCTGGCGGCGGCCTCCGCCAGCGGCTTGCCCTCGGAGCGGGCGTCCTCGATCTTGTCGTAGATGCTCAGGATATCGGCCTTGGCGCGTGCGGCGGCGAGTTCCTTCTTGAGCTCCGCCGCCACCTCCTCGTACGAGCGGGCGTGCTCGGGCTCGATCTTGAGCACTTGGACCAGCGCGGTGCCGAAGCGTCCCGCAACCGGCGCGCTCACTTCGCCCTCCTTGAGCGCGAACGCGGCGTCCGCCACCGCGCGGTCGATCACCGCCGCTTTCGCCAGCGTGCCGAGATCGATGTCCTTGTCGGTGAGGCCGCGTTCCTTGGCGATCTCGGCGAAGGTCGCCCCCTTGCTGATGCGATCCGCCGCCGCGCGCGCCTCCTCGGCGTTGGGAAACACGATCTGCTGGATATGGCGCCGTTCCGGCGTGCTGTAGCGGCTGCGGCGCTCCTCGTAGGCCTTTTTCAGATCCGCATCGGAGATTTCGATCCAGTGCGCCTGCTCGGAAGGGATCAGGGCCACGATCACCAGCTTGCGATACTCGGGTGCGCGGAACAGGATCTTGCGGTCCTCGTAATACTTGGCGAGCACCTCTGGCGTCGGTGCCGGGAGCTCGCCGGCCTGCGCGCGATCGAGCAGCACGTATTCGATCGAACGTTCCTCGTTGCGGTAGCGGTTCGCCGCGTCGACCCAGGCGTTCGGCACGCTCAATCCCGAAGTAACCGTCTGCTGCAGCTGGTTGCGCAGCATCTCGCGGCGCCGTTCGGCGACGAAGCGGGCCTCGGTGTAGCCGGCCGAGCGGATCATCTGCTCGAAGCGGAAGCGATCGAACTGCCCGTTCGGCCCCTGGAAGGTGGGATCGGTGGTGATGCGGCGGGAGACCTCGGCGTCCGACACGTTGAGGCCGAGCTTGCGGGCGCGCTCGTCGAGCAGGATTTCCGAAATGAGCTGGCCCAGCACCATCCGGTCGAGGCCCATCGCGCGCGCCTGGTCCATCGTGACCGGGCGGCCGACCTGGCGGGCGATCTGCTGCAGGCGCTCGTTGTAGAACACGCGGAACTGCTCGACGGTCACCTCGGTGCCGCCGACCTTGGCCACGGTCGAGCGCCCGAACCCGCGGAAAATGTCGCCGATGCCCCAGATCGCGAAGCTGATGACCAAAAAGCCGACGATGGCGGCCATGACCACCTTGCCGAGCCAGTTGGAGGAGGCTTTGCGCAGACCTCGAAGCATTTCGGCCAACCTTTAGGATCGAGAGCCCTTTTGGCCGCTTTCGGCCAAGAGCGCTGCATCATAGGGAGGGGTCCCCCGCACCGCAACAATTGGAAAGCGCGACAAAATCGGACGTTAGCGCGGTTTCGGGCGCAACAGCCCGCGCCCGAGTTGAGCGGGTGGCAGGGAAAGCCCGGAACGCCTAAAATGGGGCCCCTGAAAATACCTGCGGTCGGGGGATCGCGGCCAAGTCGCCGAATTACGCGAAAATTGACGGAGTTTGCGTGTCGCAGCACCTCGGATTGACGCCGACGGCCGGCCGCCTGCCGGTCGGCCCGGGTGTGGCGCGGGGCCCGGTTTGCCTGATCACGCCGCCGTCGTCGTTCCTGCTCGACGAACGCGTCTTCGTCAGCCTGGGCATCCTCAAGGTCGCGGCGAGCCTCGAGGCACGCAACTATCCGGTCAACTTCCTCGACCTCTCCGGGGTCGAGAATTATCTGGCGGCGCTGCCGCGCTACATCGCCGATTGCGCCGACGTTGCCGTCGGCATCACCGCCACCACGCCGCAACTGCCGGCGGTGATGAAGATCGCGCGTGCGATTCGCGACCTGCGCCCGGATCTCAAGCTGATCCTGGGCGGGCCGCACGTGACGCTCGCCTATTCGGCGCTCAAGCTCGAGCGCAAGCGCGGAATTTCGGGCGGCCGCGCGCAACGCGCGGTCGACCAACTGGAGGCGCTGTTCGACGTGCTCTGCAGCGGCGACGGCGAGCTCGCGATCTTCGAGGCGCTGCACGAGGATGCGCCCAAGCTCATCGACGGCGACGACCCCAAGGGCGGCTTGTTCCTGAGCGACCAGCAGTTCGACGAGCTGCCGTTGCCAGCCCGCCATCTGGTCGATCTGCGCTCCTACCGCTACAGCATCGAGGGCCACCGCGCGACCAGCCTGATCGCCCAGCTCGGCTGTCCGTTCGGCTGCGGCTTCTGCGGCGGCCGCAACAGCAAGAGCCTGCGCCTCATCCGCAACCGGTCGGTGGCGTCGATCGTCGGCGAGGTGGAATTCCTGCACCGGGAATACGGCCATACCGGCTTCATGTTCTACGACGACGAGCTCAACGTCAGCCGCAGCATGGTCGAGCTGATGAACGCGCTCAGCGATCTGCAGTCCCGGCTCGGCGTGGACTTTCGGCTGCGCGGCTTCGTGAAGGCCGAGCTGTTCAACGAGCTCCAGGCCGCCACCATGTACCGGGCCGGCTTCCGCTGGCTGCTGTGCGGGTTCGAGGCCGCCGACGAGCGCATCCTGGAGAACATCGAGAAGAAGGCCTCGCTCGACGACAACACCCGCTGCGTCGAGACCGCCAAGAAGCACGGCCTCAAGATCAAGGCGCTGATGTCCTGCGGCCATCCGGGCGAGAGCGAGGAGAGCATCGGCAGCATCCGCGACTGGCTGATCCGCAGCGCGGTCGACGAGTTCGACTGCACGGTGATCGCCACCTATCCCGGCACGCCCTACTACGATCTCGCGGCGCCGCACCCGAGCGAGGCGAATGTGTGGACCTACACGCAGCCGCGCACCGGCGACCGGTTGCACGCCTACGAGGTCGACTACAGCATCTCCGCCGACTACTACAAGGGCGATCCGAACGGCGGCTACAAATCCTTCGTGTTCACCGATCACCTGAGCTCGGAACGGATCGTGACGCTGCGCAACCAGTTGGAGACCGAGGTGCGCGCGGCGCTGCGCATCCCGTTCAACCCCTCCGCCGCCGCGCTGCGCTACGAGCACTCGATGGGGCAGGGCCTGCCCGACTTCATTCACCGCGTGAGCAGCGGCGCGCCGCCCGCCGGCGCCACTGCCTGCGCCTGACCGGCCGGTCCGCCCAGGGCTTTGCGAATCATGGCTTTGCGAACACGCCGCCCGCTGGTCGCGGGCAATTGGAAGATGAACGGGCTGCGCGCTTCGGCGACGGAGCTGGCGAAGATCATCGATGGCGCGCGCGATCTCGCTGCCGAGGTCGACCTGCTGGTCTGCCCGCCGGCGACGCTCGTTGCGCAATTTGCCGCGCAGGCGGCGTCATTGAGGTCTTCGCTATCGATCGGCGCTCAGGACTGCCACGCACAAGCCTCCGGCGCCTTCACCGGCGATATCGCGGCGGAGATGCTCAAGGACGCCGGCGCCAGCGCCGTCATCCTCGGCCACTCCGAGCGGCGGACCTATCACGAGGAAACCGACGCCGAGGTGCGGGCCAAGGCCATGGCGGCGCATCGCGCCGGCCTGCTCGCCATCGTCTGCGTCGGCGAGACCCGGGCCGAGCGCGA
>JBEVIH010000085.1:0-23555 GCA_040510815.1 Xanthobacteraceae bacterium | reverse complement strand
CCACTTGCGCTCGCCCGACGACACGAACTGGTCGAACACCACCTGGGCGCCGTTGGCGAAATCGCCGAATTGCGCCTCCCACAAGGTGAGCGCATCGGGCTCGGCGAGCGAATAGCCGTACTCGAAGCCGACCACCGCCTCTTCCGACAGCATCGAGTTGATGACCTCGAAGCGGGCCTGGCCCTCGCGCACGTGGTTGAACGGGATGTAGCGATCCTCGTTCTCCTGGTCGACCAGCACCGAGTGGCGCTGCGAGAAGGTGCCGCGTTCGGTGTCCTGGCCGGAGAGCCGCACCGGACGGCCGTCGAGCAGCAGCGAGCAGAAGGCGAGCGCCTCGCCGGTCGCCCAGTCGATGCCCTCGCCGGTCTTGATCGCCTTGGCGCGGGCGTCGAGGAAGCGCTGGATGGTGCGGTGGACGTGGAAGCCCTTGGGCGCGGCGGTGATCTTCTCGCCGATCTCCTTGAGGGTCTCGATCTCGACGCCGGTGCGGCCGCGCCGCGGATCGTCGTAGTCGCGCGCCGCCTTGATGTCGGCCCAGCGGCCGTCGAGCCAGTCGGCGTTGTTGGCCCGGTAGCTCTGGCTCGCTTCCAGCTCGACGTCGAGCCGGGCGCGCCAATCGGCCCGCATCTTCTCGACCTCGCCCTCGGTGACGACGTTCTCGCTGATCAGCTTCTTGGCATAGATTTCGAGCGTGGTCGGATGCGCGCGGATCGCCCTGTACATCAGCGGCTGGGTGAACGCCGGCTCATCGCCCTCGTTGTGACCGTGGCGCCGATAGCAGAACATGTCGATCACGACCGGCTGCTGGAACTTCTGCCGGAACTCGGTCGCAATCTTGGCGGCGAACACCACCGCCTCCGGGTCGTCGCCGTTGGCATGGAAGATCGGCGCCTCCACCATCTTGGCGACATCGGACGGATAGGGCGAGGAGCGCGCGTAGCGCGGATAAGTCGTAAAGCCGATCTGGTTGTTGACGATGAAATGCACCGAGCCGCCGGTGCGGTGCCCGCGCAATCCGGACAGCCCGAAGCACTCGGCGATCACGCCCTGGCCGGCGAACGCCGCGTCGCCGGAGATCAAGAGCGGCATCACCATGGTGCGGTCGTCGCGGGTGGCGCCGTGCTGGTCCTGCTTGGCGCGCACCTTGCCGAGCACCACCGGATTGACGATCTCGAGATGCGAGGGATTGGCGGTGAGCGACAGGTGCACCCGGTTGCCGTCGAACTCGCGGTCGGACGAAGCCCCGAGGTGGTATTTCACGTCGCCGGAGCCCTCGACGTCGTCGGGCGACGCCGAGCCGCCCTTGAACTCGTGGAAGATGGCGCGGTGCGGCTTGCTCATCACCTGCGCCAGCACGTTGAGCCGGCCGCGGTGGGCCATGCCGATCACGATCTCTTTGACCCCGAGCGCGCCGCCGCGCTTGATGATCTGCTCGAGCGCCGGGATCATCGACTCGCCGCCGTCGAGCCCGAAACGCTTGGTGCCGGTGAACTTGAGATCGCAGAATTTCTCGAAGCCATCCGCCTCGATCAGCTTGTTGAGGATGGCGCGCTTGCCCTCGCGGGTGAAGCTGATCTCCTTGTCGGGCCCCTCGATGCGCTCCTGCATCCAGCCCTTCTGCGCCGGGTCGGAGATGTGCATGAACTCGACGCCGAGCGTCTGGCAGTAGGTGCGGCGCAGGATGAGGAGGATTTCGCGCAAGGTGCCGAATTCGAGCCCGAGCACGCGGTCGAGAAAGATCGGGCGGTCGTAGTCGGCTTCGGTGAAGCCGTACGAGCGCGGATCGAGGTCCTGCTCGTCCTTTTTCGGCTCGAGCCCGAGCGGATCGAGATTGGCGTGAAAATGCCCGCGCGCCCGGTAGGCGCGGATCAGCATCAGCGCTCGTATGGAGTCCCGCGTGGCCTGTTGCACGTGGGCGGGCGAGAGCTCGACGCCACCCGCCTGCGCGCGCGCCTTGACCTTGTCGCCGACCGCCTTTTCGACCTCGCGCCAGTCGCCGTCGAGGGCGGCGACGAGCTCGCCGCGCGCCGGCTGCGGCCAGTCCGGCCGCTTCCAGGACGGCCCGTCGGCGCTTTGGAGCACCGCGGCGCGCTCGTCCTTCAGGCTTTGGAAGAACGCCTGCCACTGCGCGTCGACCGCCTGCGGGTCGGACTCGTAGCGGGCATAGAGATCCTCGATATAGGGGGCATTGCCGCCGTACAGGAACGAGGTGCGGGCAAAGGCGGCATTGGCGTCCTGGCGGGACATGCTTTTCGGATCCTGGCGGTGGGTTGACCCGGTGGACTTGGCGGCCGCGCAGACGAATCCGGCGGGCTCCAGGTACCCTACCATTATTTATGCTGCAGTTGCGTTGTCACAATCCACAAAATCTGAATTCGAATTCACCCGCCATCGATATCCCCAAAACACGAAAGGCCCCGGCACGATGCCGGGGCCTTCCTTATTCTCAGGTGATCGTTGCGGCGGGCCTCAGTACCTGGCTGCGACCGGGCGCTTCCCGAAGACGTCGCCGCCAAAGCGGTAGGTCAGGCCGATGCGGCTGGTCCAGATCGAGTCGAGGCTCGTGAAGCTCTTGGACTCGCCCGGATCGAAGAAGGCGCTCGTGAAGGCGACCTCGTCCTTCGCGAACCTCATATAGAGGAACTCGCTCCGGATGCTCCAGCCACTGCCCCATGACCACTCGGTGCCAACGCCGACCACCCCGCCCCAGCGCGTGCGGTTCTGCGCGAAGGTTTCCACGGTGGTGCCGAGGCCATCGCTCAGCGTCCAGCTCCGATCGAAGCTGCCCCACGCCAGGCCGCCGGTCACGTAGATGAGCAGGTTGTCCACGACGACGCCGCTGCGCGCCCGCAGCGTGCCGAACCCTTTCAGCTTGCTGGACACGCTCAGCGTGTCGAAGATGCCGCTGTTGTCGGTGTGGAACTTCTCGGCCTTGGCGCCGGACCAGGCATAGTCCACCTCGACGCCGAACACGGTGCAGTTCGACTGCCAGTTGTAGCCACCGCCGATGCCGATGGCGCCGCCGTTATTGCGAGCAGTAACTTCTTTCGGCAGCGCGCCGTCGCCGTCCGCCTCATTGGTCCACGCGTTTTGGTCGTTCCAGGTGTAATCGTAGCCGACCCAGCCGCCATTGACGCCGAGCCAGAACCCGCCGAACTGCGCGCAGGCCGGCGGTGCCGGACGATAGACCGGCGCCTTGACCGGGATATCTGCAGCGCCGGCCGGAAGGGCCGCCACCAAGGAAACGATCGCGCTTGTCGCCAGTAAGAACTTCTTCATCGTGATCCCCTCATTGCCCCGATTTGACCTGGTCCGCGCCGCCGCCCAACGATTCCCCGGCGACGGCTCGAACCACGTACGCACGGCGCTCGGTGTAGACGCCCTCCGCGTAGTTGAGTCATCCTACAGAAGTGCTTGGGATTAGGCTGTAACCCGACCGCCACAGTCGCCGACAAAGCATGGGCGGGTGGCATCCGGGTAGGTTACGAAAGGGTAAATTTTTGGTATAAAGGCGGGTGGTCGAAACTACGCCGCGGCGCCAAGTCCGGCGCGCTCTTCTTTCGATCGCTCTTCTGTCAGCAACATCGATCAAAGTTGCGAGCCGGGCAGCAGCTCGATGCCGGCCGCTTCCATGCCCAAAAGAAACGCCCCGGCCGATGCCGGGGCGCACGACCATTCGCTCGAGAGCGCCGGTCAGTAGCTCGCGACCACGGGCGCAGCGCCCCACCGGTAGTTCAAGCCGACGCGCACGATGTGGTCGGTCACGCGATGATCCCAAGACGCGGTCGTCACCCCAGTCAGGGTGATGGTTTCGGTCCGCTTGCCGAGATCGACATAGAGGTATTCGAGCTTCGCGCTCCAGCCGCCGCCAAAGGCGCCCTCGATGCCGGCACCCGCGGTCCACCCTGCCCGCGTGTCCTTCAATTCCGCGGAGCCAAACGCAACGCCGCCGGCGCTGAAGGTGTAGTCCGATCTGACCTGGCCGTAGGCAATGCCGTAGGTCGCATAGACGAGAATGCTGTCGGTCGGCAGGAAGCCGACGCGGCTGCGCGCCGTCCCCAGCCACGGCAGTTTGTGGTCGGCGGCGACGCTCGCCACATCGCAGCTGACTAGACAATAGGTCGTCGCGCCTTTCTGGCCCGTTGCCTGAATGTCGGCTTCCATTCCGAACAGCCACGCGCCGACCTGCCAGTTGATGCCGCTCTGGAAGCCGCCGATGACGCCGTTGAGATCCTGGGTTTCGGAAGCGCTGCCGGCGGCAAGACCGCTCACCGTCCAGTCGTTGCTCAGTCTTCCCCAGCTGTATCCGACGTTCACGCCCCAATAGGGTCCGCTCCAGCTATAAACGGCGACCGGTGGCGCGACCTTGCGGACCGGCGGCGGCGGCGCGCCCATATCCGCGGCCCCGGCAGAGCCGCCGGCCAGCGTCGCGACGGCGAGGGCCGCCAGCAAGAACCTCTTCATGTCGGACTCCTTGTTCCCCACGAATCGCTGCACGCCGTTCGGGACGCGTTTCGATCGCCATCTTACGTTGGTTGCTGGGAGAGGATTGTAACCGGGACGCCACAGTGGCTTTCAAAAACCGGTTCGCCGCTCCGGGCGGAATCGGCAGCCGTTATCCCTTCAGCACCTCGACCAGGGTCTTGCCGAGCCGTGCCGGCGACGGCGACACCTTGATGCCGGCCGCCTCCATGGCGGCGATCTTGGATTCGGCGTCGCCCTTGCCGCCCGAGATGATCGCGCCGGCGTGCCCCATGCGCCGCCCCGGCGGCGCCGTGCGGCCGGCGATGAAGCCGACCATCGGCTTCTTGCGGCCGCGCTTGCCTTCGTCGGTGAGGAACTGGGCGGCGTCCTCTGCGGCCGAGCCGCCGATCTCGCCGATCATCACGATCGCCTCGGTCGCCTTGTCGGCCAGAAACATTTCCAAGACGTCGATGAACTCGGTGCCCTTAACCGGGTCGCCGCCGATGCCGACCGCGGTGGTCTGGCCGAGTCCCTCGCGGGTGGTCTGGTAGACCGCCTCGTAGGTGAGCGTGCCGGAGCGCGACACGATGCCGACCTTGCCGGGCATGAAGATATTGCCCGGCATGATGCCGATCTTGCATTCGCCGGCGGTCATCACGCCCGGGCAATTGGGGCCGATCAGCCGCGACTTCGAGCCGCAAAGGTCGCGCTTGACCTTCACCATGTCGGCCACCGGGATGCCCTCGGTGATGGCGATGATGAGCGCGATCTCGGCCTGGATCGCCTCGCAGATCGCGTCGGCGGCGCCGGCCGGCGGCACGTAGACCACGCTGGCGTCGCATTGGGTCTCGGCCTTCGCCTCGGCGACGGTGTCGAACACCGGCAGGCCGAGATGGGTCGAACCGCCTTTGCCCGGCGAGGTGCCGCCGACCATCTTGGTGCCGTAGGCGATCGCGTGCTCGGAATGGAAGGTGCCGTTCTTGCCGGTGAAACCCTGGCAGATCACCTTGGTGTTCTTGTCGACGAGGATGGACATGTTTTGTTGCCTTCAGGTCAAATTGCCACGCTCAACAAGAATTCGTCATGGCGATCGGAACCACAGCCCGCAAAAGTGACGACGAGACTTCAAAAGCTCACGGGATGCCTTGTCAACTTGATCTCGGTGACTTGCGTGGACCCGCTCCAGCGCAGCCACACGCCGTGGATCGAGCGCACCGCGAGCGAGCCGCGGCAGGCGTAGGACGGTTCGCCGGCGGGGGCGAGCTCGCGCCGAAGAATTTGTATTTCTTTAACCGACGAGGCAGCGCTTGCCTCTCCGAGCTCCTGTGGAAGGATGCGCCACGACAGCCCCGAAATCTGATCGCGCTTCCAGATGAACTCGAATTTCTCCGCGTCCGTGGAGGTATTGGCGACGCGCGGGATGGTCACCGCCTGATCGGTCGAGATCGGATCGTAGAGCGCCTGCAGGGTCGCCGCGCAGGCCGCCCGCGCGGCCTCGAGCGCGAGCGACGCGTCGCTGGTGCAGCCGGCCAGTCCCGCCGCCAGCGCGGCGGCGACGCCGGCGGAGGAGGAGGTCGGTCGAGCGGCTGCGCGCATCACGATGTCTCTTCTGCCGGCGGCCGTGCGGCGAGTCAGCCGCGCGCGCCCTTGCCGTGCGGCGCCTTGGCGCCTTTCACCGCCTTGACGACCTTCTGGGCGGCGTCGTCGAGATCGTCGGCGGAGACGACGTCCAGATTCGACTTGGCGATGATCTCCTTGCCGAGCGCGACATTGGTGCCTTCGAGCCGCACCACCAAAGGCACCCGCAGCCCGACCTCCTTGACGGCGTCGACCACGCCCGCCGCGATCACGTCGCACTTCATGATGCCGCCGAAGATGTTGACCAGGATGCCCTTCACCTTGGGGTCGGCGGTGATGATCTTGAACGCGGCCGCCACCTTCTCCTTGGTGGCGCCGCCGCCGACATCGAGGAAATTCGCCGGCGCCTCGCCATAGAGCTTGATGATGTCCATCGTCGCCATGGCGAGCCCGGCGCCGTTGACCATGCAGCCGATGGTGCCATCGAGTGCCACGTAGTTGAGGTCGTATTTCGACGCCTCGATCTCCTTCTCGTCCTCCTCGGTGAGGTCGCGCAGCGCGACGATGTCGGGATGGCGATAGAGCGCGTTGGTGTCGAAGGCGACCTTGGCGTCGAGGCAAATAAGCTGCCCAGTCTTGGTGACGACCAGCGGATTGATCTCGAGCAGGCTCATGTCCTTGGCGACGAAGGCCGCATAGAGCTTGCTCACCAGATCCTGCGTCTGCTTGGCGAGATCGTCGTGCAGGCCGAGCGCCTGCGCCACCCGCCGCCCGTGATGCGGCATGATGCCGGTCGCCGGATCGACCGAGAAGGTCAGAATCTTCTCGGGATGGCTGCGCGCGACCTCCTCGATGTCCATGCCGCCCTCGGTCGACACCACGAAGGCGATGCGCGAGCTTTCCCGGTCGACCAGAGCGGAGAGATAGAACTCGCGCTCGATGGCCGAGCCTTCCTCGACATAGAGCCGGTTGACCTGCTTGCCGTGCGGGCCGGTCTGGTGGGTCACGAGCGTCGAGCCGAGCAGGCGCTCGGCTTCCTTCTTCACGTCGTCGACCGACTTCACCACCTTGACGCCGCCGGCCTTGCCGCGGCCGCCGGCGTGGATCTGCGCCTTCACTACCAGCACCGGCAGCGCGAGGTCGCGCGCGGCCTTCACGGCCTCCTCGACCGTGAAGGCGGCGTGTCCGCGCGGCACCGGCACGCCGAACTCGCGCAGCACCGCCTTGGCCTGATACTCGTGGATGTTCATTATCTGCCCAGATTCGGCGCGATCTTCCGGCACGCCTCGACCAGGGTGGCCACCGACTCGGCCGACTTCTCGAACATGGTGCGCTCGGCGCCGTTGAGCTGGATCTCGACGATCCGCTCGACGCCCTTCGAGCCGATCACCGCCGGGACGCCGACGTAAAGATCCTTCACGCCATATTCGCCGTTGAGCCAGGCGGCGCACGGCACCACGCGCTTCTTGTCCTTGAGGTAGCTCTCCGCCATGGCGACCGCGGAGGCGGCCGGCGCGTAGAAGGCGGAGCCGGTCTTGAGCAGGTTGACGATCTCGGCGCCGCCGTCGCGGGTGCGCTGGACGATGGCGTCGAGCCGCGCCTGCGTGGTCCATTTCATCTTGACCAGGTCGGGAAGCGGAATACCGGCGACGGTCGAGTAGCGGATCAGCGGCACCATGGTATCGCCGTGGCCGCCGAGCACGAAGGCGGTGACGTCCTCGACCGAGACGTTGAACTCGTCGGCGAGGAAATAGCGGAAGCGCGAGCTGTCGAGCACGCCCGCCATGCCGACCACCATGTGCTTGGGCAGGCCGCAGGCTTTCTGCAGCGCCCACACCATGGCGTCGAGCGGGTTGGTGATGCAGATGATGAAGGCGCCGGGCGCGTATTTCTTGATGCCGGAGCCGACCTGCTCCATCACCTTGAGGTTGATGCCCAAAAGATCGTCACGGCTCATGCCGGGCTTGCGTGGCACGCCGGCGGTGACGATGCAGACGGTGGCTCCGTCGATGGCGTCGTACGAATTGGTGCCGGTGATATGGGCATCGAAGCCGTCGACCGGCGAGGACTGGACGAGATCGAGCGCCTTGCCCTGGGGGATGCCTTCGGCGATGTCGAACATCACGACGTCGCCGAGCTCCTTGAGGCCGATGAGATGGGCCAGCGTGCCGCCGATCTGGCCGGCGCCGATCAGTGCAATCTTGGAACGCGCCATGTGGGGAATGGTCCTTGCCTTGCGGGACGGCGGAGAGGCCGTGCCGCGTGATTAACCCTTTCGGCAGAGGCGTTCAAGCCATTGCGGTGATGTCGCGCTGAGGACGGAAGACGCCGCTTTTTGTGCGTCATCGGTGTTCCACACTCACGTCTCCACGATCCCCTCGACCACCCCGCTCGCGGTCGAGTCACGCCGGCCGTGGGGCAGCGCCAGATAGGCGTCCGAGCGCATCTCGATCAGGCGCGAGGCCGTGCGCTTGAACTCCTGCGCCTCGAAGCTTTGCGCCTCGAAGCCGTCGTTCACCCGGAACAGCCCGTCGGGCTCGGCCGCGGCCGAGGCGACCAGCTTGACGGCGTTGTCGTAGAACGTGTCGATCAGGATGATGAAGCGCTTGGCCTCGTTGCGGCAGCCGTAGTCCATCGCAGGGATGCGGTCGAGCACCACGGTGTGATACTCGCGCGCGATCCGCAGATAGTCGCCGGCGGCCAGCGGCTGCTCGCAGAGATCGTGAAACGAAAACCGCGCCGCTCCCATGGTGGCGTGCGGGACACGCAGCGTGTGGCCCTTCACGGTCAAGTCGCGCTCCGCCTCGGCATGGCCGCGGGTGAGCCGCCGCCAAGCCTCGTCGAGCGCGGCGTCGGCGGCGTGATCCGCCGGGACGTACCAGACCGGCGCGCCGGCGAGCTTCTCCAGCCGGAAATCGGTGCGCGCAGCGAGCCGGACCACGTCCATATTCTGCTCGATCAGCGCGATGAACGGCAGGAACAGCTCGCGGTTGAGCCCATCCTTGTAGAGCTCGTCGGGCGCCACGTTCGAGGTGGCGACCACCACGACGCCGAGCTCGAACAGGCGCTTGAACAGCCGGCCCAGGATCATGGCGTCGGCGATGTCGGTGACGTGGAATTCGTCGAAGCAAAGCAGCCAGGTCTCCTCGGCGATGGCGGCGGCGGTGAGCCCGATCGGGTCCTGCTCGGCAAGCTCGCCGGACTTGAGCCGCTGCCGGAACGCGTAGATGCGTTCGTGCACGTCCGCCATGAACTCGTGAAAATGCGCGCGGCGTTTGCGCACGACCGGCGACGCCGCGAAGAACAGATCCATCAGCATGGTCTTGCCGCGGCCGACGTCGCCGAAGATGTAGAGGCCCTTGATCGGCTCCTCGCTGCGCTTGCGGGCGCCGAACACCCAGCCGAGCGACGAGGACTTGCGCGCAAGGCGATGCTCGGCCAGCCGCCGCTCGAGCTGCGCGAGCAGGTCGACGACCGCCTCCTGGGCGTGGTCGCGCTCGATCTTTGCTGCGGCGACCAGCACCGCGTATTGCGTCGAGATGGAAGCTGGCATGAGAGGATGGGGCGTTGGCTCGGCGATGCAATAGCTGTCCCGCCCCACGGCTCGCAAGTCGCCGCTGCGACGCCGGCGCCGGCCGCTCTCTGCGTGCAAGACGGCGCTGTTGGAAGCTCCGTCCGTTCGACTTGGTAAAGGTTGGCCGGACGTTGTTGCAGTCAGGCGACTGTTCAGCCTCCATGCTGCAGCGCGGCAAAATCGCAACTCAAGCTTGCCATTCAGGTGGGGACCGCATGGCTGCTATGCCGTTTTTCAATTAAAATCATTAGTTTAGGATGGTAGCTGTCACGCCATTGCCATTGTGAATGGGCTATTGCGTTGCAATATGCGGACTTGATTCGCCGCCGGACAGTGAGCCTTACGGGCCACGCTGGCACCGACCAATCAGGAGGGCCTTCGATGCTCGATCTACTGCCGGACGGCAGCATGATCCGCAAGCTGTGGATCGGCGAAGCCGAGCTCTATCGCGACCACCTGCTGCGGCTCGACGCGGCGAGCCGCCGCAACCGTTTCGCCGGCGCCGTCGCGGACGAATTCGTGCGCAACTATGCCGATCTCGCGTTCGGCATCGACACGGTCATCCACGGTTTCTTCGCCGACGGAACGCTGCGCGGCGCCGCCGAGCTGCGCAGGGTCGGGCAGCCGCTCACGCGCGAGGCGGAGGCCGCGTTCTCGATCGAGCAGCCGTGGCAGAGCCACGGCGTCGGCTCGGCGCTGCTCGAGCGCACGCTGCTGGCGGCGCGCAACCGCGGCATCAAGTTCCTGCACATGGCGTGCCTTGCCGACAACAAGCGCATGCAGCAGCTCGCCCGCAAGTTCGACGCCGAGCTTAGCTTCGATTTCGCCGGCGTCGTCGGCGAGGTGGCGACGCCGCGTCCGACGCCGCTCTCGCTGATGCGCGAGCTGCTTGCCGACAATCACGGCTTCGCCACCGCCATGCTGGACGTGCAGTCGAGATTGCTGCGGCCGGTGTGAAATCGGATGTCAGACAACAGACCTCCGTCATCTGCTTACGCCGCCAGCGGATAGGCCGCCTCGACCACGTAGGGGCCGCCGCCGACCGACGAGCGCGACGAGAACAGCACGAAGCGCGACACCTTGAACAGCGGCGAGCGGAACGGCGCGCGCACGGCGAGATAGTCGGCGACCTGCCGGCTGGTGGATTCGCGCAACCGCGCCAGCGTCACATGCGGCGTGAACTTGCGGCCTTCGGGCTCGAGCCCGACCCGCTGCAGCAACCGCTCGTGCTCGGCCTGCAGCTCCATCAGCGCCTGCGCCGGGCCGAGCGCGGCGACGATCGCGCGCGGCTTGCGCCCCCCGAACGATTTGAGATCGTCCACCCGCAGCTCGAACGCCTCGCGCCGCACTCTGCCCAGCATGGAGGCGACCTCGCGGGCGATCGTATCGTCGACGTCGCCGATGAAGCGCAGGGTCACGTGATAATTCTCCGGGTCGATCCAGCGCGCGCCCGGCAAGCCGCCGCGCAAGGTGGCGAGCGACTGGCCGACATCGGGGGGGATTTCGAGACCGGTGAACAGGCGGGGCATGTCGATTCCGCAGATTTGTCAGACGCCGAGGCGCAAATCAACCACTCGGCGTTATTGTCCACGCTTGTCCCGCACGCGCGCCACCAGCTCCTCGGCCTTGGGCAGAATGCCGGTGACGATCCGGTCGATGCCGGCGGCGGTTGGATGCAGCCCGTCGCGCTGATTGAACCTGGCGTTGGCGACGATGCCGTCGAGAAAGAACGGATAGAGCAGCAGGTCGTAGCTCCTGGCAAGATCGGGATAGATCGCCTCGAAATCGCGCACGTAGTCGTCGCCGAGATTGGGCGCCGCCCGCATCCCGGCGAGCAGCACCGGCAGGCGCCGCTCGGTCAGCCGCCGCACGATCTCCTCGAGCGCCTTGCGCGTGACCTTCGGATCGACGCCGCGCAGCATGTCGTTGGCGCCGAGCTCGACGATGACCGCGTCGGTCCCCGGCGGCACCGCCCAGTCGAGACGGGCAAGCCCGCCGGACGCGGTGTCGCCGGAAACTCCCGCATTGGCGATCTCGACCGCGAGGCCCTTGGCGCGGAGCGCCTTTTCGAGCCTGGCCGGAAACGCCGCGCTGCCCGCAAGGCCCACGCCGGAGGTGAGCGAATCACCTAGAGCCACGATGCGCACCGGCCGCTCGGCGGCCGCGGCCGGCCATGCGACCGCCGCGGCTACGACCATGGCGGCCGCCAGCGCCGCCGCCACGATCTGGACCGGCGCCGTGAAATGACCATATGAGCGGGGCGAAACGGACCCCGACGCCCGCCATCCAGGCAAGGACGACCGACGGAACGACTGCATGCACGACACCTCGGGGTCACGCCTTGCGCCGGCGATCGCGCTCACCGGCGTCAACCTGTCGCTCGGGCGGGGCGCGGCCCGCGTTCATATCCTCAAGGACATCGACCTGCATATAGGAAGGGGCGAGGCGATCGGCCTCACCGGGCCGTCGGGCTCGGGCAAATCGACGCTGCTCATGGTCATGGCCGGGCTCGAACGGCCGGACACCGGCACCGTGGTGGCCGCGGGCGAGGCGCTCGCCGCGCTCAACGAGGACGCGCTGGCGCGCTTCCGTGGCCGCAATATCGGCATCGTGTTCCAGTCGTTCCATCTGATCCCGACCATGACGGCGCTGGAGAACGTGGCGGTGCCGCTCGAGCTCGCCGGCATCGAGGACGCGCAGGAGCGTGCCGAGCGCGAGCTTGCGGCGGTGGGCTTGCGCGAGCGGCGCGACCATTACCCGGCCGAGCTGTCGGGCGGCGAGCAGCAGCGGGTGGCGCTGGCGCGGGCGCTGGCGCCCAATCCGGCGATCCTGATCGCCGATGAGCCGACCGGCAATCTCGACGAGACGACCGGCGCCGAGATCATCGATCTCCTGTTCGCCGGCCACACCACGCGCGGCACCACGCTGGTGCTGGTGACCCACGATCCGGCGCTGGCGCGGCGTTGCGACCGGGTGGTGCGGCTGCGCTCGGGGCGGATCGACGGCGCCGCCAGGCACGCCGCGGAGCCGGCATGAGCGTCGCCCTCGCGCCGGCATCCGGCCGGCGGCGCTCGACCGGCGCCGCGCTCGCGCTGCGCTTCGCCTGGCGCGAGATTCGCGGCGGCCTGCGCGGCTTCTACGTGTTCGTCGCCTGCATCGCACTCGGCGTGCTGGCGATCGCCGGCGTCGGCTCGGTGGCGTCCGGGCTCGCCGACGGGCTGGCGCGCGAAGGGCGCGTGATCCTCGGCGGCGACGCGGCGTTCTCGCTCAGCCTGCGCGAGGCCAGCGCCGCGGAACGGTCGTTCATCGACGCGCGCGGCCGCAGCTCGGTCGCCGCCACCATGCGCGCCATGGCGCGCACGCCCGACGGCCGCACGGCGCTGGTCGAGGTCAAGGCGGTCGACGCCGCCTATCCGCTCTACGGGTCGGTCGCGCTCGATCCGCCGCAGCCGCTGACGGCGCTGCTGGCGCAGCGCGATGGCGCCTTCGGCGCCGCCGCCGATGCGGCGCTGCTGGCGCGGCTCGATCTCAAGCCGGGCGCGCGCATCACGCTCGGCGCGGCCGCGATCGAGATCCGCGCCGCGCTCACCGCCGAGCCCGACAAGCTCGCCGGCGGCATCGGCTTCGGCCCGCGCCTACTGGTCGGCGAGGCGGCCTTGCGGGCGAGCGGGCTGCTCCAGCCGGGCAGCGTGGTGCGCTGGCATTACCGGCTGCGGCTCCCGGACAACGACGCGACCGATACCGCCGTGCGCGCCGTGACCGCGGCCGCGAACGCACAACTGCCGGAGGCCGGCTGGGAGATCCGCAGCCGCGCCAATGCCTCGCCCTCGCTCGAGAAGAACGTCGAACGCTTCACCCAGTATCTCACGCTGGTCGGGCTCACCGCGCTCCTGGTCGGCGGCGTCGGCGTGGCCAATGCGGTGAAAGGCCACCTGGACCGCCGGCGCGACGTGATCGCGACCTTGAAATCGCTCGGCGCCACTGGCTCCGACGTGTTCACCATCTACCTCACCCAGGTGATCGCGCTGGCGGCGCTGGGCGCGCTTCCCGGCCTCGCCGTCGGCGCCGCGCTGCCGTTCCTGATCGCCTGGGGGTTCGGCGCCGTGCTGCCGTTGCCGCTGGCGCCGGCGCTGCATCCGGGCGACCTCGCGCTCGCGCTGCTCTACGGGCTGCTGATCGCCCTCGCCTTCGCGCTGTGGCCGCTCGGGCGCGCCCACGACGTGCCGGTCTCCCGGCTGTTTCGCGACGAGGTGGCGGGCGACCACCGCTGGCCGCGCGGGCCCTACGTGGTCGCAACCGTGCTGGTCGGCTGCGCGCTGGCGATCCTGGCGGTGAAGCTCGCCTACGATCAACGCATCGCCGCCATCTTCGTCGCCGCCGCGGCCGCCGTGTTCGTGCTGCTGCGGCTGGTCGCCGTGCTGCTGATGGCGGCCGCGCGCCGCCTGCCGCGCCCGCGCTCACCGGTCGTCCGGCTCGCCATCGCCAATATCCATCGGCCGGGCGCGCTGACGCCCAGCGTCGTGCTCTCGCTCGGCCTGGGGCTGGCGCTGCTGGTGACCGTGATCGAGATCGACGGCAACCTGCGCCGGCAATTCCTGGCGGCGCTGCCCGAAAAAGCGCCGGCGTTCTATTTCGTCGACATCCCGACCGCCGAGGCCGAAAAGTTCGACGCCTTCGTCCGCGAGCACGCCCCGCGCGCCACCCTCGAACGTGTGCCGATGCTGCGCGGGCGCATCGTGGCGGCGAACGGAGTCGCGGCCGAGCAGATCAAGCCGCCGCCCGACGTCGCCTGGGCGCTGCAGAGCGACCGCGGCATCACCTATGCCGACCAGCCGCCGGCGGGCTCGCGCCTGGTCGCGGGCGAATGGTGGAAGGCGGACTATCAGGGGCCGCCGCTGGTCTCGTTCGAGAAGCGGATCGCCGACGGGCTCGGCCTCAAGCTCGGCGATCCGGTGATCATCAACGTGCTCGGCCGCAACCTCACGGCGCAGATCGCCAACCTGCGCACGCTCGATTGGCAGAGCCTGGGCATCAATTTCGTGATGGTGTTCTCGCCCAACAGCTTCCGCGGGGCGCCCCATACCGACATCGCCACCCTGACCTATCCTGGCGGCGGCAACGCCGCCGAGGAGATCGCGCTGCTCAAGGCGGTGGCCGACGCCTTCCCGGCCGTCACCACGGTGCGCGTGCGCGAGGCGATCGACGCCGTCGGCCATATCGTCACCAACCTGGTGCTGGCGATCCGCGGCGCCAGCGTGCTGACCTTGCTGGTGGCCGCGCTGGTGCTGGGCGGGGCGCTCGCCGCCGGGCACCGGCACCGGGTCTACGATGCGGTGATCCTCAAGACGGTGGGCGCGACGCGGATGCGGCTCCTTTCGGCCTACGCGCTCGAATATCTGGGCCTGGGGCTCGCCACCGCCCTGTTCGGGGTGGCGGCGGGGTCGGTGGCGGCCGCCCTCGTCATCACCAGGGTCATGAACCTGTCGTTCGTCTGGTTGCCGGCGCCCGCCCTGCTGGCGGCCGCCGCCGCGGTGGTGGCGACGGTGGCGCTGGGGCTCGTCGGCACCTTTACGGCGCTCGGGCAGAAGCCGGCGCCGGTGCTGCGCAACCTTTGAGCGCCTGGCTACAGCCGGCGGCGGCTGCGGCCAGAGGCCGCGCCACAGTGTCGCCTTGCGGTCGGCTCACATTGCCAGGATGTAAGCTTCGGAATGCAATGGCCGCCGTTAGCGGGCATTAACAAATCCAGCTTGTGGCATCTGGCGCAGGAACAAATCCCGCACTAGATTCCGCGCATCGGTCGCCAGCCGGCCACCCCGGCGGGGCGCCATTCATCCGGCCAGAGGGCCGGACTAGAGAGAGGGAACTTCCATGTCGGATTTCGACCGGAACTACGCGGCCGCGACGCGCGGCGTCGGTGCGGACCGGGCGGTCATCGATGCGGGCCTGCGCGCCTATATGATCCGCATCTACAACTACATGGCCATTGGCGTCGCAGTCACCGGCGTCGCGGCTTGGCTCACGTATCAAATGGCTGGCGGCGATGCGATCGTTATCACAGGGGGTCGGATCAGTGGACTGACTGCCTTCGGTCAGCTCATCTTCAATCCCGTGACTACAATCGTACTGTTTTTGGGGACGCTTGGAATGGTGTTCCTCATCAGCTGGCGCATTGACAGGCTGCAGCCGGCGACCGCACTGACCCTGTTCATGGTCTATGCGGCTGCGCTCGGCCTCATGCTGTCGTCGATTCTTCTCACCTATACGGGAACGTCGATCACCCGGGTGTTCTTCATCTCGGCGGCGTCGTTCGCCGGGCTGAGCCTGTACGGCTACACCACCCAGCGTGACCTGTCGCCGATCGGCTCGTTCCTGATGATGGGCCTGATCGGCCTGATCATCGCCATGGTGGTCAACATCTTCCTCAAGAGCAGCGGGCTCGACTTCGTGATCTCCGCTGTCGGCGTGCTGATCTTCGCCGGGCTCACCGCCTGGGACACCCAGAAGATCAAGGAGATGTACGACCCGATGGAGGACGGCACGATCGTCGGCCGCAAGGCGGTGATGGGCGCGCTGACGCTCTATCTCGACTTCATCAACCTGTTCCTGTTCCTGCTGCGGCTGTTCGGCGACCGCCGCTGACGCCAGCAACAGGATCGGACTAGCGGCGCCCCGGCGATGAGCCGGGGCGCTTTTTTTCGCACCAAGTCGCTGCATCGTCCGCGCAAGCGGACGATGCAGTAATCACCGTTGCTTGAGATATTCATTGGAATAGCGGACTTTACTGGATGCCCGCTTTCGCGGGCATGACATTTCGAGTGAACGATGCCCGCCATCTCCATCCGTCCGGCCGAGCCGCGCGACGTCGCGGCGATCACCCGCATCTACGATCATGCCGTGCGCCACGGCACCGCGTCGTTCGAGCTCGCGCCGCCGGACGAGGCCGAGATGGCGCGCCGGCAGAACGAGCTGTTCAGCGGCGGCTTTTCCTACATCGTGGCGGAGCAAGCAACTGCGGTGGTCGGCTACGCCTATGCGGGGCCCTATCGGGCGCGACCGGCCTATCGCTGGACCGTCGAGGATTCGATCTATGTCGACCCGGCGCTGCACGGCCGCGGCATCGGCCGCGCGCTGCTCGAGCGGCTCATCGCCGAAGCCGAGCGCAGCGGATTCCGGCAGATGCTCGCGGTGATCGGCGATTCGGCCAATGCCGGCTCGATCGAGCTGCACCGCGCGCTCGGCTTTCGCATGGTCGGCACGTTCGACAATGTCGGCTTCAAGTTCGGCCGCTGGCTCGACAGCGTGCTGATGCAGCGGGCGCTCGGGAAGGGCGCGGCGACAAAACCGTGATCTCGTGTCCCGGGCGAGTGCAGCGAGGGCTCTTGCCCGAGCGGAACGAGACCCGGGACCCAGCGCAAGAATCGCGAAGCGCAATATTGTGATGAAGCGTGGCGTGGTGCCCTGGGTCCCGGATCTTCGCTCGCTGGCGCTCGCTCGTCCGGGACACGAGACCGAGCTACCCCGCCACCACGCTGAACGACGACTTGTCGAGCGCGCGCAGCACGCGGTCGAGCTCGTGGCCGCGGCGCACGATCAGCCCGGTCGCCGAGATCACCGCGTAGGCGCCCTGGCGGCGCGCCAGCTTGGGATTTTTCTCGATGCGGTAGAGGGGAACTTCGGAGGCGCGGCGGAACACCGAGAACACCGCGCGGTCCTTCAAAAAATCGATCGCGTAATCACGCCATTCGCCGGCGGCGACCATGCGGCCATAGAGGTTCAGGATGCGATTGAGCTCGCGTCGGTCGAAGGTCACTCGGCTTGCGGGGGCGAGAGGCAAAAGGCCCGGGGCCTCGCCCCCGTGGAACTCGCTCGGTTCGATTTCGCCGGGGCTCATGCGGCGCCTCCTTCATGTGACGGGTCGGTGACAGCGATGATCGCGCCGCCGGAACCCATCGGCAAGAGGGCAGCGGGGAAGATCGCCTCGCCGGTTCCATCGCCCTCACGAATTCGTCAATGGAATCATAAAGCTGCCCAATTACCGTCAAGCGCGTGCCAAGCTGAAATGGGATACGAGAAACTGTTGCCTCAGGGCCCGGTCTGCCATCGAGCGCCGGATTCCTCAGCCCCCCAGCCCCCCGGAGCTTGGGACAGATCGGGCCCGCTCGTTGAGAGTACAGTTGAGTCCCAGAGCGCATCCCCAGTCGGGATGCGCTCTAGTTTTGTTCATTTGCACCTGTTCGGAAAACCTGTTGCCGCCCATAGCGCGTCGGAAGACGCGCGTGACCGCGCTTATGATCAAGTCCGCGGCTGGCTTTTTCCGGGACGCGCGCTGTTGCGCTTCGGGCCGGTGAACCCGGCCTATTTTTTCGCAACAGTAAACACGACGGCGCGGACGCAGCAGCGTCCGTCCTTGATCGTCCGTCGTTTGCTGTCGTCTAACGAATCGCCGCCAGCGTGGCGCCGAAGATCGCGCGCGGCTTCTCGACCGTGCCGCCCTGCACCAGCACGGCGGCGCTGTCGATGCCGTCGCCGTCGAGCGCCTGCATCGGCGCGCTCCAGGCATTGGCCTTGCCGTTCCAATCGCCGAGCTTAACGCAGCGGCGCACCACGTTGTGGTAGGTGACCGTGCGTCCCTTGTTCTCGCCGCGCCCGATCATGACCGTGACCGCCTTGGCGAGGCCCCAAACCCAGACCTCGGCGCTGCCGCGCGGCGGCGGCGTGCCGTCCGGAGCGCTGACACTGATGCGGCCGCCGGCGAACGCGAGCTTCACCGGCAGCGACAACGCGGCGTTGTTCTGGCGGCTTTGCTTGATGGCGCTTTCGATCGCAGCCTTGTCGCTGCCGAGCACGTGCAGGACGCCGTTCACCACCACTTGCGGCGTGTAGATCTGGCCGTCGCCGCGCACATGCGCGTAGCCCTTCTGCCGGGCGGTATTGCGCGGATCGGCGAGCGTGTCCTTCCAGCCGAGATAGTCCCACAGGTCGATCGGAACGCTCACGGCCACGACCGAGGGATCGGCGGCGAATTCACCGAGCAGCTTGTCGGCGGCCGGGCAGGACGAGCAGCCTTGGCTGGTGAACAGCTCGATGACGCCGCGCGGCTCGGCGCCGGCCAGCGAATGCGCGGCCAGGGAGGAGGCGGCGAGCACCACCGCATAGGCGACGTAATGACGTATCATTCCGTTCCTCCCGCCGCCGCTCGACTGCGTTTCCGCCACCCGGCAGGATTCATAGTGTGCCGCGCGATCACCCGCCACTCACTTCGAGGTGAAGCTAGGCCGCCACCAGGTGCCGCAGGACGTACTGCAAGATGCCGCCGTGCTTGAAGTAGTCGAGCTCATCCAGCGTGTCGATGCGGCAGATCAGCGGGACGCGCTTGAGCCCGCCGTCGGAGGCGACGATCTCGGCGATCATCCGCTGGCGCGGCTTGATCTCGCCGTGCAACCCCCGGTTGGTGACGTGCTCGTCGCCCTTGTGGCCGAGCTTTTGCCAGGACGGGCCCGCCTCGAACCACAACGGCAGCACGCCAATGCGTATCAGGTTCGTGCTTTGTTTGCGCTCGAACGACTGGGTGATGACGGCGCGCACGCCGAGCAGGTTCGGACCCTTGGCCGCCCAGTCGCGCGAGGAGCCCGAGCCGTATTCCTTGCCGGCGAACACGACCAGGGAAATCTTGTCGTTCTTGTAGCGCATGGCGGCGTCGTAGATCGACATGCGCTGGCGTGACGGATAGTGGACGGTCACGCCGCCCTCGACGCCGGGCACCATCTGGTTCTTGAGGCGGATATTGGCGAACGTGCCGCGCATCATCACCTCGTGATTGCCGCGCCGCGTGCCGTACTGGTTGAAGTCGAGCGGCTTCACCTTGTGCTCGATCAGGTATTTGCCGGCCGGCGAGTCGATCTTGATCGAGCCGGCCGGCGAGATGTGGTCGGTGGTGATCGAGTCGAGCAGCAGGCACAGCACGCGGGCGTCGACGATGTCGGTGAGCGCCGCCGGGTGGCGCCCCATGCCGACGAAATAGGGCGGGTTCTGCACGTAGGTGGACTTCTTGTCCCAGCCGTAGGTCAGCCCACCCTTCACCCGGATGCCGCGCCAGTGCGAGTCGCCCTTGAACACGTCGGCGTATTTCTTGATGAACATCTGCTTGTTGATGGTCTTGCGCACCATGCCGTGGATCTCGCGGCTCGACGGCCAGATGTCCTTGAGGAAGACCTTCTTGCCGCGCTGGTCGAGGCCGAGCGGCTGCTTCAGGAGATCGGAATACATCGAGCCGGCGAGCGCGTAGGCGACCACCAGCGGCGGCGAGGCGAGATAGTTCGCGCGCACGTCGGCGTTGACGCGGCCCTCGAAGTTGCGGTTGCCGGAGAGCACCGCGGCGGCGACCAGATCCTGATCGTTGATCGTCTTCGAGATTTCCGGCGCCAACGGCCCGGAATTACCGATGCAGGTGGTGCAGCCGAAGCCGACGAGATTGTAGCCGAGCTTGTCGAGGTCCTTCTGCAGGCCGGACTTGTCGAGATATTCGGCGACCACCTGCGAGCCGGGGGCGAGCGAGGTCTTGACCCACGGCTTGACGGTGAGGCCCTTGGCCACCGCCTTGCGGGCCAGCAGGCCGGCGCCGATCATCACGTCCGGATTCGACGTGTTGGTGCAGGAGGTGATCGCCGCGATCACCACGTCGCCGTGGCCGAGGTCGTGCTTGCGGCCCGCGACCGGCACGCGCTTGGGCGGCCCCGCCTTGGCAAAATCCTTGTCGAGCGAGGTGGCAAGCGAGGGGTGAAGGTCGAAGATATCCTTGCCGCCGTCGCCGCCCTTGTTGAATTCCTTCACCATCGCCTGCGCAAAGCCGGCCTTCACTTCCTTGAGCGCGACGCGGTCCTGCGGGCGCTTGGGTCCGGCAAGCGAGGGCTCGACCTGCGACAATTCGAGCTTGAGCACGTCGGTGAACACCGGATCAGGTGTCGACTTGGTGCGGTACATGCCCTGCGCCTTGGCATAGGCGGCCACCAGCGCGACTTGCGTCGCGGCGCGGCCGGTGTCGGTCAGATAGCGCAGCGTATCGTCGTCGATCGGGAAGAAGCCGCAGGTCGCGCCGTATTCGGGCGACATGTTGCCGATGGTGGCGCGGTCCGCGATCGTCATATTGGCGAGACCCGGCCCGAAGAACTCGACGAACTTGCCGACCACGCCGCGCTTGCGCAGCATCTGGGTGACGGTGAGCACGAGGTCGGTCGCGGTCACGCCTTCCTTGAGCTTGCCGGTGAGCTTCACGCCGATCACTTCCGGCAGCAGCATCGAATAGGGCTGGCCGAGCATGGCGGCTTCCGCCTCGATGCCGCCGACGCCCCAGCCGAGCACCGACAGGCCGTTGACCATGGTGGTGTGCGAATCGGTGCCGACCAGCGTGTCCGGGTAGGCCACGTCGATGACCACCAGCTTGCCGTCCATCTTCACCTTGTCCTTCTTGGTGAAGACCGTCTGCGACAGATATTCGAGATTGACCTGGTGGCAGATGCCGGTGCCGGGCGGCACGACGCGGAAGTTGTCGAACGACTTCTGCGACCATTTGAGGAATTCGTAGCGCTCGCGGTTCTGCCGGTATTCCTCCTCGACGTTCTTCTTGAGCGCCGTGTTGCTGCCGAAGAAGGTGACCGCCACCGAGTGATCGCAGACCAGATCGACCGGAACCAGCGGATTGATCTTCTTGGGATCGCCGCCCAGCATCTTCATGGCGTCGCGCATGGCGGCGAGGTCGACCACCGCCGGCACGCCGGTGAAGTCCTGCATCAGCACGCGGGCGGGGCGGAACGCGATCTCGCGCTCGGAGGTTTTGGTCTTGAGCCACTGCGCGACCGCCTGGATGTCTTCCTTGGTGACCGAGCGGCCGTCTTCGTTGCGCAGCAGGTTCTCGACCAGCACCTTCATCGAGAACGGCAGGCGCGAGATGCCCTTGAGGCCGTTCTTCTCGGCGACCGTCAGGCTATAGAAAGCGTAGGTCCGGCTGCCCACCTTGAGCGGTTTGCAGCACCTGAAACTGTCGAGTGACGTCATATTGCTCGGTTCCCATCCAACCGGCGGAGGACGGCCATACGGTATGGGATTACCGGAAGCGGCTTCCTTGGCGTCGGTCGCGAGTCCGCGCGGGTTGCGATAGTGGAGCGCGGAACGACGGGCTTATAGGGTCTTTTTTTGTGCGGTTCCAGATAATCAACGATCGTCAACAAACATGAGCCCAAAACCGGGGGTTTTTTCGCGCCCGCCGCGCCGCTGCCCTGGTCGGGCCGCGGTATCGGGTGACCGCTGATGCGGCTGGTGGGCTCCGATCTCGCCTGCATCCGAGGCGGCCGGCAGGTCTTCTCCGGGGTTGGCTTTGTGGTCGATGCCGGCGAGGCGCTCATGGTCACCGGGCCGAACGGGGCCGGGAAATCCTCCCTGCTGCGCCTGATCGCGGGCTTGGTCGGCGTGGCCGGCGGCGGGATCGCGCTCGACGGCGGCGATGGCGAGCTCACCATCGGCGAGCAGGCGCACTATCTCGGCCACCAGGACGCGCTCAAATCGTCGCTGTCGGTGTCGGAAAACCTCGCCTTCTGGGCCAATGTGCTCGGGAGCGGCGCCGCCAAGGTCGACGCCGCGCTGGCGGCGGTCGGCCTCGGGAACCTGGCCCGCCTGCCCGCCCTCTATCTGTCGGCCGGACAGCGGCGGCGCCTGTCGATTGCGCGGCTCATTGCGATCGCGCGGCCGATCTGGCTGCTCGACGAGCCGACCTCCGGCCTCGACACCTCCGGCCAGGCGATGCTGGCGGATCTGATGCGCGCCCATCTCGCCGCCGGCGGCCTCATTCTCGCCGCCACCCACGGCCCGATCGGGCTCGACGGGGCGACGGAGTTGCGGTTGGGAGAGAGCCGATGACCGCGCTCACCGCGCTCCTCCTGCGCGACATGCGGCTCGCCGTCCGGGTCGGCGGCGGGGCGCTGATCGGCGTGCTGTTCTTCTTGATCGTGGTGACGCTCACGCCGTTCGCGCTCGGCCCCGATCTGGCGCTGCTGGCGCGCGTCGGTCCGGCGATCCTCTGGCTCGGCGCGCTGCTGGCGAGCCTGCTGGCGCTCGACCGGCTGCTCGCGATGGACCAGGAGGACGGCTCGCTCGACCTGATCCTGACCGCCCGCGTGCCGCTCGAGCTCGCGGTGGCGGCGAAAGCGCTCGCGCACTGGCTCACCACCGGGTTGCCCCTCGTGGTCGCGGCTCCGCTGTTGGGATTTCTGCTCAACCTCGAGCCGAAGGCGACCGGCGCGGTCGCGCTCACGCTGCTCGCCGGAACCCCGGCGCTGACCTTCATCGGGCTGATCGGGGCGGCGCTCACCGTGGCGCTGCGGCGCGGCGGCCTGCTGCTCGCCGTGCTGGTGTTGCCGCTCACGGTTCCGGTGTTGATCTTCGGCGTGGCGGCATCGAACGCCGCGATCGTCGGCCCGGTTCCTTTCGCCACGCCGTTCGCCATCCTGTCCGCGCTGACGCTGATGAGCCTCGTGGTCGGCCCGTTCGCCGCCGCTGCGGCGCTGCGGCACGGGCTGGAATGAAGGATCGGACACGGTGTTGACACACCGGTATATGAAGCAGTGAAAGCCGATGACCCTGATCGATTTCGCGAACCCTTCGCGCTTCTTGAGTTTCACCGACCGCGTGCTGGCATGGCTCGCGGCCGCGACCTTGCTCGCCTTCGCGTTCGGGTTCAGCCAGGTCATCGCCGCGCCCGACGACTATCAGCAGGGCGCGACCGTGAAGATCATGTTCATCCATGTGCCGGCGGCATGGCTCGGCATCTTCGCCTGGGCGCTGATGAGCGTCGCGGCGCTCGGCACGCTGGTGTGGCGCCATCCGCTCGCCGACGTCGCCGCCAAGGCGGCCGCGCCGATCGGCGCCGCGTTCACGCTCATCTGCCTGA
>JBEVIH010000084.1:0-18145 GCA_040510815.1 Xanthobacteraceae bacterium | reverse complement strand
TTGGCTGGGCGGGATCGTCTAGACCGGCAAACAGAGATGCTTCAGCCGCGCTTAGCTGCCGCGACGTAGCCGGCGGTGACCTCGTCTTTGTGGGCGGAGAAGGCTGCCAAGACTTCGGCCTTCTCACGCTTTGGGACCTTGACGAAGTCCAGCGTCCGTCCGAGTTCCGCCGCGACCTCATCGAATTCTGCCGGAGAGATCCGGAGATCGCGATGGGCCTCCTCGAGCCCGCGCGGTGTCTTCCCAGGCTTGGTGGCCGTGTACTGGAAGGGCCCACCCGAAATGTTGCAGACCCACAGCGTCCGCATGAACTTGAGGCCGGGCAGCCTTCCAAGGTTCTTGGTGTGCCATTCGCGCAGCTGGGGGTTCTTGGACTTCTGGCCGACGATGGGGTTCTTCACGACGGCGTCGCTGAAGTGATCCACCACCGCCGCGATGGCGAAGACGCCGCCCAGCCGCTCGTACAAACTTTTCTCAGGCGTAGTTTGCTTGGCCTGCGCGTACGCGTTATCCGCCCCCGCCAATACAGCCACCGGGGCGGCGGTCAGCGTCAGCCCTGCGACCACGCTTCGTCTTGTGATGGAAGTCGAAACAGCCTGTGCCATGGTAACCTCCTTGGTATGGGGATAGGTAAGGTGCGTTAGCGCCATGACGTCCGTTTGCGGACGCGGCTTATCGTTCAGAAGGGCTCGCTGCTAAACTAACCGCGTATGGGCCGCGTTATTCCTTGCATCACAACATCGCGCGCCCGCTCGACTGAGAACCGCTCGAACGAGTCGCGCATCAAATCGACGACCACGCGTGATCACATGCCGGAAAGCGAGATCATCGTCGGCGTCATCTCGGACACCCACGGACTGCTGCGGCCGCAGGCGGTCGACGCACTCCGCGGCTGCGACCTGATCATCCACGCCGGCGACGTCGGCGCGCCCGAGGTGATCGACACGCTGCGCGGCGTGGCGCCGACCTTCGCCGTGCGCGGCAATGTCGACACCGCGAGCTGGGCCGCGCGCCTGCCGATCACCGAGCGGGTCGCGGCCGGCGCGCTGACGTTCCTCGTGCTGCACGAGATTTCGCGGCTCGACCTCGATCCGGGAGCCGAGGGCCTTGCGGCGGTGGTGTACGGACACTCGCACATGCCCTCGATCGAGACGCGCGGGGGCGTGCTGTTCCTCAATCCGGGCAGCGCCGGCCCGCGCCGCTTCAAGCTGCCGGTCGCGGTCGCGCGCGTGCGCGTGTCCGGGCAGCAGCTCCGTCCGGAGATCGTCGAGCTGCAGGTCTAGGCCGTTGGCCGGCGCCGAGGCTCGCGCTATGGTTCCGGCCGATCGTCGCAGGCAAGGATTCGGGCGACGCGACGCGACGCCGGGACCGCGGCGATGCGAGGGCGGGATGGAGCAAGGCCGATGACCAGATTTCTCCGCTGGCTGTTCGTCTGCCGCCGCTCGCCGTGCCGGCGCAGCAAGCACGGCTGCTTCGATCCGACCTGTCCGGATTTTCTGGTGCCGGTGCCGGAGTGACGCGGACGTGCGCGGGCTCGCGCTCCCGCAGGGTGGGCAAAGGCGCCGCGCCGCCATGGCAACCCGCACACAAGCCGGACGATGGCACCGCGCCGCGCGCCGACGACGAGCGGCCAACGCGTGGGCATGGCGCGCCTGCAACGGCTGACACCGCGGCGCGGTCACGGCGTTGCGCGCCTTTGCCCACCCTACGCACCGGACTTGCGTCCACGCTGCGGAACTTGTTGCGGATAAAGCGCACCCGCGTTCGATTTGCGGCGCGGTGAGTGACCACCGCCGGGCGGCGCGCCGCCTCCGCTACGCTCGTTGCCGTGAGCCGCGTAAAAAACTCTCCCCAGTTGGCTCACGAACCGCCGTTACTCAGGCCCCGGTGGTGTCCCCTTCCGGGGCCCTTTTTCGAGTCAGGTCTCGGCCCGAAGGGCGACACGGTCCGGCGAACACGGCGGGCACGCCCCGCGCGCGTCCGCCTCCCCCGGGTGCGCCACCGCCGCGCTGCCGCGTCCCGATGACCTCGTGCGCTTTCGCCTGGCGGGCGATGCCGGCGCGGGCGAGCCCGCGCCTGCCCTGGCGCGTCCGCCGCGCGCCGCGGATTGCCGGCGCGCGCGGCGGTGCGCCCGCTCCAGATAGGCCGTCGCCGCCCGCGTCAGGCGCGGATCGTCCTGGTAGAAGCCGTTCCCGGAATTGCAGCGGCCGCAAAGCAAGCCGCGCACCTGGCCGGTCTTGTGGTCATGATCGACGCAGAGCCGCCGCTTGCCGGGCTTGCGCTTGCAGATCCCGCACACACCGCCCTGCCGCCGCAGCATCGCCTCGTAGTCCGCAAGCGAGATCCCGTATTTGGTCTTGAGATGATTCTCGCGGTAGCGCTCGCGGGACCGGGCTCGCACCTTTTCCCGATAATCGGGGTCGGTTTCGCATCGTTCGCGCCGGGAGGCACGAAAGCGGTGATTTTCATCGAGTAGCCGTTGTCGATAATCCGGCTCCCCCCAATACCGCTCCTTTTTCCTTTCACGGCGGCGGGCGAGAGCTTCTTGGCGATGCTGCTCGTCGCGGTATCTTCGCCCGGGCGCCGTGCTGTTGCGGTTGCGTTTGCTCCTGCTGTCGATCTTGTTGTTGCGCCTGGTCCGGCTGTCGCGCTTGTTCCTGCTTCTGCGTGCCACCGACCAGCTCCTGCAATCGTGCCGGCCGCGCCGCATCGCACGGCGGCGCAAATGCGCCACCGCAACGCGAAAACAGCGCCGCGCCAGATGGGATGACGTTCGTGATGTCGAGGCGGCCGGCGCCGCCCAAGGGGCGCGCGAGCGCGCCGCTGCGAGACCCTTTGAGAGGCCGCGCGAATGCCGGACGTCAGCTCGTCCGCGAGCGGCGGGCGCGAAGCCGGTCAGGCCTTAGCTTTTTGCATTGATCGCATTTTCGGACGGAAAACCGGTTTCCACCCATCGCGCGTCGGAAGACGCGCGTGAACGCGCTGACGATCAGGTCCGGGGCAGGCTTTTTCCTGAAAATGCTCAGGCTGGCGGCGGCAACAAAAAACCCGCGCGGCGGGTGCCGGCGGGCGCAATACGTCCGATCGCATTTCGCCATATACAGCATCCGTAGATGGATGTCAAGGACTATTTTCGGGCCAGCCTTGCTCTGCCTCCGGGCAGGCTACAGACGCCGTATCGGCCGCGGCGGCCCTGGCGAATGGGCCTCCGTCGGCATGGAGCCGTCGACCAACTCCGGCCTAGGCCCTCAATACTGGCGGGGGTAGCTCCGGCGCCTCTCGCCCCGAGGCTGAAGCTCGAATTGATTACGCGCGCAGTAGCCGCCGATCCCCGAGATCGTGGCCATGCATTGCCCCCACGAGTAAAAGCCGCAATTGGTCGCACCGCCCATCCAGCCGCCATAGTGGGCGCACCATGGAGCGGCCTGCGCCCTGCTCGCGGAGAGCGACAGAGCGGCGAACGTGACCAATGCAATCGCGACGGTGCGCATGATGGCGATCTTCTATTGGCGCGCAGAATTCGGCCGACCGTTATCTGCCGGTTGGCCTGGCTTAAGCTTGCCACCCTCGAGTACCTGCGCATCGCTGGTTGGCGCGTGGCTGCCGGGCTCGGTTTTTCCTGTCTTGCCGGACTCAGTACTCATCGCCTCGTCAGCTTGTCGCTGTTGATCGGGGTCGGCCAGCGCCTTGCCCTCCGTCTGAGGCGTCTGTTTCGCCTGTTGAGCGACGGCTGGGCCGCCGAGCAGCAGGGCCAGCAGGATGGTGCCGGGGATGACCGCACGATGCATTACACTTAGCTCCTTATGGTCCCCACAGTATCTCAACGGGGACCGCAGCGTTCGGTTCCGACTTTAGGTCGTGTCACAACACCTTCGACAGATCGGGGCAGACTACGTCGCAGCGGTCTTGGAGCCCGGCAGCGTCGCGCTTCGGACAGTCAGCGTTGAGCATCTCACGCCATTTCATCATGTTGCCCTTTCGCCCGTACTTCTCGATCAGCTTGGCGGCGCTGTAGCGGCCCTTGCGGTCGCACTTGTGGTGCACTCGACGCGGAGCACGTCGAGCTTGCCCTCGATGTGGCGGAAAACGAGAATTCATTCAAATCAAGATGGTTGAGGTGGAACGAACGTTCCATAGGCGCATTGTCCTATCCAACCTAGTGGAGAGTGATATGGCCGACGATTTGGATCGCGCGTTGAGCGATGCGAAGAAGCGGGCGGAAGGCGTTGCCAAGGAGGTCAAGGGGGCAGCGCGGGATGTCTATGGGCAGGCTCGCGATAGTGCCGCGGAGGTCGCCGACAGCGCCGCCGATGCCCTGACAAAGACGGCGAGTTCTTTCGAACGGGCCCTGCGGAAGACGATCGAAGAGCAGCCCTACACTGCCCTCCTGATTGGCATCGGAATCGGTTGGTTGCTCGGTCGAAGTCATCGACCTTTCTGACCAAGTCCGCCTACCCCTGAATGCGTTGCCGCCATGATCTGATTGACGCGAGTCGGATGAAGGCGAGGTCGTTCGCTGCAAGTTTGTCGCAGCGACGTGAGGGATTATCGCCCGCCGGCCTTGCCGCGCATCGCGCGGAAATAGGCCCACTCCTCGACCTCGCGGCCGTCGGGCAGGATGCAGACGCCGTACTGGCCGCTGCGGCCCTGGCGGATCTCGCTCTTGCCGCCGCTCTGCACGCAGAACACCGAGGCCGGGTTGGCCAGCGCCGATGCGCGCTGCGGCCAGACCGCCAGCAGGATCAGGACGATCAGCCAGCTTGCTCGCGGCATGTCATGCTCCCGGTTGGCCGGCGGGCCGCCGATCCCGGCCGAAGTCTTGATCAAATGGCTTCACGGCTCGGCGACGAAGACGGGAATCTGGCGGGCCGTGCGTGCCTGGTAGTCCGCATATGGCGGATAGGCCGCGACGGCCAGGGTCCACAAACGATCCCGCTCTGCCTTGTCCTTGACCTCGCGCACCCGCATCGGACGCACGACGGTCTCATCGCGAAGCTCGATCCGCGGATTGGCGCGCAGGTTGTGCACCCAGACGGGGTCCTTCGGCGCTCCACCCTGGGAGCCCACGAGCACGTAGCTGTCGCCGTGCTTGACGCGCATCAGCGGCGTCTTGCGGATGGCGCCGGTCTTGTTGCCCGTGTGCGTGACCAGGATGACAGGCAGGCCGGTGTCGCGCAGGGTGGTGCCCCTGGTGCCGCCGCTGCTCTCGTAGAGCTCGACCTGCTCTCGTACCCAGTCTCGGGGGCTTGGAATGTACTTCGCCATGAGACCCGACCTCTCTCTCGATGTCGCCAATCTATCCGCCAATAGGATGCCTGAGAAGCCGCTCGCCATGCGGCACAGGAGAGCCACAGCGGATCACGACAGCCGGCCGGTTTGACCGAAATTTGACGTCACCCGTTCAACACCCGGTGATCGGCGAGCGAGCCAAGCCGCGGCGTCGCCTCGGCGGCGTCCTTATGCGATAATGATGTGTCCGCCCGCCGCGCCCGCGGCAACCGCCAAGATCAGACCTGGTTTTCAGACCTGGGTTTCCAGACCGAATGTCTCCCGCAATGGTCTCAGAGGCGAATCGCGTGCGACGAAGGACGCTCCTGGCCGCCGCCGCCGGCTGGGCGCTGGCGGCCGGCATCGGCACGCCGGCTTGCGCGCAGACCCAGGCCGACCTGCAGCTCGTGCTGGCGGTCGACGCCTCCGGCAGCGTCGACCAGGTGCGCTTCGAGCTGCAGAAGCGCGGCTACGTGGCGGCGTTCCGCCACGCGCGGGTGCTCGAGGCGATCCGCTCCGGACCGAACCAGGCGATCGCCGCCACCATGATGCAATGGACCGGCCCGGCGATGCAGGTGCAGGTGACCGGCTGGACCTGGATCGGCGACGAGGAATCGGCCGGCGCGTTCGCGGCCGCGATCGAGCGCGCGCCGCGCCAGCTGTTCGGCGGCGGCACCTCGATCTCTGGCGCCATCGACTATTCGATGACGCTGTTTCCGAGGAGCCCGTTCCGCGGCGCGCGCCGCGTCATCGACGTCTCCGGCGACGGCGCCAACAACCGCGGCCGGCCGGTGACCCTGGCGCGCGACGAGGCGGTCGCCGCCGGGGTCGGCATCAACGGCCTGCCGATCCTGGCTCTCGAGCCCGACCTCGACCGCTATTATCAGGACTTCGTGATCGGCGGGCCCGGCGCCTTCGTGGTGGTGGCGCGCGACTACGAGACCTTCGGCGAGGCGATCCTCAAGAAGCTGATCACCGAGATTGCGGCGCCGAACGGGACTGGGGCGCGTACTCATGAACGCGCAGATGTCGGGGTTTGGGGGGGTAAGCGGAGGTCTTCCGCTCGATCGGAGCATGACCGGTTTTGACCCAAAGCGGACATAAGACTGGCCAACAGACGGGCGGTGGTAAGATCATTGCTCAGCGAAAAGCTGTGCGCACCCGCTTCGTGTTGTGGTCGTCGCTGGCTTGCGCTAGCGTCGGTCGTCGCGTGCGGCTCGGGGGGCGGTCATCATGCACCGTTTGCTGCTCTCGGGATTGATCGCACTCGCCGCCGTGGCAGGGGCCGGCAGCGCGGCGGCGCAGCCGTTCACGTCCGCGGCCGCCGCCAGCGCCATCCACGCCGCCAACGCGCTGAGCGCCCGCATTCGCGGCTACCACCGCTGGCAAGGCCTGACGCCGCCGCCCCCCGACTATTGCGTCACCATGCTCGAGGGCGAGGCCGTGCTGAAGGAGCTCGCCCGCCTCTCCAGCCGGGCGATCCTCTACCGCCAGCCGGGGTGGGCCTTGCGCCTGCAGCATGCCGGCGATCGGCTCAGCGATGCGCTCGACGAGGAGGAGGAGGTCAATCAGCAGGCCGGGATTCCTTACAGCGTCGAGCCCTGTCCGGCGCCGCCGGGGCCTTATCCCGCCCGCGCCTACGTGCTGCGGATCGTCGAGCAAAAGATGCCGTTCTGCCGCCGCAAGGCGGATTTGCTGCGGGTGTCGTTCGAGGCACGCCGAGCCTTCATGCATCAATGCCTGCGACTCCCGGAACGCGGCCTGCGACCGGCCCGCGGGATTACGATCACCGACCATCTGCTTGCGCTCGCCGACGAGGTGATCGAACAGCGATGGCTCTTTGCTGCAGTGCATGAGTCCGGAAGTGGCACTTGGCGGGCGCCGACGGGTATCTGCGGGTGGATTACCGGCGGCTCGGGCTGCGGCTGATGACCTGGGACGAATGGACCGCCTCGGCCGCAAAGTACGCCCGCCTGGCCGACTGAAACCGGCTCCAAGCGCTCAAGTTGCAGCAGTGAGACACGGCGCCGCGCCCGCGCGCGGCCACGAGCGCGAAGCCTTTTCCGACGCCTCAATCGCCTCGATGACCGCCGCCTGCCCGGCAGGGAACTTTTGCACGGCCGACGATGTTGTTGCGGCGACGATGGAGGACCGCGATGGCGCAGGTTGTCACCCGCTGCCGGCTCACCGGCCACTACATGTTCATGGCGATGGAGGTCGATCCCAGGGATTTCGAGCGCTCCCGCGGCCCGTTCGCGCGCAAGTTCTGTCCGTTCTGCTCGTGCGAGCACTTCTGGCACAAAGAGGACTCGAAATTCCTGGCGCCGAAACCGGTGGCACGGCACGGCTTCCAGCAGGCGAGCTGACGCGCGCCGCCAAGAGCGCATCCCCGATCCGGTCGAATCGGGATGCGCTCTAGATTCCTTGAGTTTGCGCATGTCCTTATCGGAAAACCGGTTCCCACTTTTCCGGGACATGCGCTAAGCCCCAACGACCGGCGCCGGCAACGGCGACGCGGCGAGCGTCCCGCACCGACAGCATGCGCCGTTCCAAGGAATGACCGCCTCGCCGCTTTCCTCGGCTTGCGCCCTGGGTCATCTTGCTTCCATGACATCGACCGCAGCGGCTGTCCGCGGCCCGCCGGCACCCGGCCGGGTGCCGTTTGGGCATTGGCGGGCCTGGGCGCTGGCCGCCGCCGTGCTTCTGCTCAGCGCCGGCGACGCGCTCGCCGCCGAGGCCGGCAAGGGCCCCTCCGAGGTCGTCTTCCTCACCCAGCTCATCGTGCTGATGCTGGTCGGGCGCCTGCTCGGCGAGGCGATGAACCGCATCGGCCAGCCGTCGGTCATGGGCATGCTGCTCGGCGGCATCCTGCTCGGACCGTCGGCGCTGGGCGTGCTGTGGCCCGACCTGCAGCATGCGATCTTCCCGCGCACGCCCGAGCAGAAGGCCATGCTCGACGGCATCTCGCAGTTCGGCATCCTCCTGCTGCTGCTGCTGACCGGGATGGAGACCGACCTGCGGCTGGTGCGCAAGGTCGGCCGGGCGGCGATCAGCATCTCGCTCAGCGGCGTCGCCGTGCCGTTCGCCTGCGGCTTCGCGCTCGGCCAGCTCATGCCGGAAGCGCTGCTGCCGCATCCCGACCAACGGCTGCTGACCTCGCTGTTCCTCGGCACCGCGCTGTCGATCTCCTCGATCAAGATCGTGGCGGCGATCGTGCGCGAGATGGGCTTCACGCGCCGCAACCTCGGGCAGATCATCGTCGCCTCGGCGATCTGCGAGGATTCGATCGGCTGGGTGATCATCGCCATCACCTTCGGGCTGGCCGAGGCCGGCACCATCAACCTGGCGAGCGTGAGCTGGAGCGTGCTCGGCACCGCCGCGTTCCTGGTCGCCAGCTTCACGGTCGGACGGCGGGTGGTGTTCTTCTTGATTCGCTGGGCCAACGACAATTTCGAGAGCGACTTCCCGGTGATCACCACCATCCTGGTGATCATGGGGCTGATGGCGCTGACCACGCATTTCATCGGCGTGCACACGGTGCTGGGCGCATTCGTGGCCGGGGTGCTGATCGGCGAATCGCCGATCCTGAGCAAGCATATCGACGAGCAGCTGCGCGGGATGATCCTGGCGTTCTTCATGCCGGTGTTCTTCGGGGTCGCCGGGCTGTCCGCCGACCTCACCGTGCTGAAGGATCCGCAGCTTGCGCTGATGGCGCTCGGCCTGATCGCGATCGCCAGCGTCGGCAAGTTCGGCGGCGCCTTCATCGGCGGCGCGATCGGCGGTCTCACCCGGCGCGAGGCGCTGGCGCTCGGCTGCGGCATGAACGCGCGCGGCTCGACCGAGGTGATCGTCGCCACCATCGGGCTCTCGATGGGCGCGCTCAGCCAGAACCTGTTCACGATGATCGTCGCCATGGCGGTCGTGACCACCATGGCGATGCCGCCGATGCTGCGCTGGGCGCTCAGGCGCGTGCCGATGCGCAAGGCCGAGAGGGAGCGGCTGGAGCGCGAGGAGCAGGAGGCCAAGGGGTTCGTGCCGAACCTGGAGCGCCTGCTGCTGGCCGCCGACGACAGCCCGAACGGCAAATTCGCCGCCCGCCTCGCCGGGCTGCTCGCCGGTCCGCGCGGCATGCCGATCACCGTGCTGCCGCTCGAACCCGACAAGCCGCCCAAGCGCGCGGATGCAGGCAAGCTGAAGCCAGACGCCGACACCAAGGAGATCACCAGCGCCGAGGTCGCCAAGGCCGCGGCCGAGAGCACGCGCGGCCAGGATCAGGACGAGACCCCGTTGTCGCCGGTGGATGTCACGGTGCGCGCGCGCGCCGAGTCGACCGAGGAGGCGGTCGCCCGCGAAGCCGAGAAAGGTCACGACCTGCTGGTGCTCGGAACCAGGCAGATCAGGGGCAGGTCCGGCGGCTTTCATCCGGACGTCGCGGGCCTGGCCGCGGCGTTCGAAGGACCACTGGCGCTGGTGGCGGGCGATGCGGCGCACCTCGCGCAGCCGGAGCAATGTCCCGCGAGGATCCTGGTGCCGGTCGCCGGCACCGACGTGTCGCGGCGCGCCGCCGAGGTCGCGATCGCGATCGGGCGCGCGTGCAACGCGCTGGTGCGGGTGCTCTATGTGTCGGGCGCCAGGACCAACGGACGGGGACGCAGCCGCGGCGGCCGCATGCGGGCGCAGGAGCAGGCCATTCTCAAGGATATCGTCGAGATCGCCGACCGCTACGACGTGGCGGTGACGACGGCGGTGCGCGCCGATGTGGCGCCCAACGACGCCATCCTCAGCGAGGCGAAGAAGGGCGGCTACGACCTCATCATCATGGGGGTGAACCGGCGGCCCGGCGACAAGCTGTTCTTCGGCGACACCGCGGCCTCGGTGTTCGAGAACGCGCCGGGCTCGGTCGTGCTGGTGGCGACCTGATCGGCGCGGCCTGGCCGCTCGATCGTGAGCGGACGCGCGCCTGCGCGTGCGCCGACCTGCGAGTGGCTCATGCCGGACCCCGACATTCGCAAGGACACGTCCGCATCCAATCAATAAGGGCACGTAATCATCAATCAATCATGCGAGCCAGACGCACTCAGCTCCGCCATCAGGGGGCAAAGCAGAGTTCCCCGTGAGTATCGCCGAACCACCACCCATGACCGAAACCGGACCCTGCGGCGATTCGACTGGCGATCTATTTCGCCATGATTCAGCCCAAGCTTTCCAATATTGACCCATTGCGGTCAGGAAGGGGGCTCAATTGCTTCAAGCACGCCGGTTTGCTGCGGCTGCGACAGCACCATTGCTGATCGCAGGCGCATTTTCCGTTCTGCTTTTCTCAGGCGCGGACGCACAGGCGCAAGGTCCAATCGGCAGCTGCGAAGACGCGGCCGAGCTCGCGGTCCTGCCCTCGCCGATCGCGCCGTGGAAGGGCGCGCCTCTGCGCGTCATCTTTGCCGCCGAGAAGCCGCTCGAGGGCGAGCTTTCGCTGATCGCGCCCGATGGCAGCGTCGCGGCCAAATCGCGTGAGCGGTTCGGCGGGCCGCCGTATTACTGGTTCGCCGAGGTCGCGGCGCCGGCCGCGGGGACGTGGCGGGTGAAGCTCGCGCGCGACAACGCGCCGGCCGAGTGCAGCACGATCACGCGCGAGATCGCCGTGCGCGCCGACAAGCCGCCGCCGCCGCGCGCGAGCGAGGGGAGCGTCTGGCCCCTGCGCAATACCTGGAACCGCGCAAACGAAAACCTCTATTCCGCGTGGATCGAGAAGCTGTTCGACGCGCCGCTCGACGCCGCGCCGTCGTGGAAGGCGCTGCACGAAGTGCTGCGCGACCGATCGCGCAACGTCCTGTTCAACCACCTGGGCCTGCGCGAGGACGAGATGGGGATGGTCATCCGCCCCGACTGCGCCGACCTACCGTATTTCCTGCGCGCGTATTTCGCGTTCAAGATGGGGCTGCCGTTCGGCTATGCGAAGTGCACGCGCGGCGGCGCCGGCCAGCCGCCCAAGTGCCACAGCTGGTGGAACATCCAGCACGAGGAGCCTCGTTCCCCGCCGCCCGAGCAGCTGGTCGCGTCCGGCGCGCCGTTCGAGTTCTTTCGCCAGCCGGGCGGGCCCGGGTTGACGCCGCCGGCGCCGATGGCGCGGCCGCCGGGAGTGGCACCGCGGCCGCCGGGACCGCCGCCGCGGCCAGCGGGGCTCGCGGCCGGGTTCGGCCATTATCTGAACTTCAGCATCGCCGACGGCGTCCATTCCGGATCCGGGCGAACGGCGGCGAACGACGACAACACCGATTATTATCCGGTGCCGCTCAAGGAGGACACGCTGCGTCCGGGGACTCTCTACGCCGATCCGTACGGGCACCTGCTGGTGCTGGTGCGGCGCGTGCCGCAGACGGGGGGCGAAGCCGGCGTCTTCCTCGCCGTCGACGGGCAGCCGGACGGGACGGTCGCGCGCAAGCGGTTTTGGCGCGGCAACTTCCTGTTCGCGCAGGATCCCGCGCTCGGCGGCCCCGGATTCAAGCGCTTCCGGCCGGTGGTGCAGAAGAACGGCGGCGGCCTGCGGCGGCTGACCAACGACGAGATCGCCAAGCATCCGCAATACGGCGATTTCTCGCTCGACCAGTCGCGGCTCGGGATCGAGGCGTTCTACGACCGGATGGATGACGTGATGTCGCCGGCGCCGCTCGATCCGTTGCGCGCGATGACCGAGGTGATCACGTCGCTGGAGGAACAGGTGAAGACGCGCGTGACCTCGGTCGAGAACGGGCGCAAGTGGCAGGCCGGCGCGCGCAGCGACGCGGCCATGCCGGACGGCGCGGCGATCTTCGAAACCACCGGCGCCTGGGAGGATTTCGCGACGCCGTCGCGCGACCTGCGGCTGCTGATCGCGATGGACGTGGTGCGGACCTTCCCGGATCGCGTCGCGCGGCGGCCAGAGCGCTACGCGATGCCGAAGGACAAGAGCGTCGCGGAGGTGAAGGCCCAGTTGCAGGGCGTGCTGGCGTCGGAACTTTCGGCGCGCAAGTTTGCGTATCCGCGCAGCGATGGCTCGGCGTGGACGCTCTCCCTCAAGGACGTGCTCGACCGCGCGACGGCGCTCGAGATGGCGTACAACCTCAACGACTGCGTCGAGCTGCGCTGGGGCGCGCCGGAGAAGAGCGACGAGGCGTCGACGTGCAAGCGGCGTGCGTCGTCGGCGCAGCGCGCGAAGATGACGGACTACCGCGCCTGGTTCCACGAGCGGCGCCGGCCGCCGCGCGGGTAGAGCATCCCGGTCGGGAAGGATTGGATGAAACGACGCGAATTCGTCACGCTATTGGGCGGCGCAGCGGCCTGGCCGCTGGCTGCGCGCGCGCAGCAGCCGGCGACGCCGGCGGCCGGACTTGACCCGCGGATCACGCCGGCGCGGGGCGACCTCGCCGCCAAGCACCTCGCCGGCAAGGTGGAAGCCCAGCGCTTCGTCGAGGGAGAGGCCTACGAGATCGGCACCGCGCAAGCGCCCGTGCGCAAGGCGCCCTCGCACTCAGCGCCGCTCGAGACCGAAGCGCTCAAGGGCGAGCGCCTGACGATCTACGAGATCAGCCAGGAAGGCTGGGCGTGGGGGCAACTCGCCGGCGACGGCTATGTCGGATTCCTGCCGGCCAGCGCGCTGCGCGTGCCCGGGCCCGCCGCGACCCACAAGGTGACGGCGCTGCGCACGTTCGTCTTCCCCGGCCCGTCGATCAAGCTTCCGCCGACGGAAATGCTTTCGTTCGGCTGCCAGCTCGTCATTGCGCGCGTGGACGAGAAGTTCGCGATCACCCCGTTCGGCGGTCACGTGCCGGTGCTCCATCTCGCCCCCGTCGAGACGAAGGAAACCGATTTCGTCGCGGTCGCGGAGCGGTTCCTGGGGATACCCTATTTGTGGGGTGGAAAGACCAGCCTCGGCCTCGACTGCTCGGGGCTGGTGCAGCTTGCGCTCAACGCCTGCGGCATCCCTTGTCCGCGCGACACCGACATGCAGGAGCAGGCGCTCGGCAGCGCGCTCGCGCGCCCGCACGAACCCGGGCAATTGCGGCGCGGCGATCTGGTGTTCTGGAAGGGCCATGTCGCCATCATGCGGGACCAGGCGACGCTGGTGCACGCCAACGTGTCGCGTCACATGGCGGTCGGCTTCGAGCCTGCCGCGCCGGCGATCGCCCGCATTCGCGAAACGGACGGCGATGTCACCAGCGTGCGCCGCCTGCCGCCGCCGTCCTGAGCCTTAGCGCACGCCGCTTATTCCTGGGCCAGGGGCAGCGCGAACGGGCCTTCGAATTCCTCCGGTCATTCCTGGGATCGACGAATGATCTCGTAGGTGCACGCGAACGCGGCGCGGGCGATCCGATAGGTGTCTTTCGGATTGTTGACATCCTGCACGATCGAGTCCCCCGGCCGCGCGATCATCGTCTCCCCCCATGGCGCAATGAAGGTGAATGGTCCATCCGCCGCGGCAACGATCATGTAGCGCATCTGCGCGCCGCGCGGCTTATAGGGTGACCAGCCATCCGCGTCCGCCGCTGCGATCGGGCCTTCGTACCGGTCGGCAAAGGTCGCGGCTGCGACAAGGATCTGCTCATTCCCGGTTTCCGGGCAGCGGTTGCGGACCACCATGTCACCGGTCCTGGCAGGCGGACTTTGCGTCTCCTTGCCCTCCCCGGCGATGATCGTGACGATGACTTCGCCTTGCTTTGCAGGCCGGACATCGACCGGCTTGGTCTTGCGCGCCAGTCCGGCGCGGCCCGCATCGTAGGCCTTTTGAAAGTAAGAGGCGATGTCGATGGTGTCCTGAGCCTGCAGCGGCTGGCAGAGGGAAAGAAGTGCTGCAACCGCAGGCGCGAGGCGCAGGAGACGCCCGGCAACGCCGTGACAACGCGTCATTCACCGCCCCTCGTTCATTCCGCTCACGGCGCAACGAGCTCCACGCGCCGGTTGAGCGCGCGGCCGTCGTCGCTGGCGTTGGAGCCGATGGGCGCGAGGAAGCCGACGCCCGCGGTCTTCAGGCGCGTATTGGCGATCTTGTAGGACCTGGCGAGCTCGGCCGCGACCGCATCGGCGCGCCGGCGCGACAGGTCCATGTTGTAGTCGAACGTTCCCTGGCTGTCGGTGTGGCCGACGATGACGACGTTGAGCTGCGGCTGGGCGCGCAGGAGCTTGGCAATCTCGTCCAAGGTCGGGCGGCTCTCCGGCTTGATCACCGCCTTGTCGGTGTCGAAATAGATGCCGTAGAGCGCGATGTGCCCTTTCTCGCGCAGCCCCTTCGCCATCTCGCCGGCGTCCACCATCTTGTTTTCGATGGCGCCGACCACTGCGACCACCAGCTGGGCATAGATGTCGTCGTTGCTCTTGCTGACCAGGACGCTGGCATAGGTCTCGCGTCCGCCCTCGCTCTTGCGGCCGGCGTAGTAGCGATAGTTGAAGCCGTCGATCCACATCTGCGGGATCGGCAGCGTGTCTACCGCTTCCGTGAAGGGAATGCCGCCGCAGGCGTCGGTGTCGCAGGCCAGCAGCGTCTCGAACCCGGCCTTGGCGAGCTGGGTCTCGAAATTGCGCGAGACTTCGAGGATCGACGGGCCCGGGCCGGTGCGGTAGGCGATGCGCGTGACGCGGCCCTCGAGCCGGCGCTCAGCGGTCGGCTTGCCGTCCTTGAAGGCGGCAGCCTGCAGCCGCGCGGCGTCGAAATCCTTGACCAGGTAGCCGGTAATGACGCTGCCGGCGAAGCGGCCGATGCCGGGATAATCCCGCGACCCCGCCACGTCCCGCGTCTGGGCGAGCGCGCCGGAGATGTCGAAAAGCGAAAGGACCGCGAACAGGGTGAAGGCGAGCGAGGCAACGATGAATCGCCGCATGGCCTGGTCTCTCCGATGGCCGTAAAATCGGTCCGACCAATGTAGCTCCGGTCACATCCGAAGTCGCCCCCGATCACGAAGGCGGCCGATCGTTGCATGTCCGGACCGAGTCCAGACCCGAGGAGGCCGGCTTGAGTTCTCCAGCGGTGAGAGCCACGACCGCGGATGACGAAGCTGCGGCGGTCGACGTCATCGTGCTGGCGTTTGCCGCCGATCCGGTGGCGCGATGGACGTGGCGCCAGTCGCACCAATACCTCCTCGGCATGCCGAGACTGGTGCGGGCCTTCGCGGGCAACGCTTTCGCGCACGGGAGCGCCTGTTGCACGGCGGACTTGACCGGCGCGGCGTTGTGGCTCCCGCCCGGAGTCCATCCGGACGAGGAAAGGCTGGGTGAGGTGGTCGAGAGCACGGTCCCGCCCGCTTTCCGCGGCGAGGTTTTCGCCACCTTCGAGCAGATGGCGAAATACCACCCGAGCGAGCCGCATTGGTACCTGCCGATGATCGGCGTCGACCCGGCGCATCAAGGCAAGGGGCTTGGCGATGCCTTGATGGTGCACGCACTGCGCCGCTGCGATCGCGACCGGGTGCCGGCCTACCTGGAATCCACCAATCCGCGAAACATCTCGCTCTATCTGCGCCACGGCTTCGAAGCGCTCGGCACGATCCAGGCGGCTTCGTCGCCGACGCTGGTTCCGATGCTGCGGCGGCCGCGCTGAGGCTCCTGCCCAAGCGCGCCGCGGCGCGATAAGCTGGAGCGGCTCGAACCGGCATCAAGGGAGGATCGCCATGCGCACGCTCGCGATCACGGCCGCGCTGATCGCCGCCAGCGGCGCGGCGCAGGCCCAGGGACAGGCGCAAGTGATCGACGCCATGATCACCACCGCCATGAAGGCGGCGATCGAGGAGATCGCGCCGCCGTTCGAGCGCGCCAGCGGGCACGTGGTGCGCGTCGTCTATGGGCCTTCCGGCGGGCTCGCCCGCCGTTTCAACGCCGGCGAGAGCGCCGACGTCGTGGTGGTGGACAGCAAGGTGCTCGACGAGCTGATCAAGCAGGGCAAGGTCGCACCCGGCCGCACCGACGTCGCGCGCACCGGCATCGGCATTGCGGTTCGCAAGGGCGCGCCCAAGCCCGACGTGTCGTCGGCGGAGGCGCTGCGGCGCGCCTTGCTGGCGGCGAAATCCATCGGCCACACCGCGCCGGCCGGCGGCGGCGTCACCGCCGCCCACATCATGGGCGTGTTCGCCAAGCTCGGCATCGCCGCCGAGGTGGCGCCGAAGGTCAAGCTCGCCGCCGGCGGGCCCGATGGGCGCGTCAGCGTGCTGGTGTCGAGCGGCGAGGCCGAGATCGGGCTGCAACTGGTGTCCGAGCTGATGTCGAATCCCGAGGTGGAGGTGATCGGCATGCTGCCGGCCGAATTGCAGCTGATCGCGACCATCTCGGCGGGCATCGCCGCCGCCGCCAAGCAGCCGGAGCCCGCCAAGGCGTTCATCCGCCATCTCGCCGCGCCGGCGGCGATGACGGTGTACAAGGCCAAGGGTTTGGCGCTGTAGGCAGGCGCGCGCAGCCGCGCTGCGCCCTACCCTCCCAGGCTGTCCGGCTCCGCCATCTGGCCCCGCTTGCCCCAGGGGTCCCAGGTGCGCGGATGCCGGTCATGCAAAAAGACCGCGAGCGGCGACCGGATCGATTCGCCGCGCGAGGTGACCGCATGCTCGAACAGATGATGCTGGACGTCCTGCGGCAACCTGCTCCACACCCGGACGACCGCCTCGCCCAGGGCGCTGGTGAACTGCTCGGCAGTTGCGCTGGCCATCGGCTCCATGGCTCACCTCCTCGACGAAAGGGCTGTAAGGCAACGCCCGACGGCGGCCGCCAGTTCCCGGGTCGGGAACTGGGATGGAACGCACCGGGAGTCGTTGACCGACTGCGCCACGAACTCGGCGCCACCCTCCCCTGGAGGGGGAGGGTCGCGAGCCAGCCGAAGCGCGCAGCGCGAAGGCGGCGAGCGGGGTGGGGTGAGCTTTAAGTGCCGACCTTCCTTCTCAGCATTCACCCCACCCCGGCTCGCTACGCTCGCCGACCCTCCCCCTCCAGGGGAGGGTGGGAGCGTGCGGCACGCGCACAGACCAAGTCAGACGATTCAGTTTGTTGACACGCAAACCTTTCGTTCACTCGCTGCTCGCGCCGTCCTGGCCGCCCGCGCCGTCTTCGCCCTCGCCCACCACCCCCGCCGCCACCAGCGCCGCATAGGCGGCGTCGCCGACGCCGACCTCGGCGAGCAGCACCCGATTGTGCTCGCCGAGCCGCGGTGCCGGCGTGCGGATCGAGCCGGGCGTGCCGATGAGCCGCGGCACCACGTGATGCATCGGCAGCTGCCCCATCTCGGCGTCGGGATAGTCGGCGATCAGCTCGCGCGCGATCACGTGCGGATCCTCGACGATCTGGGCGGTGTCGTAGATCGGCCCGATGGTGACCTCGGCGGCCTCGAAGAAGGCGACGTTCTCGGCTTGCGTGCGCTCGGCGATGAAGGCGCCGATGACGGCGTCGAGCGCGGCGGCGTTCTTGACGCGGTCGGCGTTGCTGCGGAAGCGCGGATCGTCGATCAGGTCGGGCCGGCCGATGGCGCGGAACAGGCGCTCGGCCATCTTCTGGATCGAGGCCGAGAGCCCGACATATCGGCCGTCCTTACAGCGGTAGGCGTTGCGCGGCGCCGAATTGGTCGAGCGGCTGCCGGTGCGCGGCTTGACCTCGCCGGTGAGCCGGTAGTTGGCGGCCTGCGGCCCGAGGATCGCGAACAGCGGATCGAGCAGCGGCAGATCGATCACCTGCCCGCTTCCGCCGCGCTCGGCCTCGCGCAAGGCGATCATGGCGGCCGAAGCGCCGTAGAGGCCGGCGACCCCGTCGGCGAGATACATCGGCGGCAGCACCGGCTCGCGGTCGGCAAAGCCGTTGATGGCGGCGAAGCCGGACATGCCCTCGACCAGGGTGCCGAAGCCCGGGCGCTGGCGGTAGGGCCCGTCCTGCCCCCAGC